>JBJMGS010000062.1:0-28053 GCA_045807785.1 Pyrinomonadaceae bacterium
CGACCGCGGCTCCAGCTTGAGCAGCCGGTCGTCCACCGAGCGCAGCTCAGCTTGGATTTCCAGCAGGTTACGGTTCAGCACGTCGATCTGCCGCGTCACCTTGCGCATCTCCGCTGTCGCCTCAGCGCGCGACTACGACACAAAGCCGATCTGGGAGAACGCGCTCAAGGAGATCGCCGACACACGCGCCGAGATGCGTGAAGGCTTCGCGCAGGTCAATGCCAGAGCTGACAGGCTCGAAAGCAGCGTTGGCAAACTCGAAAACGCGGTTGACGGCCTGCAGATCGAAGTTCGGGACACGCGCGCCGAAGTTAGGGAGTCACGCGCTGAGTCGACAGCGGAGATGCGCAAGGTGACGCGGCAGATCGACGTGCTGAACCGTAACCTGCTGGAAATCCAAGCTGAGCTGCGCTCGGTGGACGACCGGCTGCTCAAGCTGGAGCCGCGGTCGGCGTAAGTCGCCGGGTTGGAGATCGTCGGGGAAGTCGATTACGGAAAACGCGCGGGGCTCAGTCTGAGCGACTGGGCTCCGCGCGTTTTCGTGCCTCACGCTTCTCGCGCGCGCGGCTTCAGACTTTGATCGGCTGGCGGTTGTCGAGGTCTTTGAGCGTGGTGCAGAAGAATTTGTCGTCGAGGTACTTGCGCTCGTAGGAGCGGACGTCGTAATGCACCCAGGTGGGCGCGATGTCGGCGGGCTCCAGAGACTTGCGGTTCGACCCCAGCCAGCCGATCTGCGCGTTCGCCGTCTCGACCAGTTTGCCGCGCAGCATGTTGCACTTCGCCGCGTCATCCATCTTGCTCTCGCCGGGCTTGAGCTTGGTGTCGATGTCGATGGCTTTGCCGTGGTGGTTCGTGCTCGAACGCTGGTGGTTGATGTTGTCGATGCTGCAACGGTAGCCGGAGTTGAAGCTGTACTTCTCGCCGGGCACGTAGAAGAAGAGCGCGCGCGCCGCCCAGAGGATCATGCGGTTCATGCCCGGATACTCGTAGCGGTAGAAAGCCTCGACCTTCGGCTTGTTCGTCAGGTAGAGCCCCTTGAACTTGCCCTGCCCGAAGCCGCCGCACTTGCCGCACGGGCAGCGCAACTGAGCGAAGTCGATGGGAAAGTCGTCGGCGAACTTGTCTATCGCGCGCAAGGTGTCGCCGTCGGCGAGACCCGTCGGCGTCGGCATCTTCATGTAGTCGCGCTGGAAGGTGGTGACTTGCAGCGCCGTGCCGGGGCCGAAGCCGCCGTCGGGCACGGTGCCGCGGAAGCCCGCGAGCCGGAGCTGCAACTCGACCACGTCGTCGCCGCCCAGACCCTGCTGGAGAATCCTCTCGCCGTATTCCATGATTGTTTGACGCTCCTCGTCGGTTGTCGAAGACGTGAGGCCGACCTGACGGAAGCGAGGTGTCGTGAGACTTTACGCAGGCAGCCGGACTAGCGTGCGGGACTATAGAACCGCGTCGCGCGGGGTGTCAAGATTTTCCGGCGGGCTCAAGCGGCAAGGATGAAGGATGAAGGATGAAAGAGAGACCACTCGACTTGAGTGACCACGCTTTCATCCTTCATCCTTCATCCTTCATCCTTCATCCTTTCTTACTTCTGCCCCTGTATCTGCTGCAGCAGCTCGTCGTGGAAGTAGCCGACGGGGATCGTGCCCTGCTGCATGAAGAGGAGGTGGTAGCGCTTCGCGTCGAAGCGGTCGCCGAGCAGTTTACGCGCCTCCTCGCGCGTGGCGAGGATTTGATCGCGGCCCAATCGGTAGGTGATCGCCTGCGTGGGCCACTTCGAGTAGCGATAGACGGCGGCCTCCGCGCCCTTGCAACTCGCGCGCAGGGCGTCGTCCTTTGTGGCAGCGGCGTCGCGGCACGAGCCGGGCATGAAGTTGACGACCTGCGAGAAGAGATCGACGGCGTCGTCGTAAGAGAGCCGTCCCGTGTGCAGCCCCGTGTCGATGCGGACTCGCAGGTCGCGGTAGAGCAAGCCCTGTAGCTGGTAGAGGTGCTCTTCGGGCGTGTAGAAGCCCGTGGGGAAGTTTGGTTGCGGCTCGGCCATCAGTCCTTCGGAGTAGAGCCCCCAGCCTTCGGCGGCGATGGAGTCTTCCCACATCGACGAGGAGCCTTCGACCTCGCCGGGCGTGAGCCAGCGCACCGAGCCGATCCGGTCGCGGTACTGCGTCATGATCTTGTAGTGCCAGTCGTGGCCGGGGAAGCCTTCGTGCGCGGACAGATCGGCGAGCGCGGCACGGTTGTTCTCCTTCAAGACCGCCTGATCGTTCGAGCCGGAAGTGGTGACGTAGAAGCGACCCGTGCCGCTCTGCTTGAAGGGCGGGGCGGGATAATAGGCCGCGCCCTCGATGGAGGCGCGAAGCGGCGGCGGCGTCTCGACCACGTCGAGCTTGTAGTCGGCGGGCACGTCGAAGATGCCGGACTTGCGACCGTAATCGACGAGTCGTCGCCCAGCCTCCTCGTACCACTTGACCATCTCGGCATCGGTCTTCGGGTAGTCCTTGCCGAGTTCGTCGAAGACGGCGCGCACGGCAGCTATACCTATATCCCTGTCTAAATTATCCTCAGGGATCTCGATTTTGGATAGTTTGCGGTTATTCGCAATCTGTATCGCGAGTTCGATCATCTGCCGCTGGGTCTGCTGCACGATGGGCATGGACTCTTCGTAGAGTTGCGCGGCGGTCTTGTCCGTGACGTGGAGATTGTTCTTGAGCGCCCAGTTGTACTCCTCCTCGCCCATCGAGAAGTGGTCGGCGCGGAACTGCGACTTGACGGCGTCCGCGCCCTGCTTCGTGGCGTCGTCGAAGAAGTTTTGCGCGATGAAGTCGTGCAAGCCGCGATAGGCTGCCGCCGCAGACTTGCCCGCGTCAGTGATCTGCTTGAGCAGGTCGTCGTGCTGCCCGCCCGGCGCGATGCGGTCGGCGGCGGTCTTCGGCAGTGTCTCCTCGAAATACTTGGCGTCGGCGTCGCACGTGTCGAGCCCGTCGCGCTTGAGCATTCGCCAGTCGGGCGTATTGCCGCTCTTGATGCCAGCCGAGAGTTGATCCTGTGCGACCTGCATGTAGCGCGGGATCGCCTGGAGGCGTTTGACGACGAGCGACCACTCGTCGGGCGTGCCGTAGAGTTTGTCGCCCGTCTGCGTCATGCCCTGCATCTGGAAATCGACGGCGCGGAACGGCTCGTTCGTGTAGGTGTCGAGCGCGCGCTCCTGATAGCGTCGCTGGTGCTGGTGCAGGAGGAACTTCACTTGCGCGAGTGCGACCTCGCGATCAATGCGCGACGCGGGCGAGAGCGAGTTAGCGTCAATCGCCTCGAACTTCTGCTGCGAGTCGGCGAGCCACTTGTCTTCGGACTCAAGCGCGGCGGCGGAGTGATCGCGCAGTTGCCCCTCGACCTCGCGCAAAGAGGGGTCGAGCCCGCCGCCGCCGAGGTACGTGTTGACGACGGGGAAGCGGTGCAAAAACTCCCGGACGTAGGCGTCCTCCGCCGTCTTGAACGCGGCGTCGCCCGACGTGGAAGTCGCGCTGTTCGTCGAGCCGGTCTGGTTCGTCGTCGGCTGCACGCAGGAGACGAGCGCGAGCAGGAGCGAGAGGGTCAAGAGCTGTCTGAGTCTTCTCATCATTTCACCTCAAACGAGGGGGCGGAAAAAGTTTGGCGGCGCCGGGGGCAACGTCGCGCGCGCGGCGTTCATCCGAACTGACGAGCATAGCAAAACCCGAAGGGTCGCTGAGGGGGCGACCCGGAAGGTGATTCTCCTGTGGTTGCCGCCCGGCGTGAAGAGCACGCGCCGGGCGGATTTTTTTGGTAGCTAATAGCTGTTAGCGATTAGCAATTAGCCAAACCGTAATCAACCGAACGGCGCGATGTTTAAAGCCGTGCCATGAGCAACAAAACCTGCTGGCTAACAGCTAACGGCTAATCGCTAACAGCTTACTGCTGCTTTCTCCCCGTAAACTTGAGCGCGGGCGCGGGGATGGGCAGGTTGTTGACTTTGATCGTGCCGGACATCTCGCCCGCTTCGGCGCGCGCCGAGACCTGCGCGTCGAAGGAGCGACCTTGCAGCGCGAGCGAGACCGTCGCCTCGAAGCCGTCGCCCTTGGCGCGCACGTTGCTGAGCGCGCCGTCGCCGAGCTGCGACTTGATCGAGCCCGTGATCTCGCCCCCCGCGCCGCGCGCGAGCAGGAGCGTCGCAGGGTGCTGACCGAAAGGCGTCTTCACGTCCAGATTCCAAGTGCCGAACATCTCTTCGCCTGTTCCCGCCGTTTGATTCATGTTGTTACCGTATTTAGCGTCCATCTCCGCCTCCTTGTTCTTTGCGCCGCCCCGTGCTGTCGTACAGCTCCACGTCGTCGGCGTAGGGTTTGATCTGATCGCCGAGCGCCGCCGCGTCGCCGACGACGACGACCGCCGCGCGCTCAGGCGTGACGTACTCGCGCGCGACGCGCTGAATCTCCGCGCGCGTGATCGCCTGCACGCGGTCGCGATAGGTCAATAGATAATCTTCCGGCAGCGAGAACATCTTGATCTGCACGAGCTGGTCGATGAGCCCGTCCAAGGTCTCAAGGCGGATCGGGAAGATGCCCGTCAGGTAACTCTTCGCGTCGTGCAGCTCCTTCTCCGAGACCTGCTCGTCGCGGATGCGTCCGAACTCGTAGAAGAACTCGCGGAGCGAGTCGCCCGTCACGGGCGAGCGCACCTCTGCGGTCGCGCGAAAACTTCCCGCCTCGCGGCGCGCGTCAAGATTGGTGTAAGCGCCGTAGGTGTAGCCCTTCTCCTCGCGCAAATTCATGAAGAGGCGCGAGGAGGCATTCGCGCCGAGCACCGTGTGCATCAGGAGCGCGGGGAAATAGTCTGGGTGCGTGCGCGGGATGGCCAGGTTGGCGATGATGATGTTCGACTGCGCCGAGCCCGGACGATCCACGAGGTAGGCCGAGCGCCGGTCGCGCGCGGGCGGGGCGGGGAAGTCGGGCTTTCGCACTTCACCTTGTTGCCACGCGCCGAACAAGTCCTCGACGCGCCTCATGATCTCGTCGCGCCGGAAATCGCCGCCGACGACGAGCACGGCTCGGTTCGGGATGAATCTGGCGCGGTGGAACGCGGCGATCTCTTCACGCGTCGCCGCCGCGAGCGATTCGGGCGTGGGCGCGACGACGTGGTAGGGGTGCGCGCCGTAGATGACCTGGGCGACGCGCTCGCTGGCGAGGAACGCCGCCTGCCCGCGCTGCGCGATCAAATTTTGCAGCGTGTTCTGCTTCGTCAGCTCAAGCTCGTCTTCGGGGAAGGTAGGGCGCAAGGAGACGTCCGCCATCAGCTCGAGAATCTCCGCGGCGAAGGGCGAGAGCGCGCTCGCCGCGACGGTCGTGTAGTCGGAGTTCGCCCCGGCGTTCAAGGTCGCGCCGATGCGCGCCACCTCTTCGGCGATCTGCCGGCTCGTGCGCGACTCGGTGCCTTCGTTGAGCATCCCGGCGACCAGATCGGTGAGACCGGGTCGGTCGGCGGGATCGTGCGCGTCGCCCGTGGGAAAGGCGAGGCGGAGGCTGACGAGCGGGAGCCGCCGGTTCTCCAACAGCACGACGCGCAAGCCGTTCGCGAGCGTCAACTCTTCCGACGCGGGCAGATTCAGCGGGCGCGGCGCGAGCGGCGCGGGCGGCTCGCGGCGGAACGACTCGGTTTGAAGATCGGGTGTGCTCATCTCGGTGAAAGATGAAGGATGAAGGATGAAGGATGAAAGAATGCTCATTCAACTTGAGCCACCACGCTTTCATCCTTCATCCTTCATCCTTCATCCTTTGTTCATCCCTTCATCGTTGGCGCGTCGGCGGGCTGCGCGGGTTTCTCCGGGTGCGGCTCGTCTGCGGCGAGCGGCGTGTCAGGGGTGGTCTCGGTCGGGGACGGCGCTTGCGCGGGGGGGCGCGGCGGGACTTGCGGCGGGGGGGCGCCGGGTTGCCCTGTCTCGCCCGCGGCGGAAGCTGACGGCGCAGCCGCCTCCGCCTCGTCGTGCGTCGGCACGACTTCGATGAGCGAGTAGTTGTCGGTCGCGAGGAAGCGCGCCGCCGCCTCTTTGATCGCGGCGGGCTCGACGCGCAGGTAGCTCTCCAACTCCGTGTTGAAGAGCTGGGGCTCGCCGTCGTAGAGCGCGTACTCGGCGAGCATCTGCGCGCGGAACATGGTGGACTGCCGACCGCGCACGGCGTCGTTGAGAAGGTTGTTGCGCAGCTTCTCCATCTCTTCGGCGCTGGGACCTTCGTCGGCGAGCTGCCTGATCTCTTCCTGAATCGTGCGGCGAATCTCTTCGGTCGTCTTCCCCGGCTTCGGGATGGCGAAGAGGTAGAGCGACGACGGCCCGCGCCGCTCGGCGACGCCGCCCTGCACGGCGACGACCGACTCGTCGCCCTTCACTAATCTCTGGTAGAGTCGCGAGCTTTCGCCTTCGAGCAGCAGGTCGCTCGCGAGCATGAGCGCGTAGAAGTCGGGCGTGCGGCGCACGGGCGACTTCCAGCCGAGCATCAGCGCGGGCAGTTGCGCGAAGCGGTCTGGGTACGACTCGAAGCGCGCGGCGACTTCCTCCGGCTCGCTCACGTCAACCGTGGGCGGCGCGGGCTGCGAGGGGATCGTGGCGAAGTATTTTTCGACGAGCGCGCGCGCCTCCCGGCTGTCGAAGTCGCCGACGATTGAGAGCACGGCGTTGTTCGGCGCGTAGTAGATGCGGAAGAACTCTCTTACGTCCTCCACCGAGGCGTCGTCCAAGTCCTCCATCGAGCCGATGGTCGAATGCGCGTTCGCCGGGTTCTGAAAGACCAGCTCGTTCAGGCGCAGGAAGCCGTTCGAGTAGGGGCGGTTGTCATAAGTTAAGCGCTTCTCCTCCTGCACGGCGTGGCGCTGGTTGTCGAGATTCTCCTGCGTCACTTTCAGCGAGCGCATCCGGTCGCTCTCCAACCAGAGCGCGAGCGGCAACTGGTGCGACGGCAGAGTCTCGTAGTAGTTGGTGCGCTCGCTCGAAGTCGTGCCGTTCATCGTGCCGCCGGAGTTGAAGACGTACTGGAAGTGCGCCGCCTTCGCGACGTTCTCCGAGCCCTGGAACATCATGTGCTCGAAGAGGTGCGCAAAGCCCGTGCGCCCCTCGCGCTCGTTGCGCGAACCGACGTCGTAATAGACCGCGACGGAGACGACCGGCACGCTGCGATCCTGGCTCAAGACGACGCGCAAGCCGTTCTCAAGCTGAAACTCTTCGATTGGTACTTGCGGGACTGTGAGTGTTTCGGACAAACGAGTTTAACCTCAGGTCTTCTCTTCGATCTTTCAGTAAATCTCGAAGTGGTATTCGATCACGGCGTACTGCGAGACCTTATGACCGTCCTTCTCAGCGGGCGTGAACTTGATCTTGCGCGCCGCTTTGATCGCCTGTTTCGTCAAGCCGTTTGGCAGCCCTTCCAAAACTTTGATGTCGGTCACCTTACCTGAAGCGGCTAGTACGACGCGCAGCCTTACCACCCCTTCGACTTTACCTTCGCGCGCATCCCTCGTGTATGCGGGCTCGGGTTTCGACGTTATTTCCGGCTTGGCTTCAACTTGTTGGGAATCTGTTTGCCCTTGTGGTTCGTTGCACCCGCCGCCCGACTGCGCATGCGCGCCCGACGCGCCAAAGAGACACGAGAAGACTGCGGCGAGAGTGAATGGTCGGAAGAGTTGCATCGCCAGTCGAGAGCGGGCGGCGCGCTCAAGGAGTCGAAGTCGCGCCCCGTTTCTGTCTAGCCCTGTGGCGTGTTGACCATGCCGCGCAGCTCGGCGCGCAGGCGCTCGATCTCTGTGAGCTTCTGCTGCACGCGCTCGAAGAGCGGCGACTGCGCCTTGATGCCCTCGTCGATTAAAAACGCGGCGGCTTCGGCGCGGTTGCGGAAGACCCCCGCCTGCACGAGCTGTTCGAGGTGCTCCTGCGCCTCGTGCGAAACCTTGACGGCGACGACGTAGTCGTCCTTCGCCGACATGGCGCGCTCGATGGTGCGGCTGATGTCGCGCCCGATGGAGGAGAGCGATTCGGGGATGCGCGAGGCGATGTCGCGCACGGACGAGTGCATCCGCTCGCGCTCGCCCCCGCCCATTTCGTCGTCGCTCATCATCAGATCGTCGAGCGGCTCTGCCTCAGAAGGCTCCGACGCGGGGACGGCGCTCGGCGGGTTCGACGGATCGTAAGGATTGCTCACCGGCTCAAATCCTCCTCGAAATCTTGCCGGACGGCTCGCGCGCCCCCGGTCAGCCGGACGGCCCGCGCGCCTCGCGGTCGCTTAAGTTGGGAGAGCTGAAAACCTGCCGAGCATTGTAATTGACGAGCCGCTGAAGTGACAAACAGGCAGCCCCGCCGCAGCCCGCGGCGCGCAACCTTGCCGCGCTTTCCGTCATCCATTACTATACAAAAACCTGCCACTGGCGGGCGTCCCACGGCGGAATCGAAGAGTCGGCGACGATTAACCGCGACCGCCCGCAGCGGACGAGTTCTTCGAGAGGTTATCAAGAACGGTGAAAAACAGATTATCCCGCTTCGCGCTCGCGCCCCTGTCGCTCGTGCTCGCTTTCTCCATCGTCTTCGCCCAGCAGACCGCGCCGCGCCGCGGCGAGGCGCGCACGACGCCGAATCCCACCGCTCCGCCGCGCGGCACGCGCTCCGCCACGCCGCGCGACACGTCGAACCCGACCGGCGCGCTCGAAGGCGACTTCGCCGAGGCGCTCTCCATCGTGCAGGACAACTACGTGGACGGCGTGAAGCTCGACTACAACACGGTCTTCAAGTCGTCGATCATCGGGATGCTGCGCACGCTTGATCCGCACTCGAACTACTACGACTCGAAAGAGTTCGAGGAGTTGCAGACCGACTGGCGCTCGGAGTATTTCGGCGTCGGCGCGTCGATCATCAACCACGAGATTAATGGTCAGACCGACACCTACGTGCTGGCGACCTTCGAGAACTCCCCGGCGGCGCGGGCTGGCTTGCGTTACGGTGACAAGATTCTGGAGGTGGACAGCAAGCCCGCCAAGGGCAAGTCCTCGGCGGAGGTGAAGGACTGGATTCGCGGCCCGAAAGGCTCGACCGTCAAGATTCTGTTGGAGCGCGCCTCTTCGGGGGCGCGTGAGACGGTCGAAGTCGTGCGCGACACCGTGCCGCAGCCGACCGTGCCCGACGCCTACATGATCAAGCCGGGCGTCGGCTATATCAGCATCACGCAGTTCAACCGCACGACCGCCGACGAGTTCATCGACGGGCTCGAAAACCTGCACAAGCAGGGCATGAACCAACTCGTCCTCGACCTGCGCAACAACCCCGGTGGGCTCTTGGATCAGGCGGTCAAGGTCGCCGAGCGCTTCCTCGGTCGCGGGCAGCTCGTGCTTTCGCAGCGCGGGCGCATCCCCGGCGTGGATCGCAGCTACAGCTCGACGAACAGCACGCCCGACTCGGTTCCGCTCGTCGTGCTCGTCAACCGCAACACGGCTTCAGCGTCGGAGATCGTCGCGGGCGCGTTGCAGGATCACGACCGCGCGCTCGTCATCGGCGAAACCTCTTTCGGCAAGGGGCTCGTGCAGTCGATCATCCCGATGGACTACGGCACGGCGCTGACTTTGACCTCGACGAAGTATTACACGCCTTCGGGCCGTTTGATTCAGCGCGACTACTCGAACGAGGGGCTCTACGACTACTACACGAAGGGGCAGGGCGTGGGCGGCGACGACGACGCGGCAGTCAACCCGTCAGCTGCTCCGAAGCCTTCGGGGCCTGAAAGCCTGACCGACACGGGGCGCAAAGTTTACGGCGGCAGCGGCATCTCGCCGGACGACGCCGTGAAGCCGCGCTACATCAGCACGGCGCAGCAGCGCATCGCCGATCCGATCTTCGGGTTCGTGCGCGAGCTGGTGAGCGGTCGCGTCAGCGGCTTCCAGGACTACAAGGTGTCGAAGGGCATCGAGTTCAGCCACGTCATCAAGACGGACGAGTATCCCGTTACCGACAACCTCTTCAAGGCGTTTAAGGCTTACGCGCTCGCCGACGCGAACTACAAGCTGACGGACGCCGTGCTCGACAAGTCGCGCGACTTCATCGCGCGACAGCTGCGCTACGAGATCGCGACCGCCGCCTACGGCACGGTCGCCGCCGCGCAGGTCAACGTCGCAGACGATCCGCAGGTCACCAAGGCGGTTGACGCGCTGCCCCGCGCGCGCGAGCTCGCCGCCGCCGCCCAGCGCGGTCGCAGCCCGCAGACGAAGTCGTTCGAGTAAGACTTCGCCGAACGCAAACGAAGAAAGGGTCACCCCTCCGCAAAGAGGGGTGACCCTTTCTCTTTGCGTCGCGCTCACCTGCTTTCGGCGAACTGCCGCGACTGCGGGTTGGGCTTGGGCTCGGCGGGCTGCTCCTCCGACTGGCGCTGCAACTCGCCGAAGTCGAGTTCAGAGCCGGCGCGCGTGTCGGCTTTGAGCACGCGGCGCATGTGTTCGAGCGCGTGCTCGTTCTCTTCCGGGTCGGCGGAGGCGATGCAGTCCGCCGGGACGTAGAGGTTGAAGTCGCGCATGTAGGCGTCGCTCGCGGTGAAGAGGACGCAGATGTCGCCGGTCAGGCCGGTCAGCACGAGCGTCTTGACTTGCAGGTAGTCGAGTAGGATGTCGAGCGTCGTGGAGAAGAAGCCGGAGTGCTTCGGCTTGAGGACGAAGTAGTCTGCGTCCTCGTCCGGTTGCAGCAGTTCGGCGAGCGGCTGACCGCGGACGCCCTCTTCGAGACAGTGTTCGAGGAGTTTTTTGAAGTCCGACTGCCAGCGACCGAAGTTGTCGTTGACGTAGATGATGGGAACTTCCGCCGCACGCGCGCGCCGCTTCAACGCGGCAATGTTCTTCGCGGCGGGCAGGGCGTGGCGGAGCAACGCCGCGCCGCTCTCGAATTCGAGATCGTTGATCACGTCGATCAAGAGCAGCGCGACCGCCGCCTTGTCCGGCACGTTGCCGTGCAGGTCTTCGTTCTTCGCCGGAGCCATCGTCCCCCCCCTCGCGCGTTTCAGGATCGGTTGGCGCCGATCTTACCGGAGCAAGAGGCGAAGAGGGAAGGCGCGGGGGTTTCCGCCACTGAGGGCACAGAGAGCACAGAGAGCACAGAGGTAAAACGATGAGCGATGACGCGGAATGATGAAGTAAGACAGGACTGCTCCACTTCATCGCTGCGCGTTCATCGTTCATACTTCCTTTCTCTGTGTCCTTTGTGGCAAACAAAGACTCCTTTCCTTTCGTCGTTTCAGTCCGTCATGCGCCTGCGCCTGAGTCGCCCGCCGACGAGGACGCCTGCCGCGCCGAGCAGCGGGTTGGCGAGGGCGACCCCGGCGGGCTCCTTCGCCTGCATCATCGCTTCCATGTTGGTCAGCTCACTCGTGCGCGCGGCATTCGTCTCCGGCGCCATGAGCACCGGGACGGCGAAGATGATGCCGAGGACGAGGACGAGCGCTGCCAGCGCGAGCGGCGCCCGCCCGCCTCGCGCCAACACCGCGCAGACGTAGCCGCCGACGATCGCCGCGACGAGCGCGAGCAGCGTACTCAGCACGAGCCACAGCACGGAAGGCTGATACGAGCCGGGCTTGAACGAGGCGTTCGAGCCCAAGGTCAGGTACAGGCCCGTGAAGAGCACGAAGATGAACAGGAAGACGACCAGGTAGCCCACGATCACCGCCAGAATGCTTCTCGCCATCGCTTCTTCTCCTTCTCAGTTGGTCAATCGGCGAAGCGGGCGGCGGCATAGGAGCGCGCGCGCCGCCCGCGAACTCCTTCAGCGCGGGTTGTCACTCGCGAGCGTGATGAGCGAGAGCGACGCGCCCTGCGGGTCTGTGATGACGCAGAAGCGACCGACGTGTGGGATGTCCATCGGCGGGACGCGCACCTTGCCGCCCAGGCCCTCGACGCGCCTGGCGGCGTCGTCCACATCTTCCACCGAGACGTAGGCCATCCACTGCGGCGGCATGTTCCCGCTCATTTCGGGGCTCGACTGGTAGATGCCGCCGATGTGGGCGTCGCCGACGACGATCTCGGTGTAAGCCATCGGCGCGGCGTCGCCCTCCTTGAGCTGCCAGCCGAGCAGCTCGGTGTAGAACTTCTTTGCCCCCGCGGCGTCCGTCGTCCCCAATTCGTTCCAGCAAAAAGCCCCTTGAGAGTGCGCAGGTTGACCAGCCATCTTCGTTTCTCCTTCGAGTTTGAATTTAGAAAATCCGCTGACAGTTTGCGAGGGTGAAAGAAAAAATCTGTGGTCGTCCGCCGCCGCGCAGACGGCTACACGTCCGCTTATGCCTGACGTTCTCCGAGCATGAAACACAGCCCGTCGGGCGCTGCGACGAAGAAGACGCGGTAGAGGCCGCCGCGGAGGTTGTCGAGCCGGAAGGCCGACTCCGTCGGCGGCGCTCCCTTGATCTCCTCGAACGCGGCTGCGAGGTTCTCGACCTCGAAGAAACAGCCCTCCTGCGTCGGGTCGCCGCCGTTCTCGACCAAGCCAATCCGCACGTCGTCACGCGCGAGAATGACTGACTTGTGCGGCTCGTCCTGCCGCGACACGACGCGAAAGTCGAACACTTTTTCGTAGTAGGGAATTGCTGCCTCGACGTTTTCAACCGGAAGGTTGAGAGCGTCGTCGCCGTAGGGCGCTACGTCTCTGAAGACCGCTTTCGTCATTACTCCCCTTCGACCAATGCGTCGGTCCGCCGGACGCACGACTTGAAAATGATCAGAGACGATCTGAAAAGGTTCAGACCAATGGCGAGGTAATGCGTGCGAGGTAAAACTTCTTGCGAGGGTGGAACCGGAAAGCTGTCGAATGTGAACTTGATGAAAGAAAAGGTGAGCCCCGCTTGCCCGAAACTCACCTTTCAACCTGCCCGTGGCTCGTTCTTCGCGGGACTGACGGGTGACGGCTCCCCGGCCCCGCTCCTCCTAGTTAGTGGGCTGCAAGCCACTCACTGAAGATGTGCGACTCCTCTGTCTTGCCAGACCAGCGCGCGCGGTTCTTGCCCGTCAAGGCGAGCACCATCGCCTGGTGCTGGCCGGCGCGGTCGCCGAGTCGCTCGAAGTAATTAAAGAGCCGGTCGATCTTCTCGACGGACTCGCGCGCCGCCTCGACCGTCTTGAACGAGAGGACGTTGCGGAAGAAACGCGAGTAGATGTTCTGCTCGCGCGCCGTCGTCGTGTAGAGATCGAAGTAGCCGGTCAAGTACCCGGCCTGTTGCAGAACCTGCGCGACGTAAGAGGGACGCGCCGCGACCTGCCGGACGATGGCCGCGATGTCGGTCGTGCCCTGCTCGTAGAGCGCGAGAATCTGCTCCTTCTTCGTGTGCTGCTCGCCCGCCTCCTGCGGCGCGGACTCTCCGCCTTCGCGCACGGCGACGCTTGACGGCGCCTCGTCCGCGTACTCGACGAATTCCAGCGCGAGCGGCTTCTCCTGAATCAACTCTTCTACTGTCATCTTCACTCACCCCCTGACAAAAAACGTGACGCGGAGAAGGGGAGACGCGGCGGACGCGGCGAATCGAGTTTTTATCTCCGCGTCGCCGCGTCCGCGCTTCTCCGTGTCGCCTCCTTTAGCTCGCGCGGCGCATCGGCTGCGACTGCGCGCCCTGCTGCAACCCTTTGAGGTGGTCGATGAAGCTCGAAGCGGCTTTCTTCGACAACTCCTCGGTGCGGATGCGCAGGGTCGCCTGGCACTCCTCGTCGGCGTCCACGCCGGCCTCGCGCGCCAGAGCGCGGATCATGCCGAGCTGCTTGGGCGTGACGAGGTCGTTCATGGACTTAGCGAGCGGGTCGCGCGGGAAGTCGCCGGGCTGGGGCCCCGCACCCTGCGTCTCGATCACTTCCGACTCGCGCTGGTACAACTCGCGCGCGATGCCGAACTTGATGGCGGCGCGCTTCAGAGCGTCGTGCTCCGCCTTCTTGATGCCCGTCTCGTTGTCGGCGGTACCCGTCCCGACGCCTTCGCGCGTTACATCGCCGATGGTGATCGCACAGGTCACCGCCACCATGTCGCCAATCTGGACGATGCCGCGCACGGAGTGCGACCAGGTCGGGAAGACGCGGTCGAGGATGTCCGCGACCGTGTGCCACTCGACGTACTCGACCATGTGCTGGTTGCCGTTGCGGTCGCGCCAGCCCTCGCGCGTCTTGATCAGTTTCGGATCAATCGGCTGGCGCAGCACGCGCAGGGTGTTCGTGAACTGCATCGGCACGACCGAGCCGCCGCTCGCGCTCAAAGCTTCGTGCTCTTCGGCGGTAACGAAATCCATCTCGTCTTCCGCGTGCTCGACTGTAGCTTTCCTGTTCATCACTTCTTGCTCCTCTGTGTTTGTGTACGCCGCAAGCGAACTTAAGTTGGAGACCGGCGTGCGCGACTCTTCAGCCGCCGCTTTCGTCCCCATGTGTCCGCCTTGCTCCCGTTCGACCGGCGCCGCGGGCGCGCCCGTCTCGGATGCGGTGTTCGTGTCAGTGTTGGGCGTCGTCGCCTTGCTCTCTTCCGCCGCGCCTGCGACGGGCTGCGGCTGCGGCTTCGTCACGGCTTCCGTGTTGCGAGCCAGCAGCGAATGTTTGACGGCGAGGATGTGCTCGCAGCGAAACTGCGCGTCCCCAGCCGATAGCTCTTCAAACTCCAGGCAAGAGCAGCGCACGCGCCCCGTCTCGTCGCGCCACACCTCGTAGCTCGTGCGCTTGCCGCGCAAAGAAGGCGTGGTGACGCGGAAGCGGTCGCCCTCGCGGTTGACGAGACCCATCGCGGCGATCCCCTGCGCGCGCTTGTCGCGCATCGTCGCCTTCCTGTCAGTCGTCGCGGTTGCTGTTGCCATGACTCTTTACTCCTCGCCAAAACTCTTAAACTCTTACGCGGCGCGCTCGACCGGCATCTCCGCGACATTCGACTGCATGACGCGCTTCTGCTCTGCCTCGGCGGCGCGCTCCTGCAGACGGCGCTCGAGATCGACGACGCGCGACTCCAACTCTTCGACCCGGCGCGTCTGCCGGTTGACCGTCTTCCACAAGCTGTCGAACGTCTCCCAGATGTATTCGCTGTTCATCGCCATTTGCCCCCGAATGCTTTAGATGAAACGCCTCACAAAGGGGTTGTTTCATCTGTGAAACAGTGTACCACCGGATTCGGTCTGTTGCAAGCATAAAACAATATCTTGCGTCTAAAATTTTACTGTGCTATGTTCTGGGTTGGTTAAGGGCACGACTCCGCCCGCGAGGGGCGTTGAGGGTCGCGCCGGAGGAGGGTTGAAATGACGCAACATAAAGGTTTAGTGAACACGGTCGAGCTGGGTCGGGCGATCCGGCGCAAGCGCGAGGAGCTGGGGCTTTCCTTAAGGGACGTGGCGAACGAGACGCAGGTTTCCGCCTCGACGCTCTCGCGCATCGAGAACGGCACGGGCAAGCCCGACGCAGACAACATCGCGCGCCTGACGACGTGGTTGGAGATGCCCGTCGAGCGCATCATGAGCGGTCGCGCGCAAGGCGACGACGCGGCCAAGGCGGTCGTCTATTTCCCGCACGAGTCCACGCCCTCCATCGTCGAGGCGCACCTCAGAGCCGACCGCAACCTCAGCGAAGACACCGCCCGCGCCCTCTCCGAACTCTTCCGCGTCGCCTACGCCCAGTTCTCCCACCCCGGCGCGACGAACAAAGAGCGCGACAAGCGGAAATAGCACGACACAAGTTCCGGTCTGAAATCTCTTAGGCGCTCGATCCGATGGGTTGAGCGCCTAATTTCTTGGAAGAGTAGAAGAATAAAGAAATGGCTAAGTGTTGGGCTAAGACATTGGGGAACTGTAGTGCGGTACAGTCGCGAGAGCATTACTTATCCAAAAGTCTTTGGGAGGGGAACTCTATAACCGTTGAAGGTCTCTGGGATGACGTGCGAACAGTAGGTCTAGAGTCATTAACAGTAAAAGCACTATGTCAAACTCATAATACGTTGCTTTCGCCTTTGGACAAGGAGGCAAAGAAAATATTTCGGACAATTGATGAGCTATACAGGCTTCAAGATGTGAGAGTCTCATTACCGGCTAGCAAGTTCTGGAATGTTAAGCGATATCGTGTAAGCGGTCAGTTATTTGAGAGGTGGGCTGCAAAATTCCTTATAGGTCTATTCTGTGCTATTGGAAAAGAATCTTATTGGCATGATACTAAGACAGTCGCAATACAACCACCGCCACAGTTTGTTAGAGCGGTATATAATTTAGAGGACTTTAAAAAGCCTGCTGGATTGTATCTAGCTTTTCAAGTTGGAGATCGTCATGAATATATGGACGGAGTAGGGATGGAAACTTTGTTTCATCCGGACGGCGGCTTGGTCGGTGCAAACTTAAGGTTTAGAGGGTATCAATTTCTAATTTGGCTGAGTGAAGCTAAGCTAGAGAGCTTTAACGTAATGTCAACTTTAGGAACTATCTTTGGACCGGACGGGGCAAAGTTGATGTATAGGCCTAGGGATAGCAAATTCACAATTCTCAAAATCTTATCCCAAGTGCTTACATTCGAGTGGAATTGAGTGGCTTGCGTTGAAAGAGAGGGAATATGAAGTATCCCGTGCTGATTGAGCCGGACGAGGACGGGGTGTTTGTGGCGGAAGTGCCATCGCTGCCGGGCTGCATCTCTCAGGGGAAGACGAGGGAAGAGGCGTTGGCGAACGCGAAGGAAGCTATTGCCGTTTACCTTGAGAGTCTGGAAGCGCACGGCGAGCGCGCAGAGAAGTTCAAAGCCGTGGCGGACGATGTGTTTGAGCGGCGAAAGAGTGTTTTTGAAGAGTTGGCTCAAGGGGAAGCTGATATGAGCGAAGAAGACCGCGCGCGAAAGATTGATGAAATATCGGAGGCGCTCATTAAGAGTCGCAGGAAAGTTTATGAAGAGTTAGCTAAGGGTGAGGAATAACACTCGTCACTTCTGCATAAGGACAGATACTTGATGAAAAGAATATTGCTGACTTACATCATACTCCTTACCTCCTTCACGACAGCCTGCTCAGGCGCGACTAACACGCAGAAGAACAGTCCCGCAGCCAACGTCGCGGAGTCGCAGGCGGCTAGGAATGAGAGTCGGCGGCGCGAGTTGGAGGCGGAGTTGGGGCGGATCGCGGCGGAGGCGAAGGGGCGCGTGGGGGTGGCGGTGCGTGTGTTGGAGACGGGTGAGGAGGTGGGGTTAGCTGCGCGAGAGCACTTCCCGATGCAGAGCGTCTATAAGCTGCCGATTGCGATGGCGGTGCTGCGGCGGGTGGACAGGGGCGAGGTGAAGCTAGAGCAAAAGGTGAAGGTCGAGAAGTCGGATTTCGTAAGGCTGGGGCAGTACAGCCCCATCCGCGACAAGAATCCGAAGGGCGCGGAGCTGTCGGTCGCGGAGCTTTTGCGCTACGCCGTCTCGGAGAGCGACGGAACGGCTTCGGACGTTTTGATGAACCTCGCCGGAGGGCCGCAGGCGGTGATGGCGTTCCTCAAAGAGATCAAGGTCTCCGACATCAACGTCGTCAACACGGAGAAGGAGATCGGGCGCGACTGGCAGACGCAGTACGAGAACTGGGCGACGCCCGCGGCGGCGGTCGAGCTGCTTGCCGCCGTCAACGAGCGGCGCGGGCTCTCTGCCGAGAGCCAGTCGCTGCTGCTCAAGCTGTTGGTCAACTCCATCCGTGGTGAGAAGCGTCTGAAGGGTCAACTTCCCGCCGGGACCATCGTCGCGCACAAGACCGGCACGGGCGGCACGCGTGAAGGCGTCAACTCCGCGACGAACGACATCGGCATCATCACGCTGCCCGACGGGCGGCACGCGGCCATCGCCGTCTTCGTCTCGGACTCGAAGGCCGACGAGGCGGCGCGCGAAGCCGTCATCGCGAAAGTCGCCAAAGCCGTCTGGGACAACTGGAGCCACTGAGCATCGGCAGTCGTTCGTGAGTCAATTCTCTCTCAAGCGCGGCGCGCACACTCAAAGACCCTGTCTTGAGTATGCGCGCCGCGGTCGTGGTTGGAATAAGAAAACGCGGAGCTACTTGTTGAGATATCCGCGCGCGGGCCATCTCGACGTCTGACGCGGCGCGCGAATCGGGCGTGTAAACGGGCGCGCAAGGCGGGTATAATTCGCAGGTCATGGACACTGAACTGCTACCGCCGACGTTCAAGGGTCGCCAGTACGAGGTGCGCGCGCTGGGCCTGCGCGACTTCGCGGGGCTCAGGCGCGCCGACGAGCCGCTCGATCCGTTCGCGCTGGCGCACTACGCGAAACTGCTCGTCGTGGACTTCGAACAGATCGAGGGATTGTCGGAAGAGACGCGCGAGCACCTGCTCGGCGTCGGCACGAACTTCTGGTCGGGCGGGACGTGCTCGCGGCCTCTGCCGAACGGATGGCGCGTCGTCATCCTCAACCCGCGCCACGGGCAGGCGCGCAACAACGCGACGCTGATGGAGGAGGTCTGCCACGTCTTCCTCGGCCACAAGGCGAACCGTCTCTCCATCGTCGCGCAGAACCAGCAGGGCAAGACGGTCGCGCGCGACTACAACGAGGCGGACGAAGAAGCCGCCTACTCGGTCGGCGCCGCTGCGCTCGTCCCCTACGCGGGCTTGCGCCAACTCGTCGGCGAGAATAAAAGCTCGAACGAGATCGCGCGCCACTTCAACGTCAGCCGCGAGCTGATCGAGTATCGCCTCAAAGTCTCGCGCCTCTGGACGGACTACCGCGCGCGGCAGGAGCGGCTGATCGCCGCACGCTACGCCGCCGCCGGGGGCGGCACACATGACCGAGCCCGCTGACAGGATGCGCCGCGACGGGCTCGACGATCTGCTCGCCCTGCGCGACGAGATCAAGCGGCGCATCGACTACCGCGCCTTCTATCTCCGCTACTGTCCCAACCCGACGCACGCGACCGGCGCGCGCTTCCACGCGCTCTGCCCGCTGCCCACGCACGACCACACGGGCAAGGGCTCTCCGAGCCTGTCGGTCGATACCGCGCGCGGACTCTTCCACTGCTTCTCGCGCGGCGAGGGCGGCGACGCCTTCGCCTTCTACGAACTGATGCACGGCGTCTCGTTCGCGCAGGCCGTGCGCGGGATGGCGCGCGAGCTGGGACTGGGCGCGCGCGGACGACCTAAGCCGTCGCTCGCCTCGCGCGCCGCGCCCGACGAGGCGGAGAGTGAAGCGGAGCCTCTGCCGCGCGAGCGCGTCGAGGCCATCTGCGAACGGTTCTTGGAGGCGTGCCGCGCGGAAGATCAGACCGAGGGCGTGAGCTATCTGGCGCGGCGCGGTATCGACGCGCGCACGGCGCGGCGCGCGCGCATCGCCTACTTCCCGCGCCGCGCCTACCGACGCGTCATGCGTCGGATGCTCGACGCGTTCCCGACGGGAGAGTTGCAGCAGAGTGGCTTGTTCAACCAGCGCGCGCACCTGACGTTCTATCGCCACCGGCTGCTCTTTCCCTTCCTCTCCGGCGGTCGCGCCGTTTACTTGCAGGCGCGCACGACCGCCGCCGGGGTCGAGCCGCGCTGGCACAACATGCGCGGGCTAGTTCCCGCGCTCTACAACGCCGACGCGCTGGCGAGTCTCTCGAGCGGCACGGTCGTCTATCTCGTCGAGGGCTTCACCGACACGCTGACGCTCCTGACGCACGACTTCGCGGCGGTCGGACTCGTCGGTGCGGGCAGTCTCAAGCCTGAGTGGCTCGCGCCGCTCGCGCGCCTGCGCGTCGTCGCCGCGCTCGACCCGGACGCCGCCGGGCAGCGCGCCGCCGAACGCTACGAAGAGCTGTTCGCCGCGCGCGGGATGAAACTCGCGTGCCTGCGCCTGCCCTCGGACGTGAACGACTTTTTTCGCCACCACCCGGCGGCGGCGGTCGAGTTCAGCCTGATGACCGAGGCGGTGTTGAGGCAGTGAAAGGCTGTCCGTGGTCAGTGGTCAAGGCTTGTTGCCGCGGCGGTGGGATTCAATCGCACGTTGGTCGATTATGGTGTCAAGTCCGAATTCAGAGAAACCACGGACAACGGACAACGGACTACGGACGATTTTCGGTTATAATCTCCGTTCGGACTAATCATGGTGGAGAACGTCAAACAATTAACGAGCGCGGCGAAGGGACTGACCGTCGTGGACAAGCTGCGGCTGCTCCTCGACATCACGAAGAAGATCAGCCGCTCGCTCGACGTGGAAGAGGTCGTCAACCTCGTCATGGACACGGTCGGTCAACTGCTCCCTTACGACGCGGCGGGCATCTACGTCGTCGAGTGCGACCGCGGCGCCGAAGGCAAGTGCGTGCCGAGCGCCCTGAAGCGTTTCAGCAAGACCGCCGTGCGCGGCTACGACATCGAAGAGATGAGCGAGCTGCACATGAAGGTGGGCGAGGGGCTCATCGGCCACGTCGCCAAGACGGGCGAGCCATTGCTCGTCCACGACGTGTCGCGCGACGCGCGCTACGTCAACGCGCGCCACACGACGCGCTCCGAGATGATCGCGCCGATTATTTCGAGCGAGGAGGTCTTAGGCGTCTTCGATCTCGAATCCGACGAGCTGAACGCCTACGACGAGGACGATCTGGAAGTGCTCATGCTGCTCGCCTCCCACGTCGCGATCATCCTCGAGAAGGCGATGCTCCACGAGCAGTCGGTCGAGCGGCGGCGTTTGCAGGCGCAGCTCGAAGTCGCACGGCAGGTGCAACTGCAACTGCTCCCCCCGCGCGATCCCAAACTTGAAGGCTTCGACATCAGCGCCTACAACTTCTCGACCGAAGAGGTCTCCGGCGACTACTACGACTTCGTCCCCATCTACGACGATCATCTCGGACTCGTCATCGCCGACGTGTCGGGCAAGGGCGTCCCCGCCGCGCTCTTGATGGCGTTTTTGCGCGCTTCCTTGCGCGCCGCCATCCAGATCGGCTACGCGCCGAACATCTCGATGGCGAAGGTCAACTACCTGCTCTGGGAGTCCACCGAGGACAACCAGTTCGTCACGGCGTTCTACGGGGTGCTCGACGCGACGAACAAGACGCTTGCCTACGCCAACGCCGGCCACAACCCGCCGCTTTTGATGGACGCCGAGGGCAAGGCGCGCTTCATCGAGCGCGGCGGCATCCCGCTGGGGATGTTCCGCGACACGCGCTATTACGAGTATTACCTGCCGGTCGAGGCGGGGCAGACGCTCGTGCTCTACACGGACGGCGCGACCGAAGCCGCCACGCGCGACGGCTGCGAGTTCGGGCGCGACCGCCTGGAACAGAAGGTGCGCGAGGGGCGGGATTTGAGTGCGAAGGAGTTGATCAAATCACTCCACAATGCGATACTCGAATGGACGGATGGTCGCGGTTCCTCCGACGACGTGACCTTCGTCGTCGTCAAAGCACTCTAGGAAAAGCCAAAGGGCGGGATCGATCCTCAGTCGAATCAACCCCGCCCCGCAAAAATAGTCCAACTTGAAAACTTTAGTGAGCCGTCAGGTGGCTGTGCGCGTGATCGCCGCCCGGCGCGAGCGGCGCGCGGTAGTCGCCGTAGGCGAACTCGGCGCGCGCGGTGTAGAAGGCGTACACGTCGAAGCCGTAGGCGTCGAAGTAAGCCGCCAGATCGTCCGCCGTGCGCAGGAAGACCTGCGGGGCATAGCCCGCCTCCTCGCGAATCTCCAGCAGCCGCTCTAAGACTTCCAGCGGAGCGAACACTCTGACGGGGTCTCTGTAAGTTGCCATGACTCGCCGCGCCTCCTCTCCCCTTCAAACTCGCGGGACTCCTCTTCGTTCACGCAATGAGAACATCTCCGCTTCCTACACGCTTGGATGTACGCTTGAATGACCGCGTTGTGTTGTACTTCTCTTGGCTTTTCCGTCTCAAGTCTTACGAAACTTTGCCGACCGCGAACAACCTCGTCACAGAGAACACAGAGGGCACAGAGAATCAGTCGCGATGAATCTTTATCCGGTCTGCTTCCTCCGTGCCCTCCGTGCCCTCTGTGGTTAATCACCCTCCTCCCCGACTTCACCCAGAAACCCATACGACATCATGAGCACTCAACTACCCACGAACGCCAACATCGAAATGCCGCCGCTCAACTTCGTCAACGTCCTGCGCGCCATGCTCGCGGTCTCGGACAAAGTGAGCGATCTCATCTTCTCGCCGGGGCGCCCGCCGCAGATCGAACTCTCGGGTAAGCTCCAGCCCGTCACCGTGCCCGGCCTGGAAAAGCTGACTGCGTCGCACACGGCGGCGATCACCAAGCTCATCGTGACCCAGCAGAAGGGGACCGCCGAGTTGCTGGAGAAGAACGGGACGACGGACGCCTCGTTCAGTGTCCCCGGCTTCGCGCGCTTCCGCGTCAACATCTTCCTCCAGCGCGGCACGCACGCTATCGTCATGCGCGTCATCCCTTCGCGCCCGCCCAACTTCAACGACTTCGACCTGCCGCCCGTCCTCAAGCAGGTCGCCGAGCTGAAGAACGGGCTCGTGCTCGTGACCGGTCCCACCGGCTCCGGCAAATCGACGACGCTCGCCGCCATCATCGACCTCATCAACGAGTCGAAGCACTACCACGTCATCACCATCGAAGACCCCATCGAGTTTCTGCACGCGCACAAGAACTGCACCATCCACCAGCGCGAGCTGCACTCGGACACGCCGACCTTCGCCCTCGCCCTGCGGGCGGCGCTCAGGCAAGCGCCGAAGGTCATCCTCGTCGGCGAGATGCGCGACCGCGAGACGGTCGAGATAGCTTTGGAAGCCGCCGAGACCGGGCACCTCGTCCTCTCGACGCTGCACACCATCGACGCGGCGAAGACCGTGGATCGCATCATCGGCGTCTTCCCGAAGAATGAGGAGCAGGTCGTGCGGACGCGCCTCTCGACGGTCTTTCGCTTCATCGTCTCGCAGCGGCTCGTGCCGCGCGCCGCGGGCGAGGGGCGCATCGCGGCGATTGAAATTCTGAAGGCGACCTCGCGCACGCGCCAGTACGTCGAGCGGGGCGAATCTGAAGGCAAGTCGCTGACGGACGCGATGGAGCAGGGCGAGCTGGACGGGATGCAGACTTTCGACGGCGTGCTCGAACGCTTGATCCGCCAGGGCGTCGTGGACAAAGACGAGGCGCTGGCTTACGCCTCGAACCCCGGCAACCTGCAACTGCGCCTCGTCGATCTCAACGGCGCGAAACCCGTCGCCAACGCGCCCGCGTCAACGCCAGGCCCGATGCCGCCGCCCAAGCCCGAAGGCACGATGCTCGACATGCTCGAACGCTGAGCGGCGAGTAATATTCACAGAAACTCGCGGGCCGGGGTGGCTCATCTGCCATCTGCCTCCCCGCCCCGCGAGCTGTGTCATCACGGTTTCCCGCGCGCTAAGTTAAACTCCGCCACTGAGACGTTTCGCGGCAACCGCCGGGCGCCCGGCGTCGCATCAAAACTCGCGGGATTTGATGAGAAAGGCTTGGCACAGAGTTCCTGACACTTCGAGGCGGCGCGCGCTGCTCTGCGTGGCGCTCTGCGCGCTCGTGGCAACTTCATTGTCCGCGTCGCGTGCACGCGTCGCGGCGCAGGGCGCGGGTGACGATGGCTTCGTCACGGTCGATCTGCCCGCGAGCAGAGAGGTGCGCGTCGAGAACCAGCGCGGCGGGGTCACGCTCGAAGTGTGGGGAGAAAAGTATCTCGCCGTCGCCGCGCTCTCCGGCGACGAGCCCGTCTCCCCCGCAGGCGACTCGCCCATCAACCTCGAACGGGGCGAAGACCTGCTCAAGATCACCGTCGCGCGCGCCGTCTCGACGCGCCCCCAGACTCCAACTCGAAGGGCGGCAACCGCGCGCGGCACGCAGCGTGGTCGTGCCGCTGCCCGCACCGCTTCCGCCGCCGCGCCCGCCTTCAACCTGATCGTGCGCGTGCCCGCACACGCGCGCGTCTCGGTCGTCACGTCGGGCGGCGCCGTCTCGGTGCGCGGCGTGCCTGCGAGCCTTGACGTGCAGACCGTCTCGGGCGAGGTGCGCCTGAGTGTGGCGCCCACGGCGGACGCGAGCATCTCTGTGCGCACGCTCTACGGCGCGATCTCGGTCGGCGCAGGAGTAGGCGCGGACGCCGGGCGGACTCTGCGCGAGCGGTACGCGACCCGACTCGGCGCGGGCACCAACTTGATACGACTCTCGACCGTGCGCGGCGGCATCACACTCGAAACCTCATCAGAGATCGCAGACGTGCGAGACGACACGCGCACCCCTAACGCGGGCGCGCAGTCAGGGCGCGGGAACGCGAGCCGGGGCGCAGTTAAACCACCGCCTCCTGCCGCAACTCAGCGCGAGGAGCCGCCTGCCATCATCGATGAGGGTATGAATAACGTCACGTTGGGGAATACCGTCACTCGTCAGCAAGTGAAGTCGTTGCCGACGCCGCAACCGAACGCGCCCACACTCGACTCAGGGTCATCGCCCGCATCTGAAGAGCGCAAGCATCCGCCGGTGCTAGTCGGCGCGAACGGCGGCGGCGCGGCGCAGAGTCCATCGTCGAAGCCCACGCCGCCGCCCGGCGCGCCGATTGAGGTCAACGACGACGAGGTGCTGACGGTGGAGACGAGCGTCGTCACGCTCAACTTCAGCGTCGTGGATCGACAGAGCGGGCGCGGCCTGACAAATCTCATCGGCGGCGACTTCAAAGTCTTCGAGGACGGCACCGAGCAACAGATCACGCACTTCGAGGCGACCAACGCCCCCTTCGATCTGCTCCTCCTCGTCGATCTCTCCGGCTCGACCGCGCACGTCACCGATCTCATACGCGCCTCGGCCCGACGCTTCGTCGATTCCGTGCGCGCGGACGACCGCGTCGGCGTCGTCGCCTTCGCCGCCTCGCCGCAGGTCGTCTCGCCGCTCACCAGTGACAAGCCTTCCTTACGCACGCGCATCGGCGCGATGGGCGCGCCGCAGGGCGACACGAAACTCTACGACGCGATCAACTACTCGCTCGACTACCTCGAAGCCAACTCGCCTAAGAACAGACGCCGCGCCGTCGTTCTGCTCACCGACGGCTTGGACAGCACTCTGCCGAACGTCACCGGCGAAGGCTCGCAGCTTCCTTACGCGGAGCTGCGCCGCCGCGTTCAGGAGTTCGACGGGCTCTTCTACGCCGTCATGACAGACAACTACGAGGAGCCGCAGTCGCCGCAGGACGTGCAGGCCGCGACTTACGACCTCGCGTGGGATCGCATGGAAGAGTTGACGAAGGAGGCGGGCGGTCTCTACTACGAGGCGGACAAGCTCGAAGACGTGGCGGGCATCTACGCCCGCGTCGTCGAAGACCTCGGCACGGTGTACAGCATCTCGTATCTTCCGACCAACAAGGCGCGCGACGGTCGCTGGCGCGCCGTCAAAGTCCGCCTCCCACGCCGCCCCGAAGCCATCGCCCGCGGTCGGAGCGGCTACTACGCGAAATAAGAACGTCAGTCGTCCGTGGCGAATTGAGTCGGCGTCTGTCGTTCCATGACGCCCGCGTGACCGTCTGATGTCGGATTTCAAAGCGCGCTTCACGTCCGTGCTCGGCTACGCACACCTCGTCTATCTGGGGCTGCTCCCGGCGCTCGCCACCTTCTCGCTGCTCTTTCTCTACGGACACCCCGCGCCCTTGCTGCTGCTCCTGGCGGGCACCGCCGCCGTGGGCGTGTATCTGGCGGTCATCATCACTTACACGACTCTGCCGACCTCGCCCGGCTGGGCGCTCTTCGTCCTGCTCGACGGCCCCGGCTGCGTCGCCCTGTCGCTCGTCGTGCAGAGAGACACATCCTTCGCATTCGCCATCAGGGGTTTTTTAGTTGACGGCACGGCGATCTGGATCGCGATCCTGATCCTCGCCGTTCGTCTCTTCGGGCTGACGAACCGGCAGAGCGCGGCGGCGATTGGGTTCATGCTCGCGTCGCTCGTAGCGACCGCCTCTTTGGTCTGGCCCTACTACCGAGACGTCTTGCGCGAGGACTGGATCAGCGTCGGATTATTGAGCGCAGGGGTAGTCGAGGCGACGATCATTCGACTCAAGCTCTTGCAGCGCGACGAAGTGGTGCGCGACAGCAACATGAGTGCGGCGTACATCATCGTCCTGATTCTGGTCTGGGTGGCGGCGCTGATTCTGGGAAACGTCCTGCACGGGTGGAGCTGGCATTAGCTAAAGGCAGAAGGGATGAAGGATGAAGGATGAAGGAGAGACTTATCAGCCACGCTTTCATCCCTCATCCCTCATCCCTTGCTCTCACACCCTCCCTGACGGTCGGGTTTCCGCCAAGAGTCGCACCCAAGCGCTACGGACGACGGACGACTGACCACTGACCAAGGACAGCTTTTCTCCGGCATCGCCGCAGCCACGCGCCGCGTCTAAACTGTGTATGCGAGCGAGGGGCAGGCTCATCATCCTTATCTCAATCGTCGCCGTCGCGGTCGGCGCGGCGCTCGTCGCGGGCGCGTGCGGCAGCAAGCGCGGCGCGTCCGTCCAGAGTCGCGCGACGCAGGCGGCGTCGGTCGCGCCCTCTGCGCGCACGCTCTCGCCGCTGCCCGAACGACCGCTTTCGCCCGCGTTAGACCGCGTGCGGCTGCGCCTGACGCAAAAGGTGGCGGGCGCGCGCGAACTAGAGTGGTCGTCAGAGCCGGGGATGATCGAGCTGACGGGCTGGGAGTACGGCACGCGCGCGGGCGAGATGGCGGAGGTGCTCGGCGGCGAAGACCTGCGCGCCTTGAGCCGGCTCGCCGTCGCGGGCGGCTTGCTCCCAGACGGGACTGATCTCGCCACGCTCGCCGCGGGCTTCACCGCCGCGTCCGCCGACGCACTCTATTCGCCCTTCGACAAGCGCGTCCTGCTCGTCGCGCAAACACAAGGCAAATCCGCTGCGGCGCACGCGGGGGCTTCGCCTTCGACGTCGGACGCACCGTCTTCCGCCGCGGTTGACGAATCACTCCTCGCGCACGAGCTGACGCACGCGCTGCAAGACCAGCACTTCGATCTATTGCGACTTCTAACCGCGAAGCCCTACGACTTCGACCGCGCGGAGGCGGCCTTCGCCGTCGTCGAGGGCGACGCGATGAACGTGCAGCGCCGGCTCGAAGTGGGCGACGCCGCGTGGTCGCGCCGCACGCCTGACGACGCGGCGCGGCTCGAAGAGGCGCGTTTCTCCGCCTACCGCGCGCAGCTCGGCGCGCTCTTTCCGCCGCTCCTCACGGAAACTTTCGTCTTCCGCTACCGCGACGGCGCGCGCCTCGTCGAGACGGCACGCCGTCGCGGCGGCGAGCGCGCCGTCAACGAGTTGTTCACGCGCCCACCCGCGTCGAGCGAGCAGGTCTTGCACCCGGAGAAGTATTTCGCGGACGAGCAGCCGCGCGAGATTAGCTTTGACGAACAGAGGCTCGCCGCCGGAGGCTGGAAACTTGTGACCTCAACTGTGCTCGGCGAACTCGGCGTGCGCGGGACGCTCTTGAAAGCCCTCAGCCGGAATGATGCCGCGCGCGCCGCCGCGGGCTGGGGCGGCGACCGTGCCTACCTCTTCGAGCGCGCGCAGGGCGGAGCGCTCTTCGTCTGGAAGTCTGGCTGGGACACGGCGCAGGACGCGCAGGAATTCTTCCGCGCCTACAACACACTCGAACGCGCGCGCGGCGCATCTGCATCGGCAGGCACGAATCAATCGGAGAAGACTTGGCGCGAAGGCGACACCTTTACACTCGTCCGTCTCGCAGGCGACGCGGTCTTAATCCTTCGCGGGCGCGAGTCGGACGTCGCACAGGCGTATAAGGACATGCCCTAACGCGACTGTTGATCTACTTGAAATTCTGAGGGATTTCTAAGTCAACGCGCTGGCAACAGGACGAAACAGATTGGATGAAGCGGCTGAGCGCCACCTTCGTCGGTGGCATACTGCTCCTAAAACTCTGCGGCACTGACCGCGATAAAAAGGAGAGTTAGCTATGGACTTCATCGGTTTCGACCTCGGCAAGGTCTCCAGCCAGGTCTGCATCATCACCCAAGACGGCGAACTGATCGAGCGCCGCATCAAGACCGACCGCGAACACATCTCCGAGCTGCTCGGCACGCGCGCCCCGGCCCGCATCCTAGTCGAGTCCTCGACC
>JBJMGS010000063.1:0-3622 GCA_045807785.1 Pyrinomonadaceae bacterium
AGCAAGCCGGGGTCGCCCGTCAGTTTTCTGGCGACGCGCGGGTGCTCGACCGAGAGTTGATCACAGAAGCGGCGCGCGCCTTCCGCGTCGGGCAGGTCGCGCAGCAGCTCTTCGAGTTTTTCGTCGCGTTCGGGCAAGGCGGAATTGATTGTAACGCGAAGCGCGTCGGGTTGCTCAGACGACTCGTGGGGAAAGCCGTGCGCCGATTTGAGCGAGACGGCGTGCGGCGGCGCACCACCTCGCGGCGCACGGCGCGCGCTTCTATCATTTCGACGCGGCAGTCTGTTACCCTGCCTGCCATCCAGGGGGCTCACCTCGCCGGACGTTTTCACAAAAGCGGAGGAACTGGAAAATGTCGAGAGTCTTGACTCTGAGCCTGATCTTGATCGCCTGCGCCATCGCCTGCCACGCGCAGGCGAGCGGCAACGTCGGCTACGGGC
This sequence comes from Pyrinomonadaceae bacterium, assembly GCA_045807785.1. GTDB lineage: Bacteria > Acidobacteriota > Blastocatellia > Pyrinomonadales > Pyrinomonadaceae > JAIVGV01. Next base: position 441 of record JBJMGS010000063.1, read on the forward strand.
AGGGCGGCGGCAGCGCCCGCGCCGAACAGAACGAGCGGGCGAAGCGCGTGCCCGTCGCGGGCGAAGCGCCGCCGAACACAACTTCGATGTTCGTCGAGGCGAGCGTCATGATGAACGTCAAGGCGGACGAGTACGTCGCTGTCTTCGGCGTCGCGCAGGAGTGCGCGAGCGTCCCCGAGTGCAATCAGAAGATGGACGCGACCGTGACGGCGTTCGTCGCGTCGCTCAAGGCTCTGGGCGTGAATTCAAACGACATCTACGTTGACTTCGCGGCGCAGAACAAGATTTACGGCTTTCAGGTGACGGGCACGCTCGCCAAAGAGAATCTGGTCGGCTTCGAGCTGAAGAAGAACGTCGCGGTGCATTACCGCGACGACGCGCTGCTCGACAAGCTGGTCATCGCCGCGTCGCGCTCGCAGATTTTCGATCTCATCAAAGTGGATTACGTCGTGCGCGACACGAGCGCCGTGCAGAACCGTCTGACGGAGGAGGCCGCCGCGGTCATCAAGCGCAAAGCCGCGCGCTACGAGAGCCTGCTGGGGATCAAGCTGCTCGCGCCCGCGCAGGTTTACGCCGAGAAGCCGAGCATCTACTACCCGACCGAGATGTACAACTCTTACACGGCTTCCGAGTCTGAAGAGATCGACGCCGATTACTACCGCCAGAAGTACACGATTCAGGGGGCGCGCAAGAGCCGCACCTTCTTCTTCGATGCGCTCGACGCCAGCGGCTTCGACACGGTCATCAACCCGGTCGTCATCGAGCCCGTCGTGCAGTTCACGCTCTACCTCAAAGTCCGCTACGAGATCGAGCAGCCGAAGAAGTAAGCATGACGAAGATCGACTGGCAGAGCTGTTTTTCTTCGCGTCTTTGCGCCTTTGCGCGAGAATTCTGACTCACGCAAAGGCGCAAAGACGCGAAGTAAGGAGGGCCAGTTAAAGCCTTGAGAATTGATCGCACGAAACGTCTTGAGGAATGAAGCTGCTCGTCCTCAACCACGCGGAAGTCGAAGCGTTGCTGCCGATGCGCAAGTGCGTCGAGGTGATGGTGGCGGCGGAGTACGTCTATCACCGCGCCGTCGAACGCGGCGCGGGCACGCGGGTCGAGTTCTGACGCGCCTGACGCGGCGCGACGAGCGATGGAGAAGCTCGATTTGTAGAGAGGTTGCATGAGGCGAAATTCAGTCAGAGCGGGCGCGCTCGTCTGGTTAGTGTTCGGTGTGTGCGCGATGCCGTTGGCAGCGCAGCGCGCGGGGCAGGGCAAGGCCCGAACGAGCACGACGCTCGCGCCGAAGATCAGGTTCGCGTCGGGCACGGACGCGCTCGACATCCCGTTTGAGTTGTACGCCAACGTCATCTTCCTGCGGGCGCGAGTTAACGGCTCAGAACCGCTCTCCTTCATCTTCGACACGGGCGCAGGGATCAACGTCGTCAACGCGAGCCGCGCCGCGGGCTTGAGCCTCGCGCGCGCCAGCGGCGGGGTGACGGCGAAAGGCACGGGCGGCACGGTCGAAGGCACGCTCGCGACGGGCGCGACCGTCGCGCTCCCCGGTGTCGAGGCGTTCGGACAGAGGATCGCCGTGCTGCCGCTCGACTCTCTGGAGCCGCACGTCGGTCGCCGCGTTGACGGCATCCTCGGCTACGACTTCATCAAGCAGTTCGTCGTCGAGATCGACTACGAGCGCAAAACGATCAGCTTCCACGATCCGAGAACTTATCAGTACCGCGGGCGCGGCGCGATCATCCCCGTCGGCTTGCGTGGCGGCACCCCGTTCATCACGACCACCGTCGATCTGTCCGCCGCCGACAGCGTCACCGGAGAGTTTGAGATCGACACGGGCTCGGACGGCGCGCTCGGCGTGTACGACTACTTCGTCAGGGCGCGAGCTTTGCGCCAGCATCTGCCGCGCATGAGCGCGCCGCAGAAGGGCATGGGCGTCGGCGGCGAGACATCCTCGGTCGAGGCGCGCGTGAAGGATTTTCGCGTCGGTCGCTTCCGCATCGAGAACCCGGTCATCAGTCTCTCGGAGGACGACAACGAAGAGGGCGGCGCACGCCCGAAGTATGACGGTATGATCGGCACGGAAGTCTTCCGCCGCTTCAAGGTCGTCATCGACTACGCGCGCAGCCGCCTGATCCTCGAATCCAATAAATTTTTCGCGGAGCCTTACGAGACGGACATGAGCGGCGTCGATCTCGTCGCGGGCGGCGAAGACTTCCACGTCTTCCGCGTGACGCGCGTCGAAACGGGATCGCCGGGCGCGGAGGCGGGCCTGCGCGCGGGCGACGTGCTCGCGCGGATCGACGGGCGCGACGCGGCCACTTTCACGCTCGACGCTATCACACGCCTGTTCACTGAGGACGGGCGCGTGTGTGCCCTGACCGTCCGGCGCGGCGCGGAGACGGTCGAGACCCAAATCAAGTTAAGGAGAAGGATCTGAAGCGATGGACACCAACGACATCAGGCAACTGTTCGACTTCAACGCCTGGGCGAACCGGCTCGTGCTCGACGCCGCCGCGCGCCTGAGCGCGGAGGCTTTCACGCGCGATCTCAAAAACAGCTTCCCCTCCGTGCGCGACACGCTGGCACATCTGCTGTTCGCGGAGTGGGTCTGGCTGCGGCGCTGGAAGGGCGAATCGCCGCGCGCCGCGCCGTGGCAGGCCGAGGATTTCGCCAACGTCGAACGCCTGCGCGCGGCGCTCGCGGAGGTCGAGAGTGAGCGCGCGGAGTTGCTCACGACTGTGACCGACGACGCGCTCGCTGAGTGGCTCACTTACACGAACGTGCGCGGCGAGCAGTGGCGCTACCCGCTCGGCAACATGATGCAGCACGTCGTCAACCACTCGACCTACCATCGCGGCCAGGTCATCACGATGCTCCGGCAACTCGGCGCGAAGGAGGTGCCCTCGACGGACTTCCTCTACTACTTCGAAGAGCTTCTGCCGGAGACTCGCGTGGGGACGAAAGGCGCGTGCGATAAGAAAACTGTTGCGCGCTCATTAAAATTTGCTATAGTGCCGCCCACTCACTAGCAGCAATGCCTTTGACGCCGCACGTTGCTGCTTGCAGCCCGCTCCTTTTGTCAGACGGTTGAATCGAAACGCATCCCCACACGTGCCCGGCGACGTGTCGGCGCGTCGCGATCGGCGTTTGACAACCCTGTGTATTTGCTCAGAGGTGCG
>JBJMGS010000064.1:0-2991 GCA_045807785.1 Pyrinomonadaceae bacterium
CGTCAGGGGTTTGCGCGTCTCGGCTTCCATATCCGCGCCGCCCGTGAGCCCCGCCGGCTTCAGCTTCGCCAGCCCGAAATCGAGAATCTTCACGCGGTCGTCCGTCGTGACGAAGATGTTCTCGGGTTTAAGATCACGATGGACGATTCCCTTCTCGTGCGCCGCCGAAAGTCCGGCGACGATCTGCTGCGCGTACTCGACGGCCTTGCGCGTCTGGATCGCGCCACCATTCAGCCGCGCTCGCAACTCCTCGCCTTCGAGCAGTTCCGCGACGATGAAAGGCGCGCCGTCGTGTGTGCCAATGTCATAGACCGTCAGGATGTTCGGGTGATTGAGCGCAGACGTAGCTCTCGCTTCCTGCTCAAACCGCCGCACGCGATCCCCGTCCGACGCAAAATCGGCGGGCAGAAGTTTAACGGCGACTTTGCGGTCGAGCCGCGTATCCTCAGCCAGATAGACCTCGCCCATCCCGCCCGCGCCGAGTTTTCGGACGATGCGGTAATGCGAGACCTTCGAGTTGGCGGCAAGCTCTTTATTCATCTTCTCCGAAATTCACTGCGGGAAGCCGACTTTCTTCAGCAACTCCTGATAGCGCGGGTCGTCGCGCAGCGGGTCAAGCCGCGGATCGACCTTCGCGAGCACCAGATCAATACTCTGCTCGTCGTAGGCCCTCTCCAACGACTTGATCGCCGCTTCCTTTTCTCCCAAGGCCGTGTATATCTCGGCAACAAGATACGAAGAGACATACTCCCTGCCGGATCGTTCCTTCAATTCGGCCAGGAGTTTCTCGGCCTCGGCCCGTCTTCCGGCCAGGGCATAAGCATGTGCGAGTGATGCGACCGCCAGTTGTATGCGGTTTGAGCCGTCCACCGCCTTCTGAAACTCGGCAATAGCCTCAGGAAACATTCCCTTTTGTTCGTATGCCGCTCCCAGACGCTGGTGGGCGACGGGTGAGGTGGCATCCATTTCGACCGCCGTCTTTCCGTTTTCGATCGCTTCGTCGTAACGCCGGGCGAAATAGAAGATATAGGCAGCGTGAGCTTTTACCCCCACCGAAAGCGGCTCTAACTCCTCCGCCCGTCTGACCTCACGTATGGCTTCTTCTGACCTGCTCGCAGAAGCCAGATAAATAGAGTAGAAGCGATGGGCGTTAGGATAGTTTCCGTTCAGTCCGATGCTGTACTTAAAATCCTCATCGGCTCCCGCCCAGTCGTGCCCTTTCCATTTCACGTGGGCGCGTGAGGCGTAAGCCTCGGCGAGCGTCGGGTCTATCTCCAGAGCCTTGTCGGCGGCGTTTCTCGCGTTCCGCAAGGACTCCTGCGGCGGGAGCGTTCCGAGCATCACGTCCGGGATGCCGAGGACCATGTAAGCGTCGGAGATCCCGACGTAGGCCAGCGCGAACGCCGGGTCTTTATCTATCGCCTGCTGGTAGAAGTCGAGGCTCCGGCTTTGAGCTTCCGGCGTCAGCTTGTTCCAATAAAATTGTCCCTTCAGATACAGTTGGTAGGCATCGGGGTTGGTCGTATAGACCTTGTTCAGCTTCTGTTCGTCGGCGCCCGACAGTTTCAATCTGAGTTTGCTCGAAACGTCTCGGGCGATCTCACTTTGGAGGCTGACCAGGTCGGACTGTTGTCGATTGTATTGCTCGCTCCAGATGACGTTCTCCGTCCGCGCGTCGATCAATTCGAGGCCGAGTGTTAATTGGTCGCCCCGTTGCGCCACCCGCCCGTTCAGGATTGCTTGCACGTTTAATTCAGAGGCGATCTTTTTCGGATCAACCTCTTTACCTTTGTAACGAAACACCGACGACCGCGCTTTGACGCTCACGTTCGGAAGCCGTGACAGACTGCCGATGAGCGTCTCGGTCATCCCGTCTGACAGATATTCCGTGTCGGCGTTGCCGCCTTCGTTGACAAACGGCATGACGGCGATTGATTCGATCTGTTTGTTGCCCGGGGCGCGGTTGAAGAGGAACCACGAACCGGCCCCGAGCAGAGCCAGCAGCATGATCGCGCCGAGCGCCATGCCGCGTCTGTGTCTTTTGATTTCGCTGACTAGATATTCCGCGCTTGAGGTCGGCTGCGGGGGGCTGTTCTGAGTTGAAGTCGCCGCCGGGAGCATCGCCGTCGCGTTCTCGACTAGCTGACTAGTGCCGACGTTTGCGGCTCCGGCGAAGTGTGGAATCTGCGAGCGTTCGATCTCTTCGGCGAAGTCCAGTTCGCGTTTGAGATTCTTAAGGTCGAGCAGCAGGTCTTTGACCGTTTGATAACGCTCGTCCCGATCTTTCTGCAAAGCCTTCCTGATGATGCGCTGCAACTCCGGCGGCGCACTCTCATCGAGCGGCGCAGGCTCGCGGGTGAGAATCGCGGCGATGGTGTCGCTCGCCGTCTCGCCCGCGAACGGCGTCCTGCGGGTGAGCATTTCATAGGCCACGACGCCGAGACTCCACACGTCCGAGCGCGCGTCAATCTCTCTGCCCCGCGCCTGTTCGGGCGACATGTAGGCGACCGTGCCCATCACCGTGCCGGGCGCGGTGTTGACCGCAAGCGCCCGCGTCTCGCCTTCGCTGTCGAGGCTGCCCGCCTTCCGATCCGTCAGTTTCGCCAACCCGAAATCAAGAACTTTCGCCAGCCCGTCGTCGCGCAGCATCACGTTCTCCGGCTTGATGTCGCGATGCACGATCCCGGCAGCGTGCGCCGCGTTCAGGGCCGAAGCGATCTGCACGGCGACGTCGAGCGTCTCGCGCAAGGTGAGGGGCGCGCGTTGCAGCCGCGCGCGCAGCGTCTCGCCTCTGATCAGCTCGGTGGCGATGAAGTAACGCCCATCGGCCTGGCCGATCTCATAGATGGTGCAGATATTGGAATGATTCAGCGCGGAGGCGGCACGGGCCTCGCGCTGAAAACGCTCGAGGGCGGCGGGATCGCGCTCAAGATCGGAAGGCAGGAACTTCAGGGCGACCTGGCGGCCGAGGTTCAGGTCCTCCGCCTGATA
>JBJMGS010000065.1:0-25505 GCA_045807785.1 Pyrinomonadaceae bacterium
CTGACAGATGTTGGCGCGGTGGTTTTCGACCGTGCGCGGGCTGACGAAGAGGGCGTCGCCGATCTCGCGGCTCGTCTTATTGGCGGCGACGAGCGCGAGCACGCGCCGCTCGGCGGGCGTGAGGTCTTGGAGCCCGGGCTTCTCGCGCGAGAGCGCGGCGGCGCGCCGCCCGCGGTTGACGAGGTAGTTTGAGAGCGACGGGCTGATGAAGTGCTGCCCGGCGAGCACCGCGCGGACTGCCCCGACGATGTCCGTCACGGCACTGTCTTTCAACACATAAGCCTTGACGCCGATGTCCAGCGCCTCGTTGAAGAGGTCTTCATCTTTGTGCATCGTCAGGAAGACGAGACCCACTTGGAGATTCTTCTCAAACACCGCGCGCGCGACGGCGAAGCCGTCCATCTCAGGCATGTCAACGTCGAGCAGGGCGACGTCGGGCTGCTGCGCCTCGATCCCTTCGAGCGCCGCGCGACCGTCGGCGACCTCAGAGACGACTCTGAGCCCCGCGCCGGACTCGACCACCTGACGCAACCCTTGGCGGAAGATCGGGTGATCGTCTGCGATCAGCACGCGCGTCTCAATTGCCATTGTCGCCCCCCTCTAAACCTAGATTGATGGTGACGGTCGTGCCCTTGCCCGGCGTGGAGCGGACACTCTGCGTGCCGCCGAGCATCCGCGTCCGCTCCGAGATGCCGGTCAAGCCGAAGCCCTGCCCCGGCGACGATCCGGAGGCGACTGCTTCGTGCGAAAACCCTTGCCCGTCGTCCCAGACGACGATCTGCACGCCGCGCACGTCCCGCTTGATGTCAACCAGCGCGTGCCGCGCGCGCGAGTGCTTGATGACGTTATTGACGCCCTCCTGCACGACGCGGTAGATGTTGATCTCCGAGTCTTTCGGGAAGAGCCCGTCGATTCTGTCGATCTCGGTCGTGAACTCGATCTCTGAGGCTGCCGCGACTTTTCTCAACATCGCCTGAATCGCCTTCGTCAGCCCTAGCCGATCCATCTGGTAGGGGTGCAGACCGTAAGCGATCTCGCGCACCTCTTCGAGCGTCTGCGAGGTGACGGTCGAAATCTCTTCGAGCTGTGAGCGCGCCGCCTTTCCGTTGCCGTCAGGGGTTTGGAGTCCAAGCAGCGCGCGGTTCTTGATGACCAGCAGGTTCTGACCGAGGCTGTCGTGGAGCCCGGCGGCGATGCGCTTGCGCTCCCCTTCCTGCAACTCGATCAACTGTTGCGAGATGGCGCGCTGTGCCGCGTGCGCCCGCCGCAGGCGCGAAACGCGGCGGCGGTAGAAGGCGTAGGCGAGCGCGGCGGCGGCAACGATCACCAGCGCCGTGAACCACCAGGTGCGCCAGAAGGGCGGGACGACGACGACGCGCAGCGCGACGCCCTCGGTATTCCACACGCCGTCGCTGTTCGCCGCGATGACCTTAAAGGTGTACGCGCCGGGTGGCAGGTGCGCGTAGTTGGCGACGCGGCGCGTGCCCGCCTCCACCCAGTCGGCGTCGAGCCCCTCCATGCGGTAGCGGAACGTGACGTGCTCGGGGTTGATGAAACTCAAGCCGGTGTAGCGAATCTCCAGATTCTCCTGACCGGGCTCGATCCGCAGCCCTGTGGCGAGCCCGACAGACTGGCGATCAACTTCCGCATCTTCGATCACGACCGGCGGGGGATGTGGATTGGTTGCGACGTCTTCCGCGTCGATCACGGCGACGCCGCCCTGCGTCGGAAACCAGAGCCTGCCGTCGCGCGTCTTGATGCCCGCGGGCTGCTGCCCGCCGTTGCATTCCGTGTTGAGCAGCCCATCCTCCCTGCCATAAGGGAACGAGGTGACGCGGCGGAGTTTCCCCGCGGCGAAAGCTTCGAGCTGCTCGCGGCTCGTGCGAAAGACGCCGCGGTTGCAGCTCATCCAGAAATTGCCGCGCCCGTCTTCGAGGATGCGGAAGACGCCGTTGCTGTAGAGACCTTCGGCGGTCGTGTAGTTGGTGAAGTGGCCTTCGCGCAGGCGGCTCAAGCCGCCGTCGTATGTCCCGATCCAGAGCGTGCCCTCGGCGTCCTCGTGAAGCGTTCGGACGGAGTCGCTGGCGAGCCCCTCGCGCGTCGTGAAAGAAGTGAACTGCCCGTCGCGCAGGCGGTTCAAGCCGCCGTAGGTCGCCACCCAGAGATCGCCTCGGGCGTCTTCGAGAATGTCTTTAACGTCGTTGCCGGCGAGACCGTCGGCGTTGGTGAAGCGCGTCACCTCGCCATCCGCGTACCTGTAGAGTCCGGCTCGCGTGCCGAACCAGAGAGCGCCCTTGCGGTCTTCGTAGATGACAAAGACCGGCTGCTTCGCTGGATCGAGTTCGTTGGTCAGGTTGACGAATGTACTTCCTTCGACGCGCCCAACACCGCTGTACCACCCGACCCACAGCCGACCTTTACTGTCCACGCGCAAAGCCGTGATTAGAGACTTCGACAAGTCTTTCGGCGCGTCGAAGTGGACGAACCGTCCGTCGGCATAGTGGCTCAGCCCGCCGTCCCACGTGCCGACCCATACACCGCCTTGCGCGTCCTCGACGATGGGATAAACATTACTGCCCGCCAGCCCCTCTTCGGGCGAGAGGAAGCGCACCGCCTCGCGCCGGACGAGTGCCAGCCCGCGGTTGTCCGTGCCGAGCCAGAGTAAGCCCTCGCGATCTTCATAGAGGGAGATGATGCGGTCGCTTGGCAATCCCTCCGCGGTCTGAAAGAGCGTGAGCTGCACTTCGGCACCGATTCGTTCCAATCCGCGCTCCTAAGCAACGACCCACAGATCGCCGCGAGCGTCTTCAACCAACGCGTAGATGGCGGAGTTCGGCAACTGACCGGCGGTGATGGCAACAAAACGCTCACCGTCCAACCGGTAAACGCCGCCGTGCGATGTCCCGACCCAGAGACGCCCCTGATGATCTTCATAGATGCAGGAGACGGATTTGTCTGTGAGCCCTTCGGCGCTCGTGAAGACCGACACGCTCCCATCTTTGAACCTGCACAGTCCGCCCTGACCGTTGAACCAGATCGCGCCCGCGCTGTCGCGCATGACGACGGTGACGCCGCGCACGAGGGCGCTCAGCGACGGGTGCGGCGCAAGGCGACCGTCATGCCACACCACGACGCCCGCCGGAGTCCACACGAGTAAGCCCCCTTCGCCGTCGTCGCAGACGCCCGTGATCTTGTTATCGGGAAGCCCGTCGGCGGTCGTGTACGTGCGGAAGCTTCCGTCCTTGTAGCGGGTCAAGCCGCTGTCCTGCGTCCCTGCCCAGAGGCTCCCGTCCTTCCCCTCGTAGAGCGAGTCGAAGCGGTTGCCGCCGATCCCGCGCGTGCTCCCTTTGTCAAAGACGGTGAAGCGCACGCCGTCGTAACGGACGAGTCCGTCGTAAGTGGTGAACCAGACGTAACCGTCGCGCGTCTGGAGAATGGCGCGGACAGAATTCTGCGGCAGACCGTTGTCGGTGGAACGCGCGTCGAAGCGGTACTGTGCGCGGAGGGGCGAGGCTGTGAGCAGGGCAAGCAGCGCGAGCCCCGCCAGCAGCGCGAGATGTGTCGTGCGCGGGCGACGCAGCCGCCTGAAGGAGTGAAGACGCCGTGCGCCGCTGCTCCGGCTTGACTCACTCATAAAGTCACAGCACGCCGGATCAAGCGACTTATCCTCGAACTCTTTCGGTAGCATCCGGGACGTTCCCGTTGGGGTTAAGCAGAAACCTAGATTGCGAACGTGAGCATGAACTTCAGTCCCCCGTCTCACGCGCACTCGGCTCGCGTCGCGGAGCACATCGCCGCGCGCGTGAGCCGCCGGCGGAGACCGCGAGAGTTTAATTACACGTCTGGCGCATTGTCTAGCTGTTCCAGCGCGCGCGGGAGATTGCCGCCGACGCCAAAAACAAAGGCGGGCGGGAAGTATTAGCCTCCCTCGCCCGCCCGTGCCCGCGTCTGGTTCACGCCCGCAATCGCTACGCTGCTGCCTGCGCGCTCGTCCTCATGCCGAAGGACTCTTTGATCTCGTCCGAGTCGAGCGTGTCGCGCTCCATCAGCCCGACGACGAGGCGCGCGATCTCTTCGCGGCTCGACGAGACCATCTCGCAGGCGCGCTGCATCTGCGCGTTGACGATCTCGCTCGTCGCGTGCTCGATGCGATCGAGGAGCGCCTGACTGTGCGGGTCTTCGGGCTTGCCGAGGTGTATGGGACCTAGCGGGCTCATGCCGAACTCGGCGACCATCTTGCGCGCGATCTCGACGGCGCGCTCGATGTCATTCGACGCGCCCGCCGTCATCGTGTCGAGCAGAATCTGTTCGGCGGCGCGACCGCCCAAGAGGATCGCGATCTGATCTTCGAGGTACTCGCGCTTTTTCATCAGGCGATCGCGTTCGGGCAGCGACTGCGTGACGCCGAGCGCGCGACCGCGCGGCAGGATCGAGACCTTGTGGATCGGGTCGCCGTGCTTGACGCCGAGCCCGACGGCGACGTGACCCGCCTCGTGCACGGCGGTCGCGTAGCGCTCGTCCTCGTCCATCATGAAGCCCTGACGTTCGACGCCCATCAGAATCTTGTCGCGCGCGTATTCAACGTGGGTGCGATTGATCGATTCGGAGTTGTCGCGCGTCGCGAAGATCGCGGCTTCGTTCAAAAGGTTCGCGAGGTCTGCGCCGGAGAAGCCGGGAGTGCCGCGCGCGATCCAGCCGAGTTCGAGACCTTCTTCGAGCGTGAGCTTGCGCGCGTGGACGCGGAGAATCGCCTCGCGACCCCGCACGTCCGCGAGGTTGACGGTGATCTCACGGTCGAAGCGACCGGGGCGCGTCAGCGCCTGATCGAGAATGTCAGGTCGGTTGGTCGAGGCGACGACGACGACGCCGTGCGTCTGCGAAAAGCCGTCCATCTCGATGAGCAACTGGTTGAGCGTCTGATCCTGATCAGCCGACGCCGAGTCGCCGCCGCGACCGCGACGCCGACCGAGCGCGTCGATCTCGTCAATAAAGACGACGCATGGAGCCTGTTCCCTCGCCTGCTTGAATAGCTTGCGGACGCGCGCCGCGCCTAAGCCGGCGAACTTCTCCTGAAAGCTCGAACCCGAAACGGACAAAAACGGCACGCCCGCCTCGGTCGCCGCCGCGCGCGCGAGCAGGGTCTTGCCCGTGCCCGGAGGGCCGGAGAGAAGTATGCCGCGCGGGGCGCGACCACCGAGGCGACCGAAGCGCGTCGGGTCGCGTAAAAATTCGATGGTCTCCGACAGCTCGTTCTTCGCCTCGTCCACGCCCGCCACGTCCGCGAACGTCACGTCCCGGTTGCCGCTCGCGTCGTTCACCTCGAAGTCGCCGCCGCCGCCCATGCTCGCGTAAACGCGCCAGCCGACGACGCCGAAGACGGCGAGTGCGAAGACGGCGATGATCCAGTTGAGGGCAGAGGTGAATGCGCCCGGCTGCAACGAGCGGAATTCGATGGTCTGGTGGTTCTGATTGAAGACCTTGATGATCTCCTGCTGCGCCATCGAGTCGGTGACAATAGCCTGAGCCTTCGTGCCGTCAGCTCTGGTCACGACGAGCAGCTCGCCTTCGACGACGAGCGATGCTCCCGCGCCGCTGTCAACCAGACCGCGAAGTTCGGTGTAATTAACTTCGTGGACGACAGAGGCGCGCGCGCGGACGTAGAGTTGCGCGGCGGCGACGACGAAGGCGATGAGCAGGATGCCGGCGGCGACGTAAGTCGCGGCGCGCTGCGTGCGGGGGATCAGACGAGGTATCGAAGGCATAAGCTGTTTGGTTGCGCCGTAGCCGCGTTCGGGGGAAGACGGCAAGGCGCGGAAACTGGAGTAGGACTTGATTGAGTTTGCAATCGGAGGATTGCAGGCGAAAGGTCAACTCGCGGAAGTTGCGGTAAAACCTTGCTCTTTGCGTCTCGCGCCAGGCATCTGCGGAGGTGCCGCAGCGCGAAATAACTTTATCACCCGCGCGCGACCGAAGTCCAGCCCCACATAATTCAACTCAACCGATCGGTTGCCGGAGCAGCTTTCACGCTTGCAGGCAGAGCGTTTGACCCGTGCCGACGTCCCACTAGTTCGGATGTGAGCTTGACGCGCCACGTTGCCGATTTCGCACAGAGATGTTGAAGAAAACCGCGCTTGATTCGATTCCGAACAGGCCGGGCGGTCGAACAGCGAGAGAAGTGCATTCAAGTACAACGTACCGAGATGGTCAGCCGCGTCATGCAACGGTGATGAGATTGACTCAAACCGCGCTGACAATAGTCTTAGCCAGATTTCGCGTCGGACGCGAAGCCGTTGGCATGGTCATTGCACCACGAGAGAGCGGCGGGTTCAAACGGGAACCGGGTGCTTTTGACTTTATAACTATTTGCGGAAGGAGAATGGGAAAATGCTTTGGACAATTCTGGTGGTGCTTCTCGTACTGTGGCTGCTCGGTTTGGTGAGCGGGTACACCGTGGGCGGATTCATTCACATACTGCTCCTGGTGGCGCTCGTCATCCTCGTGCTCAACCTACTGACGGGTCGTCGCACGGTCTAGCCGACGGCAACGTCACACGTATTCTGAACCAAAACTTTGAAGGGGCGCGGACTGTAGACAAGTCCATGCGCCCCTTCTTTTTTTTCATGTGCAGCTGCTTCAGCGGAAATCGACGAGCCGCGCACGGATCGGCTGCGTCACGCGACCGACCGGGTAGAGGTTGAGTTGCGCGTCGGCGTAGGGCGAGCGGTCGTAGAAGAAGCTCAGGCGCGCGCGGGGGTTACGTGCGAACTGTGGATCGCTCGCCACTCTTTGCTCGAACTCGCGCCGCAGGTTCGCATCCTTCGCCAACATCTCGCGCGCGAGCCGTTCGATGACATAAGCCTCGCCATACTCCTTCTGCTCGAAGATGGGGTTGAAGAACCCCCAAGAGACGAGAGAGTCGGGCGCATCGGGTTCGAGCAAATGAAGCGCGACGCGCGCAGCGGGCTGCGCCAGCGGCACGACGACCGACCCGGCGGCGTATGTCCTGCGCTCGTTAACCACCTTATTCTTCTGCGTCACCGTCACACGCCCCTCGAACGACGCGGTCGCCCATTTCACGTCGCTGAAGCGGTAACTCTCCACGTCGAGCGTCAAGGGTTCGGCGAGCCGTTTCAGTTCGAGCCCGTGCGCGGCGAGGACATTGATCACGTCCGTCCACTGCGGCGGAATGACGTAGTAGAGCGGCGGCGCGACCGCCACGGTCACGCGCGCCTCATTGAAATAAGGCACGGTGAGGTCGAGCGGCTGACTCCCGTAAACGACTCGCTGCGTGCCGGAGATGTCGCTCGGCTCAAGGTGAAATTCCACGCCCTTGAATTTGATCGCCTCTGACTTGTCGGTCAGTTCCAGACGCAGCGGGACTCTCCGCGCCGGATCGTAAGTGCGCCCCTCAGCCGTGACGGCTTCGTCCGTCTCTCGAATCGCTCGTCGCAACGCTTCCGGGTCACGGTTCATCTCGGCGAGGGTCGCAACGAGCAGATCGTAAGTCCCGCGGACGCGCGTGCGGTAGTCCTTGAGCATGTGCGTCTCGATGAGCAAGCCCGGACGGTTGCGCAAAGGCGTGTAGCCGGTCGAGTAGCGCGGCGTCTCGATGAAGCCCTCGATGCCCTTCGACGGGTCGCGGCTGTCGCGCAGAGTGACGTAGGGCGCGAGCAGATTGCCGGAAGCTTCGGTCGCCGGGACGATGCGACCATCAATCGCCGACTTCATCCAGCCGAGCAGAGGCTCAGGCTCGTTCTGGTGCTGCTCGAACTGATAGGTGATGTTGTAGCGAAAGTCCGCGCCATCGGTGACGTGGCAGTCGATGAAGAAATCAGGCTGCCACTGATTCCAGAGTTTGAGCCAGGCGCGCGTCTCCGGGGCGTCGGCCTTCATGTAGTCGCGGTTCAGGTTGAGGTTCGTCGCCGTGCCGCGCCAGCCCATCTCGGCGGGGCCGTTCTGGTTGATGCGGTTGTAAGGACTGCGGCGCGCGTAGCCGTCCACGTTATAGACGGGGATGAACAGCAACGTCACGTGATCGAGCAGAGAGTCGCGCGTGTGTGTGATCGCAATGTCACGGACGAGCGCGGCTCCAGCATCGCCGCCGTCGGTCTCGCCCGCGTGGATGTTCGCCTGCACGAGCAGGACGAGTTTGCCCGCCTTGCGCGCGGCGGCTGGCGTGAACGCGCCGTCCTTCGCCGCGATGATGAGCGGGAGCGGGCGACCCGCGCCGCTCAGACCAAACTCCATGACGCGCACCACGCGCGAGGCGCGCTCGATCCGGCGCGCGTAAGCGAGGGCTTCGTCGTAAGTCGGCGTCTCGCGGTAGCCGGACTTCTCAGACGGAGTCTGCCATTCGGTCGGGACGTTTTGCGATTGGCTTTGCGCGTGCGCGACGAGGGCAAATGGAGACGCGACGATAACGGCGACCAGAGCGGCGAGGCGCGTACAAGTTGAACGACTCATAGTTCATTCTCTCGTTGATGCAAGTCAGACAGCTCCCCTTCGCGCCTTTGCGCCTTTGCGTGAGACAGGATTTTCACGCAAAGGCGCAAAGGCGCGAAGGGGCAGGTTAAGTTTTCTTCTCTTGATCGAAAGCGGCGCGCGTCATTTGAGCGGGTTGCCGCAGGAGCGACACGCCGGGCGGCGTTTGGCGTTGAGCGTGCCGCAAGCCGCGCAGCGGTTGTACATCGTGCGCGCGAACCAACTTGTGATGAACGCACTCAGCAGCAGGATGGTGACGAGGACGGCGACGCTCAGCAGCGTGTCTTTCAATTCGCGCTGCCTCCGCTCCCACGCAGACGCGCGTCGTAGGCGCAGCCGCGCTCATAGCCGCGCTGGAAAGCGCCCTGTTCGCAGGCTTCACCGTGCCGCTCGCGGAGGCGCACGCGCGACTCCTCGAAGGACGCGCCGCGCGTGCCGGGGTGCAGCGCCGCCTCGAAGCCGCGACGATAGACCGGCTCGTCGCGCTTGAAGTCCGCGCCCTCTCCCGCGTATTCAGCTTCCTCTCCGTCGCGGAGTCCGACCCACCAATTTTCGCGCGCCGCATCAATCGTCTCCGCACCGGCGGCGGAGAGAACTGTCTGCGCGTGATCAGCCTGCTCGCCGTCATCCGCCGCCGCGATGACGACCGACTTGCCCTGCCGCAGCGCGTCCTCGTAAACGTACAACTCGTCGTGCGGCAGCTCCGGCGCGATGTGATCTTCCAGCGCCTCGCCGACCTCTGACCCGGCGACCGCGCCGCCCGCGCCGACAAGCGCCGCGCCGATCATGCCGATGGCGAGGACGGGGCCGACGCCGGGGATGAGCGAAGTGGCGATGATGCTTCCCAAGCCCAGACCGCCGGCCGCGCCGAGCGCGCCGCCCACGGTCGCGCCGAGCGCCTTACCCATGCCGGGCTGCTCAGTTTCAGTAGTCGGCACTTCGGCGTCCACCTCTGCCGGCGTCTCGCCGGGGGTGAGCAGGTTCAGGCGGTCTTCGGCGAGCCCGAGCCCGCATAAGTTTTCGATGGCGCGCTCGGCGTCGGCGCGCGAGTTGAAAATGCCCGCGACGGTCTTCATCTTGTTCGCTCTCCTTCGGGTTACGGTTGGTTAGCTAGTTTTATCTGTTTGCGCGTAGAGTTTCAAGCACGGCGCGCGTCGAAACTATTGAGCAGCGCCACGTGCGCGTGTTAAAGTGTTGGCGTCTCGCCGCTCTCGCAACTCTTCTGACGGAGCCACGGATGATCACAGTCGTCGAAAAACATTTTCCCATGTCGGTTGGTGACGGCAAGGCGACGCGCAAGCGCAAGCCGCGCATCCTCGCCATCACGACCGACTGCTGCACGGGCTGCGCGGGCTCACCCGCCTGTATTGAATACTGCCCGATTGAAGCCTGCATGTTCTGGGTGCCGGACGAAGATCACCCGCCGTTCGGTCGCATCGAGGTCGATCCCGAACTGTGCATCGGCTGTCAGAAGTGCATCAGCAAGGGACCCGACAGCACGTTTCTCGACGGCTGCCCGTGGGACGCCATCGAGATGGTGCCGACCGATCAGTGGGAATCCGCCCACGGCATCACGCTGCCCGACGCGCCGACGAACCGTTAAGGCAACACAAGTCCGACAACTACAGTTTCGCTCCAGAGCGGCGCACGATCATCTCCAGGGTCTGCGCCGCTTGTTCTTTCACCCGCGCAGTCATCCCCGCCCCGCCCCCCGCGTAAGGTTCGATCTCCTTGACGTCTTCCGGCGTCCCGACGAGGTAGAGCGCGCGCAACGCCTGCAAGACGTTTTCCGGGTCGGGCGAGAGCATGAGCAGCGCGTCGCCCGGCTGAACCTTCACACCTTCAGCCACCGAGACTTGTTTGACCCGCCCGGCGAGCGGCGAGCGCACTTCCCTCACCTCGCCCGCGTCAGTCCTCACTCTGGCGATCATCGTCTGACGACTTACCGCTGAACCCACGGGCAACACCGTCTCAACGCTGCCGACGACGCCCGCGGACACCGAGTAGTCATGAAGCATCGCGACGAGTTCCGTGCGGCAACGCGGATCGTTGAAGCGCGAGAGCGAGAGCGCGGCCATGCGGCGCACGGCAGGTTCTGGATCGTTTAAGCGCGGGACGAGCGCGGCGCGAAAACTCTCTTCGCGGTTGTCGTCGCCCATCACCCAAGCGGCGGTCATGCGCAAGTCGGGTGCCGCGTCGGAAGAGACCTGCACGACGCGCGGGTACCAGCGCTTCGCGTTCGCGTCGCCCGCGATAACGCGCCGGTCGATCTCTTCGAGAGCGTGCTGGACGTGGCGCAGGTTCCCTGTGTCGCCGAGGTATTCATCAACCTGCGCGTCGGAGAGCGTGCGCCAGAAGGTCGTGCCGTACCAGGTGAGAAACGGCATGACGACGAACAGCACGGCGACAAACGCGAGCGCCCAGGGCGTCCGTCGTTTCCCTTCCGGCGGCGCTTGCGGCTCGACCGTCACGCCGCTGCCGTTCGAACCCCTGTGATTATTTCCGTCGGACATGCGCTGGTTTGGAGTCTGACGACTTCAACGAGACGGGTAGAGTTGATAGAGCAGCAAGTAAACGACGACGCCCGTCACCGAGACGTAAGCCCACATGGGGAACGTCCAGCGCGCGATGCGCCGGTGGCGCGTGAAGTCGCCGCGCCACGCACGACGGATGGTGACGGCGACGAAGGGGACGATGACCGCGGCGAGTACCGTGTGCGTCAGCAGGATCGTGAAATAGACCGGGCGGATGAAACCCCGACCCGTGAAGCGCGTCGAGCCGTGCTGCGCGTGATAGACGATGTAGGAGATGAGAAAGATGACTGAGACGACGAGCGCCGCAGTCATGCAGCGCAGGTGCGCCGTGACGCGTCCGCGCCGGATGAAGTAGAAGCCGGTAAAAAGGAGTATGCCGCTCGTCGCGTTCAGGCAGGCGTTCAGGTGGGGGAGAACGGAGAAAAAATCCATGTCAATGTTTACTACGTCCTCGCTCACTCCTGTGCTTTCTTGGCCGCGGTGTGCGCGGGCTTTTTCGGCGCGGGCGGCTCGCTCATCTTCGCGTAGCCGCAGCGCTCGCACTCCCAGAGCGGGAAGATCGCCGTGGGGTTCGCCTTATCTTCGTAAACGGCGCGGTCGGACGGAATGATCTTGCCGCCGCACTGCGGACACGCGCGCCCGCGTATGCTGGCGCGCGTGTTGTCGGGCGTCGGCTGCGCCTCTTCGACGGGTTGCAGTTCTTCGGTCATAACTTGATCTATTCGACGAACGAAACCTGACTACTCATCCGACGACTCGACGAACGTGCGGCTTCGAGTCTCTCGTTCGCCGCGATCTCGTGTCTCTTCATTTTCGCCCGGCGCGTTGCGGCGCTTGTAGGCCGCGTAGAAGAAGCCGCAGAAGATCGTGGCAGGCGGCATCATTAGCAGGAAGACCGCGAAGTTCAGATACTTAACGCCCGCCGGATCGACGTTGGCCGCCGAAGTCTGACACATCGCGCACTGCGCCCACACGGCCGCGGGACACGCGAGCGAGAGCGTCGCCGCCGTCAGACGCGCGCACATCTTAGCCGCCCTCTTCACACTCGCCTTCATTTCTCCGCCCCGAGATTCGTGTGCTGAATCTCCGTGGGGCGCAGGTTGCGGTTGCGGTTGCTGTCGGGGAACAGGATGAACATCAGGCAGATGCAGATGACCAGCGCCGGGATGAGCGTGAAGATGAGGCTTATGCGCTCGTACTTCAAGTGCATGAAGTAGGCGACGATCATCACGGCTTTAATCACCGACAGCCCGATCAGGATCACCAGCATTGGCTTGAGCGCCATCTGAATGTACGCGAGGACGACTTCGACGAGCGTGAGCACCAGCAACCCCATCAACACGGCGAAGAAGAGTTTGGTCGTGCCCGCGAAGTGAACCTCTTCCGGCGGATAGTCGGCTTCTGTCCCGGCGCCGAACGCGTTCTCGAAGAGACCGTTCTTCCAGCCCCAGTAAACCGGGTTGATGAGGAAGATGCCTGAGAGCATGAGGAAGACGAGCGTCATGAAGAGGCTGTCAATCGTCATGAAGTTCCCCGCCCAGCGCAAATTCGACAGCGCGAGAAACAGAAAGACGGCGGCGAAGAGCAGGCAGATCGCGTTCAAGACGATCTCCTGCTTGTCCTTCACGCCTTTGAAATCTTCAAACCGGCTGCTCATCGAGTTTCATTCCTTTCGTCACAATCTCGCGCGATCCCCGTCACTCGCCGCGGCTCACTTCAGCGGCGGGTTCGGATCAAACGACAAGATGTAGATGAGCGGGAAGACGAACATCCAGACGAGATCGACGAAGTGCCAGTAGAGCCCGCAGATTTCCACGTCCTCGTGCGTGCGCTTGCGGATGCGCGCGGCGACGACGCCGAGGTAGGCGACGCCCGTGAAGACGTGGAACATGTGCAAGCCCGTAATGGCGAAGAAAGTCGCGCCGAAGAGCGGCGAGGCTTGGGGCCAGCGATTCGGTTCGAGCCACTCTTTCGGGAGAGTGAAGGGCCGCAACCCCTCGCCGATGAGGTGGCTCCACTCGTAAAGGTGGAGACCTAGAAAGAGAAGACCGCCGAACATCGTCGCGCCGATCCAGCGCCGCGCCGCGCGCTTGTTGCGGTGCGCCGAAGCCTTGACCGCCATGACCATCGTGAAGCTCGAAGAGAGCAGGCACAGCGTCATCGTGGTCGAGAACAGGATGCTCGGGCTGAAAGCGAACGGCGTCGCCCACTGATCGCTCGTGTAGCGCATGTAGGAGTAAGCCATGAGCATCGCCGTGAACGTCAGCGCGTCCGAGACGATGAAGAGCCACATGCCGAGCTTCTTATGCCCGACGTGGTAGGGGAGCGCTCCCCCGTTCCACTCGTCCGCGATCAAGTGATCGGCGTGAACTTCAGTCGCCACCCGCTTCACCTCCACAGGAAAAGTAGTCCGAACAGATAGACCCACAGCCCGTCCATGAAGTGCCAGTAAATTCCGACAGCATCAACAGCCGCGCGCCGCTTCACCGCGCCAGCGCGGGTCGCGCCCAGTCGCGCGTCCCGCCCCGCGCGCAGCAGCAGGTAGCAGAGCGCGCAGATGCCGCCCAACAGGTGCAGCCCGTGCAGTCCCGTCAACAGGTAGAAGAAAGAGCTGTGCGGGCTGCTCGCGAGATAGACCCCTTGCGCGATCAGGCCGCGCCACGCAAGCAGTTGCGACGCGAGGAATGCGAAGCCGAAGAGCACGGCGACGCCGAGCCAGCGCCGGTATGCCGCCTCGTCATCGCGCCTGAGACTCTTGCGCGCCAGCTCGAACGCGATGCTACTCATGATGATGACGGCGGTGCTCACCCAGAGCAGCGGCGGCGTCCGCAGCGACTGCCAGCCCGACACCGCCGCACGGAAGACGTAGGCGCTGGTGAGCGCCATGAAGAGCATCATGATCGACGCGACGGCGACCCACATGCCGATGCGGTAGTGGTGCGGCGTGTCATCGCGCGCGGAATCGCCTCCGCCACCCGGCGGGAAGGGCTGGCGCGAGCCGTTGCCGTTCGTGCGCTTCCCCGCCCCGTCGAGCCCCGTGCCGCGCGTGGGCCGTACCCCCGTGCGCTCGTCCGTCTTAGTGTTGACCGTTGTGACCATTGCCTGCTGTCTCCCCAACTCCTTGTTCGCTCAATTGCGGCGCCCCGTGTCCCGCTTCGGGAATCTCCGTGTCGGGCACCGTCTGCATGATGAAATCTTCGGGTGCGCCGGGCACGGAGTACTCATACGCGCCGCGGTAAACACGCGGGACGTTCCCCGCGAAGTTGTCGAATGGCGGCGGCGAAGGGATGACCCATTCGAGCGTCGTCGCCTCCCAGGGGTTATCGCCCGCCTTGGGTCCCTTAAAGAGACTCCAGAAGAAGTTAGCGAGGAAGATCAACTGCGCGGCGGCGGTGACGAAGGCCGCGACTGTGACGAAGACGACGAGCGGGTGGAGCTTGCCCAAGAAGGCGTACTCCGTGAACGCCGAGTAGCGGCGCGGCATCCCGACCACGCCCATCGAGTGCATCGGCATGAAGATGCCGTACACGCCAAGGAAGCTGATGAAGAAGTGAATCTTCCCTAAGCTTTCGTTCATCATCCGCCCGAACATCTTGGGGAACCAGAAATAGACGCCGGCGAAGATGCCGAAGATCGCGGCGACACCCATCACGAGGTGGAAGTGCGCGAGCACGAAGTAGGTGTCGTGCATGGCGAGATCGAGCGTCGTCTGACCGAGCACGAGGCCGGTGATGCCGCCCGCGACGAAGAGCGAGACGAAGCCGAGCGCGAAGAGCATCGGCGTCGTGAATCTGAGCTTGCCGCCCCAGATCGTGCCGAGCCAGTTGAACGTCTTGATCGCCGAGGGCACGCCGATGGAGAGCGTCAGCACCGAGAACGCCATTCCGGTGTAAGGGCTCATCCCTGAGACGAACATGTGGTGGCCCCAGACGAAGAAGCCGAGCATCCCGATGCCGAACATGGCAAAGACCATCGCGCGGTAGCCGAAGACGGGGCGGCGCGCGAAGGTCGAGAGCAGGTGCGAGGTCACGCCCATGCCCGGAAGGATGGCGATGTAAACTTCCGGGTGGCCGAAGAACCAGAAGAGGTGCTGCCACAAAATTGGAGAGCCGCCCTTGTGCGGCAGCAGCGCATCGCTCACCACCTCGCCCGCCGGGATGAAGAAACTCGTGCCGTGCTCTATCAACCCGAACGCGCCCCTATCGAGCACGAGCAGCACGATTGCCGCGAGCAGCACCGGGAAGGCGAGCAGCGCGAGCACGGCGGTCGTGAACCAGGACCAGCACGTGAGCGGCATCCGCATCAGAGACATCCCGCGGCAGCGCATGTTGAGCAGGGTCGTGATGAAGTTGAGTGCACCTAAGAGCGACCCGACGCAGAAGATGGCGATGCTCAGCGCCCAGAGCGTGACGCCCGCGCCCTGCCCCGGCCCGGCGATCTTGCCGAGCGCGGAAAGTGGCGGGTAGCCCGTCCAGCCGCCGATGGGGCCGATGGTGCCGCTGCCGCCGCCGCCGAGGTACGTGTTGGCGAACTGAGCCAGCGACGAGCTGGGGTTCGCGCTCAGGCTGAACGATGTGCTGCCCTCGACGAAGATGGCGGAGACGAGTACGAGCAAGCCGACGAGCGTCACCCAGAATGAGAGCATGTTCAGTCGGGGGAACGCCATGTCTTCCGCGCCGACCTGGATCGGCAAAAAGTAGTTGCCGAAGCCGCCCTGCGGCGCGGTCGTCAGCACGAAGAAGACCATCATCGTGCCGTGCATCGTCACGAGCGAGAGGTAGAACTCCGGCGACATGACGCCGCCCGGCGCGCCCGTCTTGAAGATCAGACCGAGGAAGTGGTAGGCGTGTTCGGGCTCGGTCAGCTTCAGGCGCATCAGCAGCGACATGACCATGCCTGTGAACGCCGAGAACATGGCGAGGAACAGGTACTGGATGCCGATCACCTTGTGGTCGAGGCTGAAGACGTACTTGCGTATAAAGCCGCTCGGCGGGGCGTGGTGCCCGTGCGCGGCGTGCGCGTGCGGCGCGTCGTCGTGCTCGTGCGCTTCAGCCTGCGTGACTTCTTCCATGAACTTAACCTCTCGCTTGAGGATGACGATACGGAGACGGCGGAGTTTAACTAACCGTATGAAACGAACGCGACGAAGACTAAGGCGATCAGCCGCGCCGCGCGACTAGCGCTCCGCCGAAGCCGACTGCTGCGCCTACTCGAAGGCGAGCGGGTACTGCTTCAACAGTTCCGTAACGCGACCCTGAAACTGCGCCTGCGGCAACTGCAACAGCTCGTCGTACTGCTGCTGCGAGACGACGAGCAGGTAGCTCTTCATCTTGAAGTGGAGCTGCCCGCACAGCTCGGCGCAGGCCAGCTCGAACTTGCCAGTCTCGACCGGCGTGTAGTGGACGGCGATGGACATGCCGGGCACGAGGTCTTGCTTGAAGCGCGTTTCGGGAACCCACAGACTGTGCGTCACGTCCTTCGAGCGCAGCATCAGCTCGACGGGGCGGTTGACGGGGATGACCAGGGTCGTCACGACCTGATCGTCCTTTGCCGCCGGATCGTTCTCGTCGAGGCCGACGAAATTCCCCTCAGAGTCTTTAATCAACTTCGGATCGGTGTGGCCGAACTGACCGTCCTTGCCAGGGTAATGGAAATTCCACTGGAACTGTTGGGCGACGACATGGACGTGTGCCGAGCCCGGCGGCGCTTCGTAGAAGTGGAGTCGCGCCCAGACGCGCTGTCCGAGCAGCGCGACGCCGATGAATATGAGCGCCGTGATGCCCGTCCAGATCATCTCCAGACGGTTGTTGCCGTGCGAATAGACGGCGCGCTCGCCCCCCGTCCCTTTCGCGCTGTAGCGCCAGACGGCGACGCCGAGCGCGACCTGCGCCACGACGAAGGCGACGCCGACCACGGCGATGGTCAGCAGGAACTGGCTGTCGTAAGCCGGGCCGTGCTCCGTAATGGCGTGCGGGAACCACCAGCGGTGATTCCAGAACAGCCACACGGACGCCGCCGTGATCAGGAAGAGTAACGCGCCCAACAGACGACCCATCAGCAACCTCCGGTGAGTGAGCAGTAAGCAGTGAGCGGTAAGCAGTGAAAAATCAAAATGAGTTTTGACTTCTCACCGCTCACTGCTTACTGCTCACATTTTTGTGACCATCAGACCGAACAAAAACGGCAGGTAGAGCACGGAAGCCAGCAGCACGCGGCGCGCGTTGCGGCGCGTGAGCGCGAAGGCGGCGACGACGCTGCTGCACAGGAAGAGCCCGCCCAGAATCAGTGCGCCGAAGAAGTAGAGCGCGCCGGAGATGCCGAGCGCGGCGGGCGCGAGACTGACGGGGACGAGCATCAGTGTCCAGAGGACGATCTGCTGCCCCGTCAGGCGACCCTCCGGCTCGACCACGGGCAGCATCTTGATCCCTGCGCGCGCGTAGTCCTCTCGGTACATCCACGCGATGGCGAAGAAGTGCGGGAACTGCCACAGGAACAGGATCGCGAAGAGCACCCACGCTTCCAAGCCCACGGTATTTGACGCGGCAGCCCAGCCCAGGAGCGGCGGCACCGCGCCCGGAAACGCGCCGACGGCGGTCGAGAGCGACGTGCGCGTCTTCAAAGGCGTGTAGAGCAGCAGGTAGCCGACGATGACGCCCACGCCGCACAGAGCCGAGAGCGGGTTGACGAACGCCGCGAGGTAGATTTCCGCCCCGGCAGTCAGCGCGACGCCGAAGAGAAACGCGGCGCGCGGCTTGAGCCTGCCCGTCGGCAACGGGCGCGAGGCGGTGCGACGCATCAGCGCGTCGAGGTCACGCTCCATCCACTCGTTGAGCGCCGAGACGCCGGAGCAGAGCAGCGCGACGCCGACCATCGTGTTGGCGAAGCGCAGGAACGAGAACGCGCCCGGCGTGCCGAGGAAGAACCCGGCGGCGGTCGTCAGCATGACGAGCGTCGTGATGCGCGGCTTCGTCAGCTCAAGGTATGCCGACACCGTGGCACGCGAGCCTGTTCGCGCCCCTGCCATGACGGACGCGGACGAAACTGGCTCGACGTTAATTTCTTGCAGCGGGATACTCTCCATTAAACACTTTCTACGGCTCTTCGGTGCCGCCCCCTCTGTTAGTTTTGCCAACAGTGTCGCATCGCGAACGGGGGTGTCACAAGGGCGCACGGGCGCGCTGTGTCAGGAAAACGCGGGCGAAGCCGCGCGCGTCGCGCCTAATGCTTCATGCCGCCCATCGGCAGCTCAAGCGCGGGCATTACTGTCAGCGAGCCGCCGCGAAGTTCCGCGCTCGCCGTCGAGCCGTCATAGGCGAAGTCCTGCGACTTCGCTTCCTTCGCGCCGACCGTCACCGACTGCGTCTTCTCGCCGAACTTCTCGTGCCAAGCGACGAGCGTGTAGGTTCCCGCCGGCAAGCCCTTGATCTCGAACTTGCCGTCAGCGCCGCTCACGGCGAAGAAGGGGTTGCGCATCACGCCGAGGTAAGACTTCATCCACGGATGCTGATTGCATTTGATGGGGACGAGGATTTCGGCGCGCGAGAACTGCTTGATGATGGGCGGCTGACCCGCCGACTGCGACTGGTTCCACTCTGGGTTGCTCTTCGGCGTCGGGTGGACGTTGTGCGCCGTCTGATCCGAGTTCGTCACCTTGAAGTTTTGCGTCGTCATCATACCGAGTACGTGCGGGTGGTACTGGCAGCCGTGCTGATCGAGCGTCGCCTCGGGTGCGGGCGGGTCGAAGGCGAATCCGGCGATCGATTTGCCATCGGCGGTCTTGCCGTCTTTGACATAGACGAAGACGTTCTGGAGCTTGCCGTCGTTGACGACCACGTCCTCGATGTGCGCGTTCGGGTTGCTCGAAGCGCAGTAGGGATCGGCGTCCATGCTGATCGGCTTGACCGCCGGAGCCGCGCCCGTGAAGTTGACCGTGCCGACGATGGAGCCCTCGTTGCCGTTCGGCGTGTACTTCGCGGCGGCGGTCTCCGTGCCCGTGTTGGAATTGTCCTCATCGTCCGCCTCGTCGTCGCTGCTACCGCACGCGACCGAGAGCGACAGGAGCGCGAGCGTGATGAGCAGAGCGAGCAGGCGTCGGACGTGTGCGGATGGCATGATGATTTCTCCTCAGGATGATCGAATCTCAGAGGCGACCGCGAGATAAGGGCGCATCGCCGGAATAACCGTTGCGCGAAAATGAAGGTGTGACGCGCGCTGGAGACGCGCGGCGCGCGGACCTCGCCGCGTGCGAGAGCCGCGCCTGCGTCCTGTACTTTCCGCGGCGCGCGACGCGTTCCCTCGCGGCGTGGTGCGTGCCGGAAGTCTGCGTCGAGGCTTGCGCGGTGTTACCAGTGTTGCCGGTGGGCGTGCGTCCGGCGGTCGCGCCGGGCGACCCGGAGGCGAGCCGTGCCTGCTCCTGCGGCGTCAGTTGCAGGATGTAGCGCACGAGCAGGTCTGCGTGATCGCCGTGGTACTGGTCGAGCCCCGGAATCTGTCCGTTGAAGACCCAACGCTCGCCGTCGCGCTTGAACAACTCCGAAGGCATCGCCGTTCCCGGAATCACCTTCTGCGGATCGAGCAGCCAGCGGAACGTCCAGCCCGGCTTCAGACGCTCGCTCGCTTGCAGGAAGTTCGGTGCGGTCGCGTTCGCGTCGTGCGCAGGGTTCCCCGTCAGGTGACACTTCAGACACGGAGCCTGCTGCGAAGTGAACAGCGCGCGGGCGAGGTTGCGCTCGTCGTCGGTGAGCGGCGCGGCTTGCGGCTTGATGTATGGCTCGGTCTGCGACGAGACCGCCATGAAGAAGCGGACGAGCGTGCGCAACTCGTTCGGCGAGAACGTAAACGTCGGCATCCGCGCTTTCAGGTAGATGCGCACGCCGTTGCGGTTCGCGCCCGGCTGCGGCTTGTAGTGCGAGCCACCCGTCTGCGCGCGTTGCTGTGTGTTCGACTGACCGCTCGACTGCGCCGTCTGAGCATCACCAGCCTGCGGCGTCTGCCCGCCATTTTGCGAAGGCTGCGCGTTGTTCTGCGTCTGCGCCGCGTGCGGGTTCGCGCCCGCCGACGACGGATTTGCGAGGTTGCGCAGCGCAGCGCCGCCCGCCGCGTTCAACTCCTGTTCGGAAATGCCGCTTAAGGAAGGATCGGTTAAGAACCTGAGCAGCCAATCGGGATCGACGCGCGCGCCCTCGGTCGTCAGCGCGGGCGGCAGTTGCTCCTTGCCGTCGGGCGTCTGGTAGAAGCTCAAGGTCGAGAGCACCGACTTCTGACCGATCTGCACGTTATGACAGCCCATGCAGTTGTACTTCTTGACGATCCACCAGCCGTCCTGAATGTCTTTGCGCTGATCGGTCGCGTTGTAGAAGTAGGACGCGGGCACGTTCGCGCCTTCCGCGCCGACGCTCCCAAGCAGGAACGTCGTGATGGCGTTCAGCTCGGCGTGGTCGCTGCCGTCTGTGCCCATGTTGATGAAGGGCTTCGGCATGCGGAGATGATCGCGCCAGTCCTTCTCCTTGCCCTTGTCGTAGATGCCCGGCTCTTCGATCTTGTGCTCGAAGAAACCCTTGCGGTCGTACCAGTCTTTGCGGTCACCCTCGGCGCTCATCTGTTTGTTGGTGAAAGGATCGACGCCCTTCTCGGCTGAAGCGGTCAAGAGGGCGAAGTCGAGCCGCTCGATGGGTGTCGCGCCCTCGGCGGTCAACTCCTTACCGATGCGCTGCTCTTCCTCGAAGCCCTTGATCTCATGACAGCCCGCACAGCCGTACTGCTTGATGACGGTCGCGCCGTCCGCCGCCAGCTTCGGATCCTCCATGTACGAGGCGTCGGGCAGCGCCGACTTGTTCGAGAGCGAGAAGAGGTACGTCGCGATGTCGCGCGCGTCCTGCTCGGAGAGGCGGAAGTTCGGCATGACCGTCATGTTCTGCACCTGCAACTCCGCGCCGTCGTTCGGGCACTTCGAGTTGCCGTGCGTGTCGAAGGCGTAAGGCTTGCCGTTCTTCTCGTAGTCCTCGCGGGTCAGGTCGCGCTTCTCTTTCGGGCAGTAGGGAGCCCAGCGCTCGCGCGGGTTGTAAATCCAGCGCACCGTATAGTCGTAGTTCTCCTTCTCGCCGACGCGCGTCAGGTTCGCGGCGAACGTGCCGCCCATCTTCTGATCGCCCTCGCCGACGGAGTGGCAGGCCATGCAGCCGATTGACTTGAAAATCTCCTCGCCGTGGCTGGCGTTGCCGGACTCCTGCATCGGCACCTGACCGTCGAAGGCAGACTGCCAGAGGTACGCGGCGACGGCTTTGCGCTCGTAATCGGAGCGCTGCTTGTCGTTGTTCTTGATCAGGCTGTGCTCGGGATTGAGATACCAGAAGGTCGGCATCTTCGTCCCCGGCCTGAACGCCTGCGGGTCTTTCAGCCAGATGGGAATCCAGTCGCGGCGCAGCTTTAAGCGCACGTCTTTCAGATTCGGCCCGACCTTCTTCTGATCCTGCATCAGGTAGCGCGCCTGCGTGTTGAGCTGCTCGATGCGCGCCTCTAGCTGGCTGTTCGTGACGTGCAGACTCGTCGCGCGCGCGAGCAGGGTCTGCGCCTTCTCTTCCGGCGTGTCCTCGCGACCGGCTTCGGCGGTGGCGGCGCGCGCCTCTCGGTCGTTGGCGCTCAACTGCTCTTCGAGTTGTTTGACCTGCTGGCGCGTGTTCGAGAGCCCGTCCGCCTCGCGGTCGAAGCCCTCGTAGCGGTGGCAGCCGACGCAGCCGCGCTCCTGAAAGAGGTCTTTGCCCTTCGTCAGGACGGGCGCGTACTGAAGCACGCGATCCTGCTGGTGGCACTGCTGGCAACCCGCCTCCGCATTCTCGTGCTTGAACATGGGGAACGACCAGTATGGGTTGTCGCCGTGCCCCTTCTCCATCGAAGTCGTCGCGCGACCGTTGCCCCAGTGGCAGGACGAGCAGCCGAACTTTTCCGGATTGTGAATGTCGAGTAGCTCTTTCGTCGGGTGGCTGACGAAGGCGCGTGCGTCGCTGTCGATCTTCTTGCGCGGGACTTTGAAGTTCGCGGGCGTCAGCTCAAGGTTCTTCTCGCGGATGGCGAGGTGACAGGTCTCGCAGCGGTCAACGATCTGATCGCCGTTGACATTGATCTGGCGGATGTTGTAGTCGAACTTGTCGTTCGCCGCGATCATCTTGTTAATCGAATCGACGCTGACGCCGATGAGGTTGTCCTTCATGTAGGCGTCGCGCTTCTTCGCCAGCGCGTCCGGGTCTTTGAGCAGGTCGCCCTTCTGGACGAGCAGCTTCGCCTTCTGATCCTTGAGACTCAGGTACTTCGCCTCAAGGTCGTTGTACTTGAGCTGCGCCTTCTGCTTCTTGTCCGAGTCGGGCGAGACGGGCAGGTCCACCGTGACAGGCTTGTTGCGCAGCGCGTCCACGTCCTTGCGCAGGCTGTCCTTCGACTTCTCGCTCGCCGTCTCGACGCGGTAGTTGGCGACGGTGATACGCCCGCGCGTGTTCTGATAGTCTTCAGTGATGGCGCCAAGCTGCTTGTCGATGAAGCCGACCTGCTTGTCGATCTCTTTAAGCTGCGGATCGACCGCCGCGCGGGCGTCGCGCGCCTCCGCGTCGAGCTGCTGGTATTCGGGGCGCTGCTTGATCTCCTTCTCCGTACCCGCCTCCTGATCCTTCTGCTTGTCGCGCCGGAGCCGCTTGAGGTAGCGGTTGTAGCGCGTAACGAACTCGCGCTGGACGCCCTTCCAGGGGCGCTGGCCGTAAGCCTCGTCGTAGAGCGCCCAGCCGAGCGAAGCCATCAGCAGCAGCGCGCAGATGAGGATAATGCCGCTCGTCGAACGACCGACGACGGGGTCGGCGGCGGGAACTTCGGGCTCGCGCTTCACGAGTTTGTCAGGAGTCTCTGCCACTTCTCTCTCACCTCCGCCTCGCGGCGAAAACTAGATATTGAACCAGGGTGTGACCCAGACGTACTTGATGTGCAGCGGCGAGAGCCGCAGGATGAGCTTTGCCGGCAAAGCGAGCAAGACCGTCACGGCGAAGAACTGGAACGTCAGATATTGCAGGATACTCGTGCGCGCCAGAATTTTCTTCTCGAAGGAGCTACGCGTCATCAGCCAGTGGAAAAAGAGCGCGCCAATGAGATAGAACGCGCCGACCACCAGCCCGCCGAAGATCATCTTGCCCATCATGCCGGTGATGCCCAGATACTCGTGCAGATCGACGTTGCGGTCGAAGACGACGGCGTTGTGATCCCACGTCTGGCCGGGCCAGAACCAAATCCAGCCGGGGCCGCGGATGAACGTCCCGATGATGATCAGGATGATCCACATGAAGAAGCCCCAGAGGAACATGCCGGTCGCAAACTTGCGCTGCTTCCAAGTGTAGTAGCCGTTCCCCAGCGGGTTCGAGTCAACGTAGGGGAAGACCATCAAGCCGACGAGCAGGATCGACGGCATGACGACGCCCGCGATCCACGGGTCGAAATAGACGAGCATCTCCTGAAGGCCGAGGAAGTACCAAGGAGCCTTCGACGGGTTCATCGTCAGGTTCGGGTTGGCGGGCTCTTCCAAAGGCGCGTTCAAGGTGATCGACCAGACGAACAGCACAATCGTGACGATGATCGCCGCGAGGAACTCGACGCGCACGAGGTAGGGCCAGACGTGCAGCTCGCGCGCCCACCCCGGTCGCCACGGCTCAGTCTTGCGGTGCGAGGTCTTGGCGAGCTGCGGGTCGGCTTCGAGCCGGTCGATCAACTCGTCGTTCGCCTTCATTTGCTTCACGCCGAGCCACGTGAAGAAGACGACGAGCGGCAGCAGCGCGACGATGGGGATGTTGTCGGGCGTCGAGCTGATCTTCCAGAGCTGGTGCCAGTCCTGCACGAACATCATCAGGATGCCGAGCACGACCAGCCCCACGATCAGGTAAATCCACTTCCGGCTCACGCCACGCGGGCGCGGGATTGCCATTGCCATTGCTCACTCCGTTCGTGCGATTAGCTATTAGCTGTTAGCCTTTAGCTATTAGCAAAACAGGAACCTTAGTCTAAAGCCCAAGCCCAACTGTCTGGCTGAAAGCTAACAGCTAATAGCTAACAGCTATCTTTTCACTGTCTTCATCTCGCTCTCGAGCATGACGGGCGCGGGGCCTGAGATGCCGCCGTCCTTGCGGATGCGCCAGAAGTGAACCGCCATGAAGATCGAGGCGACGATGGGGATGCCGATGCAGTGCCAGATGTAGGAACGCAACAAGGCGTTTGCGTCCACGATGGAGCCGCCGAGCAGACCGAAGCGCACGTCGTTGAAAGGCGTCATGCCGAGCTGCGGCCCGAACGGCCCCTCGTGTCCGAGCAAGGGTGTGGCGCGCGCCATGTTCGTCCCCACCGTCACCGCCCAGAAGCCGAGCTGGTCGTCTGGCAAGAGATACCCGGTGAACGACAGCAAGAGCGTCAGCACGAGCAGCACGACGCCGACGCACCAGTTGAACTCGCGCGGTCGCTTGTAAGAGCCAGTCAAAACGACGCGGAACATGTGTAGCCACGTCGTGATGATCATCAAGTGCGCCGCCCAGCGGTGCATGTTCCTCAGGAGCTTGCCGAACGGGACGTCGTGTTCGAGGTAGAGAATGTCTTTGAACGCCTGCACCTTCGTCGGGTGGTAGTAGAACATCAGGAGGACGCCCGTGAAGGTCAGGACGATGAAGAGGTAGAACGTAATACCACCCATCCCCCAGGTGTAGTTGTAGCGCACGGCGTCGCGGTTGATCTTCGCCGGGTGCAGGTGGAGAAAGACGTTCGAGAGAATAGCGAGCGAACGGTTGCGCGGGTCTGAGCGGTCGTGCGAGACGCGGAAGATCGACTTCCAGAGCTGCGTCTGCTGCGGGTCTTTGTAAGTCTCCGCTTCTTTCTTCGCGCGCTCGACGAGCAGTGTCCCTTGCTCACGTGCCTTCGCCGTGACGCCGACGGCGGTCACTTCCCGCGCCTCGATCTTGCCTTCGGGCAAGCCGGACGAAGCCCTTAAGAGCTTGTTGATGTCGCCTTGATCGTCCGGCTTGTTGCTCCCGCCGTTGCCGCCAGCGGGTTTGCCGTTTGCTTCGTCAGGCATGAGTTCCCTCTCCTGATTCTCGTCCGCTTACGCCGGCAGGTATGAGCCGGGATCGTTGAAGTGGTTCGTGCCGCCCTTCTGCCAGTCGTAGAGCTTGCCCGTGTTGACGACGATCTGCCCCTCGGCGTCCAATTCCAGCGCCGCACGATCCATCGGACGCGGCGCGGGGCCCTGAATAATCTGGCCATAGCGGTTGTAAATCGAGCCGTGGCACGGGCACTTGAACTTATTCTCGCTCGCCTTCCAGTCGGGCGTGCAGCCGAGATGCGTACAGCGCGCGAAGATGACGAATAGACGTTCGGTGTTCTTGACGACCCAGATGCGATGCTGTTGCTGGAATTTCGTATCCACGCCGAGACCGTAGTCGCCGGGGAAGCCGATGCGGAAGGTGCTCGACGGCTCGA
>JBJMGS010000066.1:0-27130 GCA_045807785.1 Pyrinomonadaceae bacterium
CCCCGGACGGTCGGCGAGTTTCGTCCCCGGCGGGTAGAAGGCGAGCGGGATGAAGCAC
Source organism: Pyrinomonadaceae bacterium (assembly GCA_045807785.1). Taxonomy (GTDB): domain Bacteria; phylum Acidobacteriota; class Blastocatellia; order Pyrinomonadales; family Pyrinomonadaceae; genus JAIVGV01. The sequence goes on from JBJMGS010000066.1 coordinate 59, forward strand.
TGGAAGCCGCCCGACAAATCCTGCTGCTCGCGCAACTGGATGAAGTGATCGACGCGATCCTCGATTGACTCGACGTGGCCGTAGAGCATCGTCGCGTTCGTCTTCAAACCCGCGGCGTGGACTTTGCCCGCGAGCGCGAGCCAGCGCGCGGCGTCCGTCTTGTGCGCGCAGATCGAGGAGCGCGTCGGCTCGCGGAAAATCTCCGCGCCGCCGCCGGGGCACGAGTCCATCCCGGCGTCCTTGAGCTGAGAGATCACTTCCTCGTCCGACATCTTGTAGAAGCCCGCCATGTGGTCGAGTTCGACCATCGTGAACGCCTTCAGGTGCAGGCGCGGGTACGCGCGCTTCAAATTCGACAGCAGGTCTGTGTAATAGCTGAACGGCAGCTTCGTGTTCAGCCCGCCGACAATGTGTAGTTCGGTCGCGCCCTCGCCCACAGCTTCGCCCGCGATCTTGAGAGCCGCTTCGACGTTGTGCGTGTAGGCGTCGGACGCGCGCGGCGTGCGGTAGAAGCCGCAGAACTTGCAGTCGGCGTAGCAGACGTTCGTGTAGTTGAAATGGCGGTTGACGTTGAAGTAAGTCGTCAGCCCGTGCAGGCGGCGGCGCACCGTGTCGGCGAGCTTGCCCAAAGCGGCGAGATCGTCGGTCGCGTAGAGCGCCAGACCGTCGTCGAAAGAGAGTCGCTCGCCCGCCTCGACGCGCGGGGCGATCCGGTTGAGCCGTGGGTCGTGTGAAAACTGCATGGCTAGATGTTACGTGCGCGGGGCGCGGGATTCAATCTGCGGGGCTGACGATTCGGGATGGAAGATATGAAATTTACAGAGCCCGAATGCGGCGGCGGCTTATTTATGACGAGTGCTCCCAGGCTCGCGCCTCACTTCACCTTGAGAATCACGAAGGTGAGGTCGTCGTGCTGCGCGACGCCCATGCACCATGCCTGGACGTGGCGCACGATCTCGTCGCGGATTTTCGCGGCGGGCAGTTGCGCCGAAGAGGCGAGGACTTCCTGCAAGCGCGTCTCGCCAAACTCGTCGCCCGCCGCGTTGACGGCCTCGGTCACGCCGTCCGTGTAGGCGCACAGCAGATCGCCCGTGCGCAGTTGGATCGTCTCCTCCTCGTAGCCGACGTCTTCAAACAGCCCGACGACCATGCCGCCCTTGTCGAGTCGCAGGTTGCGCCGCCACGCATCGCCGTTCGGGCGCTGTCCGACCGGCTCGGCCCACGCGCCGCCGTCGCGGATGAGGAGCGGCGGGTTGTGGCCGGCGTTGACGTAAGCCAGCTTCTGCGTGCGCTCGTCGAACTGCCCGTAGAAGAAGGTGACGTAACTCGCCGTGCCCGTCGAGGCGCAGAGCAGGCGGTTCATCGCCGAGACGAGATCGGCGAGCGTGCCGTGCGGCCCCGGCAAGTTGTGCGTCATCGCCTGGCTGCGCAAGGAAGCCTGCACGTTCGACATCAGCAGCGCTGCCGAGATGCCCTTGCCGGAGACGTCCGCCACGGCGATGCCGATCTGGTTGTTGCCGAAAGTGAGGAAGTCGTAGTAGTCGCCACCCACGCCGCTCGCGGGCTGACAGAAGCCGGCGAGTTCCGCTGCCGTGGACGTGGGCGGGCGCGCGGGGAAGAGCCTCTGCTGCACTTCGGCGGCGAGGGCGAGTTCGCGGCGCAGGCGCTCTTCGGCGACCATGCGCTCGGCGAGGCGCGCGTTCTCGATGATCAGCGCGAGTTGGCTCGCGACCGACATCAGCATCTCTGCGTCGGCCTGTGTGTACTCGTGACGCGCGCGCCGCGCGCCGAGCGAAAGTATCCCGGCGAGGCGGTTCCTAACGCGAATCTGGACGAGCAGGTGCGAGCCGATCTGCCTGAGCGTCGCGCTCTCGCGCTCGCGCGCCTCGCGCTCCTCGTCCGGCTCCGAGGCGAAGGCGCGGCTCCACGCCTCGAAATCTTCCGCCGTCACGCTCAAGGGGAGCGCGAGGTGGCGCAGGCGGCGCACGACGAACGAGTCGCGCGTGAGCCGCAGGGCGGACGGATGGTCGAACGTCGCGCCGCCGCTCGGCATGACGGTCTGGTGCGAAGCGAGTCGCGCCGAGGGTTGCGCCGTGACGCGGCAGACGAAATCATTCGTCTCTGGCTCGCGCACAAAGATGGCGACCGACTCGGTCTCGACCGCCTCGCCGATGCGCGCGACGACGAAGCGGTAGAGCTGCTCGACCGAGGCGGCGGCGTGCGCCTCCTGACCGAGATCGAAGAGGATGCGGTGCTCGTCGTAAGCCGCCGGGTAGAAGTAGCGCTCCAGGCGCGGCACGAGCCGTCGGCGCGCGACGGTGTGGACGACGCCAAAGAGGATCGAGGCAGCAGCCAAGAGCGCAGCGTCGGCGCGCTGCCCCCAGCGGTCGAAGAAAGAGAGGCGGCTGCCCGTCAGCAGGAACAGGATCGCCGCGCCAAACGACAGGCATTCGAGCAGGAAGGCAGCGCGCACCACCGTCACGTGGCGGCTCAGGCGCCGGAACCTGCGCCCCATCGGCTTGAGCCTGCGAAAGAAGAGTCGAGGTAAAATTCTCATGTTGAGGAGCGATTAGCTGTCAGCTCTTAGCTGTTAGTCATAATCTTAGACGGTAGCTTAAAGGTTAAAGTCGCACGACGCGGTCTGGCTAACAGCTAACAGCTAACAGCTAACAGCTAACAGCTTCCCTCATTCGTAGCGCAGCGCCTCCATCGGATCGACGCGGGTGGCGCGGCGCGCGGGGATGTAGCAGGCCACGAGCGCAGTCGCCAGCAGTAGGAGCGAGATGGCGGCGTAGGTCGCCGGGTCGGTCGGCGAGACGCCGAAGAGAATGCCGGAGAGCAGGCGGCTCAGGGCGAACGCGCCCACCAAACCGACGGCGAGCCCGACGGCGGCGAGGACTAACCCGTGCCCGACGATGAGGCGGAGGATGTCGCGCCGCTCGGCGCCGAGCGCGATGCGGATGCCGACCTCGCGCGTCATCTGGCCGACCGAGTACGAGAGCACGCCGTAGAGACCGATGACGGAGAGCAGCATCCCCATCGCGCCGAACCAGCCGAGGAGCACGGCGTAGAAGCGCGGCTGCGCGACCAGATCGCCGAGTCGCGCGTTTAATGTCATCACGTCGTCAACGACCACGCGGCGATCCAGCGCGAGGATGTCATTGCGCACCGCCGCCGCCGACGCGAGCGGATCGCCCGTGGTGCGGATCGCGAGATAGCCTTGCGACGAAGGGCTCTGGCTGAAGGGGGCGTAGAGCGCCGGGCTCGGCTCGCGGCTCAAATTCGACTGCCGCACGTCGCTGACCACGCCGACGACGACCGGCTTCTCGTCCTTCGCCCAGTTCCAGAGCAGACGCTTACCCAGAGGGTCTTCGCCGCCCCAAGCTTCTCGTGCCATCCGCTCGCTGACGACGACGACGGGCGGCGCGTCGTCGTCGTCAGCGTCGGTGAAGAGCCGACCCCTGACGAGTCTCATGCCGACGGTCTGGAAGTAGCCGGGCGAGGCGAAGCGCGGCTCGATCTTCAACTGCGCGTCGGGGTCTCCCGCGAGCGGGGCTTCGAGGAACCGGCTGCGGCTGGCGCTCTGGCTCGAACCGGGATCGGTCGGGAGCGTGTCGATGACGGCGGCTTGCTCCACGCCGGGCAGGCTCTGGATGCGCTCGACGAGTTGACGCGCGAACTCAGCCTGCTCCGGCCCCTTCTCGTGCGCGAGCGCGTTGAACTTGAGCGTGAGCACGTGCTCCGGCTGGAAGCCGACGGCGACGCGCGTTAGGCGCACGAAGCTGTTAATCATTAGCCCCGCGCCGACTAAGAGGACGACCGCGAGCGCGACCTCCGCGACGACGAGGAAACTGCGGAACCCGCCGTGCATCCCGCCCTCGGTCGAAGTGCCGAGCCGCAGCGTGGACTGGAGGTCGGGCTTCGAGGCGTGGAGCGAAGGCAGCAGCCCGAAGAGGAGGCCGGTGAAGACGGACGCCGCGAGCGTGAAGAGGAAGACCCGGCGGTCGAGCGTGATCTCCTCCATGCGCGTCATCCACTTCGGCGTCAGCCAGACGACCACCTTGAGCGACCAGGCCACGATGAGCAGCCCCGCCGCGCCGCCCAGAAGCGAGAGCAGCAGACTCTCGGTAAGCATCTGGCTCATCAGACGCCGCCGGTCGGCGCCGAGCACGGCGCGGATCGTGATCTCTCTCTGCCGCCCGACGCCGTGCGCGAGCAAGAGGTTCGCCACGTTGACGCACGCGATCAGGAGGACGAAGGCGACCGCGCCGAGCAGGACGAACAGGGGCTGGCGCGCGTCGCCGACGAAATACTGGTTGAGCGTGACGGCGCTCAGCGCGAAGTTGTCGCTGAGCTTGCCCGTGTAGTTCGAGGGCTGCCCGGCGTTCTGCCTGATCCGCTCGGAGATGAGGTCCAGCTCCGCCCGCGTCTCGGCGAGCGTGACGGAAGGCTTGAGCCGCGCGACGAGGTGGAGCCAGTTGATGTTTCGCGCCGTCAGCATCCGCGGCGAAGAGGGGCTGAGCGGCGTCCAGAACTCGACCCTGGGAATCTCCGGCATCAGATCGAACTTGAAGCCCGGCGGCATCACACCCACGACCTCGACCGTCTGCTTGTCCGCCGCAATCGTCCGCCCGATGATCTGAGGGTCGGCGTTGAAGCGGCGACGCCATAGCTCGTAGCTGAGCACGGCGATCTTGGGCTTGCCCGGCGCATCCTCGTCGGGCAGGAACGCGCGGCCTAACATCGGAGAGACGCGCAGCACGGAGAAAAAGTTGCTGGTCACGCTCGACCCCAAGATCGTTTCCGGCCCGTCGGTGGCGTCGAGCGTGAGCCGGCTGTAGGCGAACGCGGCGACGCCTTCGAGCGTCTGGCTCTGCTCGCGCAGGTCGTTAAAGACCGGGTAGCAGTACACCGAGTTGTAGTCGGCGGAGCCGCCCGCGCGCTGCACCATGACGAGGCGATCCGGCTCGGCGTAGGGCAGCGGTCGCAGGAGGAAAGCGTTGACGACGGAGAAGACCGCCGTCGTCGCGCCGATGCCGAGCCCCAGCGTGATGACGGCGACGGCGACGAAGCCCGGTCGCTTCCTGAAAAGCCGCAGAGCGTAGCGCAAGTCTTGCCAGAGTGTTCCCATCTGCTTACAGCGGGGGCCAGGTGTTGGGGGTCGGGCTAGGGAAGACAGGCGAATCGTTAAGTACGATCCAAAGTCTTTCTTACCGCGGCCCCTGATCCCTGACACCTAACCCCCAAGGCCCCTTTCTTTCATTCGTACCTGAGTGCCACCATCGGATCGACTCGCGTCGCGCGGCGCGCTGGGACGAGACAGGCGACGAGTGCGACCGCTGCGAGCAGCAGCGCGATACTCGCGAAGGTCAGCGGGTCGGTCGCCTTGACGCCGAAGAGCATCGAGGCGATGAAGCGCGTCAGCGCGAACGAGCCAGCCGCGCCGACGCCGACGCCGACGAGCGTGAGCAGCATCCCGCGCCAGACGACGAGCCGGAGGATGTCCGCCCGCCGCGCGCCGAGCGCCATCCTGATCCCGATCTCGCGCGTGTGTTGCGCCACGGTGTAGCTCATCACGCCGTAGATGCCGACCGCCGCGAGCAGCAACCCCAGCGCGGCGAAGACGCCGAGCAGCATCATGTTGAAGCGCTGTGACGCGATGGAGCGCGACGCGATCTCTTCCATCGTCGCCACGTGCGCGAGCGGCAGCGTCGGGTCTAACGCCGCGATCTCCTGCTTGATCGCCGGGGTCAAACTCGCCGGGTCGCCCGCCGCCCGCACCACAAAGCTGGCGGACGTGAACGTGCGCACCGCTGCCATCAGCCTGTCGGGCACCTGCGGGATCGGCACGTACACCATCGGCGGCGCTGGGCGATCCAGTCCCTGCTGCTTGATGTCGCCGACCACGCCGACCACCTCGCGCGGCGGGTCGCTCGTGGCGCGCCCGACCGAGAGTCGCCGCGCGAATGGGTTGTCCGCGCCGAAGAAGCGTCGCGCGAAAGCTTCGTTGACGACGGCGACGGGCGCCGCCCCGGCGTCGTCTGCGTCCGTGAAGGCGCGCCCCTGCCGCACGTCGATCTTCATGGCGCGGAAGTACGCCGCGGAGATCATGCGGAACTGCACGCTCTGCATCTCTTCGGGCTTCTCGGGGAAAACGACCGGCATGTTGAACTGCCAGTCGAGCGGCAGCTTGTTAGTGACCGCCGCCGCCTCGACGCCGGGCAGGCTGCCGATCCTTTCGAGCGCGCTGCGGTAAAAGGCCGCCGCCTCGTTCGTCGTGTCGTAGCGCGCGCCGTTCAAGTCGATCTGGAAGGTCAGGACTTTGTGCGGGTCGAAGCCCGGCGTGACGCCGAGCAGGTTGGCGAAGGTGCGGATAAGCAGCCCCGCGCCGACTAAGAGGACGAGCGAGAGCGCCACCTCGACGACGACCAGCGCGCCGCGCAAGCGCCCGCGCGCCACCGCGCCCTTGCCCGCGCTCTCCTTGAGCGCCGTGTTGAGGTCCACCTTGCGCGCCTGCCACGCCGGAGCCATCCCGAAGAGCAAGCCCGTCACGACGGCGGCGGCGAGGGCGAACGCCAGCACGTGCCAGTCCATGCCGATCACGGATACGCCGGGCAGCAGGTCTTCGGGCGTCAGACTCAACAGCAACTGCGTGCCCCAGTCGGCGAGCAGCAGCCCGGCGGCTCCGCCGGCGAGCGCCAGCAGCAAGCCTTCCGTGAGCAACTGCCGCACGATCCGCCCGCCCGCCGCGCCCAGCGCGACGCGCACGGCGATCTCTCGCTGCCGCGACGCGACGCGCGCCAGTTGCAGATTGGCGACGTTCACGCACCCGATGAGCAGCAGAAAAATGACCGCGCCCAGAAGCACCCAGATGTAGCGCGCCACCCCTTCCGTGAATAAATCCTGATACGGCTCCGCGCCGACGCTTTCCCCCTCCTGCATCTGCCGCGGGAAAGCCGCGCGGTACTTCTCGGCGATGACCTTCAACTCAGCCTGCGCCTGCTGCAAGGTGACGCCGGGCTTCAGTCGCCCGACCACCTCCGCATTCGGATCGACGTTGCTGCCCGGTCGCGCACGCATCGGCACCAGCAGGTCTGCGCCGGAGCCGAAACGGAACTGCGGCGGCATGACGCCGACGACGGTCGCGGGCTCGTCGTCGAGCGTCACGGTTCTGCCGATCACACTACTGTCGCTGCCGAAACTCCGCCGCCACAGCCCGTCGCTCAAGATCACGACGCGCGCGGCGCCCGGCGTGTCCTCCTCGTGGGTGAAGGCGCGCCCCGCCGCCGGATAGACGCCGAGTGCGCGGAAGAAGTCTTCAGACACGCGCACGCCGCGCACGTGCTCGGCCTGCGCGCCGCCGGACAGGTTGCCGCCCGCCCCGCCGAAACCCGAGTAGCACGCCAACGCCTCGAACGACTGGCTCTGCTCGCGCCAGAAAAGGAACTTCGGCTCGCCCGAGCCCTGGAGTCCGCTGCGATACTGCTGCCCGACGTACACCAGCCTCTCGGCGTTCGGATACGGCAGTGGGCGCAATAGCACCGCGTTCGCCACGCTGAAGATGGTCGTCGTCGCGCCGATCCCGAGCGCCAGCGTCAGCACGGCGATCGCCGTGAAGCCGGGCTTCTTTAACAACATTCGCGCGCCGTAGCGCAGGTCTCGCCAGAGTGTTTCCATCACATTCACCTCAAGAGCGTTTAGCTGTTAGCAATTAGCTGTTAGCGATTAGCTGTGAGCCAAACCGAAAACAGAGTCCTCGACTAAGCCGGTGCGAAGGTTGAGAGCTGGCAGCTCCCTGCTCAGAGCTAAAAGCTAACAGCTCATAGCTGCCAGCTTCCCTCATTCGTACCTGAGCGCGATCATCGGATCGACCTTGGTCGCGCGCCGCGCCGGGACGAGGCAGGCGGCGAGGGCGACCGAGGCGAGCAGGACGGCGATGGCCGCGAAGGTCAGCGGGTCGGTAGCGGTCACGCCGTAGAGCAGTTTCGAGATGAAGCGCGTCAGCGCGAAAGAGCCCGCGCCGCCCGCGGCGACGCCGGCGGCGGTCAGAAACATCCCGCGTCCGACGACGAGCCTGATGATGTCGGAGGTCTGTGCGCCGAGCGCCATGCGGATGCCGATCTCGCGCGTGTGCTGCGCGACGGTGTAAGCCATCACGCCGTAGATGCCGACGAGCGCGAGCGTGAGGGCGAGGGCGGCGAGCACGCCGACGAGCGTCGCGCTCATGCGCTGGTAGCTGAGCGTCGTGCCGATCACTTCGCGCATCGAGCGCACGCTGTAGAGGGGCAGCGTCGGATCGACGGCGCGCACCTCGCGCCGCACAGCCTCTGAGAGCGACGCCTCGTCGAGACGCGAGCGCAGGACGAGCCGGACGTTGCGGCGGATGATCGATCCGGTCAGGAGTTTCTGCGTGAAGGGCGAGTAAATCTCCGCTATCGCCGGGCTCGCGAGCCCGTAGTTCTTCACGTCCGAGACGACGCCGATGACTGTCGCCTTCTCGTCGAGGACGTGCTGGCCGATGGGGTCTTCGTCCCGCCACACCTGCCGCGCCATCGTCTCGTTAATAACGACGACTTGTTGCGCCCCCTCGCGGTCGTGCTCGTCGAGGAGGCGCCCGCGCAGGAGGCGCACGCCGACGGCGCGGAAGTAGTCGGGGCTGACGACGCGGAACTCCGCAATCGGCTCTTCGTTCTTCGGGTAGCTCTTGCCTTCGATGACGACGTTTCCGTTGTAGCCCTGTTCCTCGACGGGCAGGTGCGTGGTGAGTCCCGCCGCCTCGACGCCGGGTAGAGCCGAGACGCGCTCGATCAACTGCCGGTTGAAGCGGATGGTCGAATCGATGTCTGGGTATCGCTCGAAGGGCAGAGTTATTTTCGCGGTGAGCACGCCTTCGGGGTTCAGTCCGGGCTCGACGCCTTGTAGCCGCACGAAGCTGCGGATCATGAGCCCCGCGCCAACGAGCAGCACGAAGGCGGAAGCGATCTCGGCGACGACGAAGAGGCTCCGCATCCAGCCGCCGCCCAGGCCGACCGCCGAGCCGTGCCCGCCGTCCTTGAGCGACTCCTGCACGCTCACGTGCACGGACTGCGCGGCGGGCGCGAGCCCGAAGACGACGCTGGTGAGCGCGGCGACGGCGAGCGTGAAGGCGAGCACGCGCGCGTCAATGCCGATCTCGCCCGCGCGCGGCAGGAACGGGAAGGCGAGCGCGCCGAGCGGCGTCATGCCCCACCACGCGAGCAGGACGCCGAGCGTCCCGCCCGCGAGCGAGAGCACGAAGCCTTCGGTGACGAACTGCTGCACGAGTCGCAAGCGCCCCGCGCCGAGCGCGGCGCGGATCGCGATCTCGCGCGTCCGCCCCGCCGCGCGCGCGAGTAACAGATTCGCCACGTTGGCGCACGCGATCAAAAGCACGAAGCCGACCGCCGCCATCAGCACGAGCAGCGTCCGCCGCACCGCGCCCACGAGCAGCTCGTTAATGCGTAGGAGTCGCACGCCGCGCCCCGTGTCGGCGTCGGGGTACTGCGCGGCGAGACGGCGCGCGATTGCATCCATCTCGGCTTGCGCCTGCTCGACCGTGACGCCGGGCTTGATCCGCCCGACTGAGAGGTAGAGGTGGTTGCCGCGATCAGTGCGCTCGTCGTCGCTGAAGACGAGCGGCGCCCACACCTGCACGGTCTTGTAGAGCGCGTTGGCGACGGGCGGCATCACGCCGACGACCGTGTAGTTCTCGCCATTGAGTGGGATCGTCCGGTTAACGATCCGCGGATCGGCGGCGAAGTCGCGCCGCCACAGCGCGTCGCTCAGGACGACGACGTGGTCGCTGCCGGCGCGCTCCTCTTCGGGCGCGAAGGCGCGACCGAACTGTGGGCGCACGCCGAGCACGTCGAAGTAGTTGGCGCTGACGCGCTCGCCGGTGAGTCGCTCCGGCGAGTCGCCGCCTTGCAGGCTGAAGGCGCGGAAGGTGTAGGCGGCGATGCCCTCAAACGCGTTAGTCTGCCACCGCCAGTCTTCGAGGTTCGGCACGGAGACGCTGCCGAAGCCGCCGGGGTAGGTCTCGGAGAGATCGACGAGCCGATCCGCGTCCGGGTAGGGAAGCGGGCGCAAGAGCACCGCGTTGACGACGGAGAAGATGGCGGTGTTGGCGCCGATGCCTAAGGCGAGCGTGAAGATCGCGACGAGCGCGAAGCCGGGGTTCTTACGCAGCGTCCGCGCCGCGTAGCGGAAGTCCTGCCAGACGGTTCCCATCGACACGTCCTCCGGGCGGAGAAAGTCGCCAGCCGAATTAATTTGCGGAAAGGTCTGACCGCGCTAAAGAGAAGGGCGCGGACAGCTCGCTCGGCGGCGCTGACGGAAGCGCGGAGACTGCTTAAGCCCCGCCTCGCCCGGCGCGCCGTATGGTGTGGGTCTGGGCACGCATTCTACTCCCCTCCGCGCGAAGTTCAAGCCCCTCGTGCGAGAAAAAATCTTGCGTCTGGGCTTAGCGAGCGGCGTCTGACGCGAGTTGTAAACAAGAGTCGTGCCGACGAGAGTCGGCGCGCGGGTAACTGTGAAAGTGGGCGAGTCCGGGCGGCGGAGATGCGTGGGAGGAATGGTGCGCGTCCGTTTTCGGGATCGGCGCGTGCCGGAATCGGCGCGGCAGGCGCGCCTGAAGACGCTCTGCGCGGCGGTCGCGCCCGAAAGATCGCTCGCTCGCCGCTTACCTGAGCAGCGCCGCGCCGCCGAAGGTGATGAAGAGGATCACGCTGACGAAGGCGTTGGTCGTGAAGAAGGCGGCGTTGAGTCTTGAGAGATCGTCGGCGCGCACGAGCGAGTGTTGATAGACGAGCAGCGCGCCCGGCGCGGCGACGCCCGCGAGCGCGAGCCAGCCGAGTTGAGACGCGTGATAGAGCCAGACGAGCGCGCCGAACGCGCACAGGTGGAGCGCACGCGCGATCCAGAGTGCGCGCGGGATGCCGACGCGCGCAGGGATCGAGCGCAAGCCCGCCCGCCGGTCGAAGTCGAAATCCTGACAGGCGTAGAGCACGTCGAACCCGGCTGTCCACAGCAGCACGACGAGCGAGAGCAGCAGCGGCACGGGCGAAGCGAGGTTCCCGCGCACGGCGATCCACGCGCCCGTGGGCGCAATCGCGAGACACCAGCCGAGCACGAGGTGCGAGAGCGACGTGAAGCGCTTCGTGTACGAGTAGAGCAACACGCTCGCCAGCGCGACGGGCGAGAGCAGGAGCGTCAGCCGGTTGAGCATGAAGGCGGCGGCGAAGAAGAGCGCGGCGGCTGTGATCGTGAACGCCCAGGCGAAGCGCACCGAGAGCAGCCCGGCGGGGATGGCGCGCGCGCGCGTGCGCGGGTTCGCGGCGTCGATCTCGCGGTCGGCGATGCGGTTGAACGCCATCGCGGCGGAGCGCGCGCCGACCATCGCCAGCGTGATCCACAGAAGCTGCCACGCCGTCGGAAGCCCTCGCGCCGCGAGCGCCGCGCCTAAGAAAGCGAAGGGCAGCGCGAAGAGCGTGTGCTCGATCTTGATCATTTCGAGCGTCGTGCGGACGCTCTGTGCGGTGGTCGTCGTCATCTCGTCGCTTACGTCTTAAGCCGTTTCAAGCAAGAGCCGCGCCGGAGCCATCGGGCTGAAGAATAGAGGCACTCACGCGGCGCGCGAAAGGCAAAATGCGAGACGACGGCGCGGCGGTCGGCGTCGTGCCAAACGTGTCGGCTTCAACGCGGCTCCCAGTAGTCGGGCGATTCAGCCATCTGCGGGTCGCACCGCTCCATCCATCGCTCCGGGCGGTGCAGCTCGCGGAAGCCGAAGCGTCGGTAGATTTCGTGCGCGTCCTTCGTCGCCAAGACCCAGCGGCGGAAGCCCTGCAACTCCGGGTGCGCGAGGACGACCTCCATCAGCCACTTCGACAGACCGCGCCCGCGGTGCTCCGCAAGAATGAAGACGTCCGCCAGCCACGCGAACGTCGCGTAGTCGGTCACGACGCGCGCGAAGCCGACCTGCTCCTCGCCGCGATAGACGCCGAACGGCAGGGAGTTCTCTATGGAGCGCCGCACGACTTCGAGCGCCCGCCCGCGCCCCCAGTAGCTCTCCCCGCTGATGAAGCGGTGGACGGTCGCCAGATCGAGCCGCGCGCGGTCGCAGCTAATCGTGTACCCGCCTTTCGTCCATTCGTTCGTCATCGTTCTAGAACTCGACCGCCTCCTGCTACTTCGTGATGCCGGGCGCGACCGGCTTTTGCGCGCGCGCCGGGTTGACGGCTGACGCTCTGGTGCCGTCAGCGAACGTGACGAACACCGCGCCCACTCGGAGCCTGCTGAAGCTGGCGACGGTGCTCCTCTTCTGCGCGAAGTTCTTAAACGACTCGAACTCGTCGTCGTTGAACGTAAGCTCTGCCTCATCGCCGGGCGGAAGCGGCTTCGCGTCGGGTGCGCCGCGGGCGCCACACGGCGCGCGCACGCCGTAGCAGAGCATGAAACCGATGCCTCCGCCATTGTAGTTAGCTTCCGGCAGACCGAAGTTGAACTGTAGGGAGGTGATCGGCTTAGTGGAAATGTTTTTGACGCGCACGGTCAGACTCCGCAGCCAGTCTTCGCCGGCGAAGAGCGGCCGTCCGGGCGTGACGGTCTGGCCGGCGATCCTGATCTCGCTGATCGAGATCGCGTCCGCGTCTGAGTCTGGCTTGTAGGAAGAAACTTCGACGACCCGCTCGCCCGCCTTCATGCCGACGGGCGGCGTGCCAACACCCGTCGGCGCGGCGTCGAGCGGCGTCCACTTGCGAGGGTCGAGCGTGTCGATGCGGAAGAGTCTGCCCATTGACCACACCGTGCCGTCGTCGAAGCGCGCCTCGCGCAGATCGATGCGCATCCTCCGGTAGTCTGCCGTTGCGTGCTTCGTCGAGAGGAACTTCTCCAACTGCGCGTACTCCGCGTCAGACCAGCGCACGTCAGCCGTCTCGCCCGGCGCCAGTCGTCGCGGCTCGCCGCGCGGAGCCCTGCCAGTGAACGCCGACTCGTCCAACTCCTGCCCGAAGCGCGCCTCGATGCCCATCCCGATTTCGCCGTCCTCGCCAACCTTGAGCGAGCCGTAGAGCATCGCGCCGACGACGGTCTTGTCCGACTTGTTCTTGATCTTGAAGACGAGGTGTCGGAGCCAGTCTCCGGGCGCAGCGAAGGACACCATGAACTGTCGCGGCTGGCTCTCCGTGAAGTCGTGTGTCTCGCCCGCCACCTCCACCCCGATCACCTCAACCGGGTACGCCGGGAACGAGACGTGCTCGACCATGACGGTCGGCTTCGCCTGCCCGGAGGCGTGCGCGGCGAACGCGACAACGAGTATCAGCGAGAAGGCTAACTGCGGGAGGCGAGGTCTAGTTCGCGTCGTTCTCGTGAGGCTCATAATTTCCTCCTGTCACTCAGAACTAAACGTCTTCGGAAACTTCGGGGCGGCAGACTGTCAGACTACTCCTCCGCCTGCTCCTGTTTCCACTCGGTCGCGCGCGTATGCGGGACGTCGAACTGATCGAGGATGCGGAAGACGAGGTGATCGACCATCTCGGTGAGGTTGCGCGGGCGGTGGTAGAAGGCGGGGCTCGCGGGGAGGATGCGCGCCCCGGCGCGCGCCAGGCGCAGCATGTTCTCCAAATGGATCGCGTTGTAGGGCGTCTCGCGCGGGACGACGACGAGCTTGCGTCCCTCCTTCAAGGTCACGTCCGCCGCGCGGTGAATGAGGTTCGTGCCCGCGCCGCTGGCGATCGCGCCGAGCGTGCCCATCGAGCACGGCACGACGATCATCCCGGCTTGCGGGTGCGAGCCCGACGCGGGCACGGCGGCCATGTTGTCGAGCCGGTGCCAGCGAATCAGCTTCGAGTCCGACGGCAGACCGACCCACTCGTTGACGGCGCGCGCGTCGCCCTCTTCGAGCGTCGCGCCGAGTTCGACTCTGGCGACGACGAGCGCCGACTGCGACGTGATCAAATTCACGCGCTCGACCGCGCCGCTCGCCGCCAGATGCACGAGCGTGCGCTGCGCGTAGATCGCGCCCGAAGCTCCGGTGATGCCGACCGTCAGTTCCATGAAGAAGCTGTTAGCTGTTAGCGATTAGCTGTTAGCAAGTCTAAGCCAATGCCGAAGCACAGATTAACCCAGGGCGTAAGCCGGAAGCTACCCGCTCAGAGCTAACAGCTAACAGCTAATCGCTAACAGCTAATCGCTACTTGATCTTCTTCGCCGTCTGCTGCCGCCCGTTCTGGCTTAAGACGAGGTGCGTCACCTGACCCTGTTCGTTCTTGACGAAAGTGAAGTCGGCTTTAACCACCTTCGGGAAGAAGTTGGTCTCCGAGGCGGGGAAAATCTCGGTCTTCCCCTGCCCCGTCGCCTGTATCATCAAATGATCACCCTCGCGCGTGACGACGAAGTGGAAGGTCGGCACGATCTCGTACTCGCCGACGTAGGCGTCGTAAATTTTCGGATCGACTTTGGCGACGACGCGCTCGACCGGCACGTCGTACTTCTCGCCGAACAAGATCGCGGCGAGGTCGCGCGCGACGACTATGGGGCGCGCGCCTTCAAAATTGCTCAGGACGATGACGGTGGCGTGCTCTTCGGGGAAGCGCGCGATGTAGGTTCTGAACCCTTCGATGCCGCCGCCGTGCGAGTAGGCTTTGCGGTTCAGCACCTTCGCGACGCCCCAGCCGTAGCCGTAGTCGTGCTGGACGGGCGTGTAGGCGGCGTCGAGCGACGCCTTCTTGAGCAGCTTCTCCGTGTAGAGCGCCTGATCCCAGAGGTAGAGATCGCCGACCGTCGAGTAAAGCCCGCCCGCTGCGAAAGGGATGCTCATGTCGAGATACGCGGCGTTAACGCTCCGGTCGCCCTTCGGCGCGTAGCCGCGCGCGCGTCGTTTGATGATCTGGTCGGCGTGATCGTAGCCGGTGCTCGTCATCTTCAGAGGCTCGAAGATGTTTTCGCTGACGAACTTTTCGTAAGACTCGCCGGAGACTTTCTCGATGACGTAGCCCAAGAGGGCGTAGCCGGAGTTGCTGTACTTCCAGTTCTCGCCGGGCTTGAAGTCGAGCGGCAGCGCGCGGAAGCGACTGATGAGGCTCTCGACGGGCGCGGGCTCGCGCATCGTCTTCTCGTAGTCGGGCAAGCCCGTGAAGTCCGGCACGCCCGACGTGTGCGAGAGCAGGTGGTGGAGCGTGACGGGCTGCCACGCTTCGGGGCACGGCGCGACGTACTTGCACACGGAGTCCTGCACGCTCAACTTCCCGCGCTCCTGCAAGAGCATGATCGAGGCTGACGTGAACTGCTTCGTGATCGAGCCGAGGCGAAACTTGGTCTCCGGCGTGTTCGGCACGTCGTTCTCAAGGTCAGCCATGCCGTAGCCCTTCGCGGCGATGATCTTGCCGTCTCGCGCGACGAGGATCGCGCCGCTGAAACGATCCACCTTCACGGCGGCGTTCATGTACTCGTCGATCTTCGGGGCGAGGTCTTGCGCGCGCGCCGCGAGGCTGAAGGTCAGCAGGCACGCGCAGAGTAGTGCTAAGCGTGGGAGGGTTCTTTCGCGTCTCATCAGTTCTTTTCTCTTTTCTTACTGGCGTGATTGCTGGCGGGTATTGCCGGCCTTGACTAATAACGAGCAGATTCAAGAAATGTTCACACCGGGATCAACTCCGGCTGGTATGCGCCTTTTCGAGGCGGACTGTTTGCTGACTCGCTCGCCGCAGGTGCTAGAATGGGCGCGAAGCTTTCTATCAATCGGTGTGAGACTTTCCGCGATGGACTTACGCGAGATCGAACAACTGCTGCGCGCGCACAAGGCGGGCGAACTGGACACGCCGGACGCCGCGCGCCGCCTCTCGAATCTGCATTTCGAGGAGACGCCGCACGCGCGCGTCGATCACGCGCGTGCCGCGCGGCAGGGCTTCCCGGAAGTCGTCTTCGGCGCGGGCAAGACCCGCGCGCAGGTCTGCGAGATCGTCGAGAAGCTGATTGCGCGCGCGCCGAACGTGCTGGTGACGCGCACAGACGCCGGGACGTTCGGCGAGGTGCGCAACATCGTGACCGACGCCGAGTGGCACGAGTCGGCGCGCATGATCCGAGTGATGCGCGACCGCGAAGAGCGCGGCGTGGGCGAGATCGGGATCGTCACGGCGGGGACGAGCGACATCCCCGTAGCGGAGGAGGCCGCGCTCACGGCGGAGGCGATGGGCAACCGCGTCGCGCGCATCTGGGACGCGGGCGTCGCGGGGATTCATCGCATCCTCGCCGAGCGCGAGCGCCTGCGGAGTTTTCGTGCCGTCGTCGTCGCCGCAGGGATGGAGGGCGCGCTCCCCTCTGTCGTCGGCGGGCTGGTCTCTGTGCCGGTCATCGCCGTGCCGACGAGCATCGGCTACGGCGCGTCGTTCAACGGTCTGGCGGCGCTTTTGGGGATGCTCAACTCCTGCGCGTCGAACGTGACGGTCGTCAACATCGACAACGGCTTCGGCGCGGGCTTCGTCGCGAGCCTCATCAACAGAAAACAGGAAGTACTGGGGACTGAGTACTGAGCGCCGGGTGCTGAGTGCTGAGAAAGAAGACTCGACTGTAGATGAAGCGCCGCCTTTTACTCAGTACTCAGCACCCGGCACTCAGTACTCTCGTCATCGCGTTAGTGTTGACGAGCGGCGGCTGCGGCGCGCGGCGCACGCCCGATCTCGCGCGCATCTTCGAGTCGGCGCGCGCGCGCAAGGGTAAGCCGCCGATCATCATCGTCCCCGGCATCCTCGGCTCGCAACTGCGCAACCGCAAGACCGGCGAGATCGTCTGGCCCTCCGCCATCCGTTCGGACGTTGACGGCTTGAGCCTGCCGATGACGCCGGACTTGCCGCAGAACCGCGACGACTTGGTGGCGGACGAGATCGTCACGACCGCGCGCCTCTTCCCGAAGCTCGAGCGCTTCTCGCCCGAAGTCCTCGTCTATCGCCAACTGCTCGCCGCGCTCAAGGATTACGGCGGCTACCGCGAGGGCAGTTGGGACAACCCCGCCCCCGGCGACGACGCGGACACTTTTTTCGTCTTCCCTTACGACTGGCGGCGCGACAACGTCGAGTCCGCCAGGCTGCTCGTCCGCCGCATCGAAGAACTCAAACGCAAACTGAATAAGCCGAACCTGCGCTTCAATGTCGTCGCGCACTCGATGGGCGGGCTCGTCGCGCGCTACGCGGCAGCTTACGGCGCGAGCGACCTGCCGCCCGCGGGCGTCGCGCCACAGCTCACCTGGGCGGGCGCACAGCACATCGCGAAGATTTTCATGATCGGCACGCCGAACGAGGGCTCTGCGGAGGCGCTCGTCACGCTGCTCGAAGGCTACTCCATCACCGAGGGCTTGCGCCGCCGCGTGCACCTGCTGAACAAGCTCTCGCCGGAGGACGCCATCTCCGCGCCCGCCATCTTCCAACTGCTCCCGTACGACGGCGCGGCGCGCTTCCTCGACGAGAACCTGAAAGAGCGCAGCGTCGATCTCTACGACCCTGCGACGTGGAAGGAATATGGTTGGTCGCCCGTCAACGACGCGGATTTTCAGGCGCGCTACACCGAAGGGCGCTGGCGCGATGAGCAGGCGCGGCGCACGGCGGGCACGCTGGCGGAGCTAAACGAATACTTCGCCGCCGTGCTCGCGCGCGCGCGTCGATTCCACGACGCGCTCGACGCGGCTGTGCCGGACGCCGCGCACCCGGTCGCGCTCTTCGCCTTCGGCGGCGACTGCGAGGAGACGCTCTCCGCCCCCGTCATCTTCCGCGACGCCACAACGAACCGCTGGCAGACCATCACGCAGCCGCGACGCTTTCGCGACTCGGCGGGCAGAGAGTGGAAGCGCAAGGAGGTCGAGCGCGCGATGTACGAACCGGGCGACGGCCGCGTCACGCGCCGCTCTCTGCTCGGCGAGGGGTACGTCGCGCCGCGCCAAAGCGAACTCTTCAACAGCCCACTCCCCATCGCCTACGCCGCCTTCGCCTGCGACCTGCACAGCGACCTGCAAAAGAACAAGACCCTCCAGGACAACGCCCTCACGCTGCTCTTAAATGAAGTGTTGAACTGACGTGCTAAAGGGAACTTGAGAGCGGCGCGCCCGTGAAAGGATGTTGGCTCGTCGCATGATAGTGGACAGAGACGATGGATGAATCAGTCGCGCTACTTTTCGTTGCCGTCGTCGCGGGCATCTACCTTTTCGCCGCGCTGGCGATCATCAGGCTTGCCCTGCGTCGCCTCCGCCTGATCGCGGAGCCGACGCGCGGCGCGCTGCTGGCGGAGCGTCTGGCAATCGCGCTCGCCGCCGTCGGTCTCGTCTGCATCGCATACGGCTACTTCGTCGAACCGTATCGGCTCGCCGTGACGCACGTCCGCGCCGAGAGCCCGAAACTTCCGCACGGCTCGCGCCCCGTCCGCGTCGTACACATCTCCGATCTACACAGCGATCCCAAGCCGCGCCTCGAAGGAAGATTGCCGGACGTGATCGCCGCCGAGCATCCCGACCTCATCGTTTTCACGGGCGACTCGATCAACTCTCCCGCCGGGCTTCCCGTCTTCAGAGACTGCCTGACGCGTCTGGCGCGAGTCGCGCCCACTTTCGTCGTGAAAGGGAACTGGGACGCCTGGTATTGGAGCGGTCAACAACTTTTCGAGGGCACGGGCGCGCGGGAATTGAAGGACGAGGCGGTCAGGTTCGACGCCGCCGGGACGCCCATCTGGATCGCGGGCGTGCCCGTCGGCGACGAGAGGCAGTTGGGGAGCACGCTCGACACAGTCCCGCCCGGCGCGTTCACGATCTTCCTCTACCACTACCCCGATCTGATCGACGAGGTCGCCGCGCGCAAGGTCGATCTCTACTGCGCCGGGCACACGCACGGCGGGCAGGTCGCGCTGCCGTTCTACGGCGCGCTCGTCACGCTCTCGAAGTTCGGGAAGAAGTACGAAGCGGGGCTCTACCACGTCGGCGAGACGTGGCTCTACGTCAACCGCGGCGTCGGCATGGAAGGCGGCTCGGCGCCGCGCGTCCGCTTCTGGGCGCGGCCGGAAGTGACGGTGATAGACATCGTGCCGATGTCCTGAGCAGGGCGATATAAGAGAAGCGGCGGGCGCGTGGAATGACAGTTCCACGCGCCCGCCGCTTCCAGTTTGCGTGCGATTAATGACCGGAGAGCGCAAGAGCCTGCACGCGCGCGACGACTTCGGCGAGGGGCACGTCGGACGACTCTTTTTTCGCGCGGTCGAAGAGCTCGACCGTCGCGTCACTGATCTTCTTGCCGACGGTGATGCGGAAGGGGACGCCGATCAAATCCGCGTCCTTGAATTTGACGCCCGCGCGCTCGTCCCGGTCATCGAGGAGCACGTCGAGCCCTGCGCGCTGTAAGTCGGTGTAGAGTCGCTCGCCCGCGTCCTTCAGCTCCGGTTGCTTCATGTTCGTGACGGTGACGACGACGTGGAAGGGCGCAATCGCCGGCGACCAGATGATGCCGTCGGCGTCGTGGTGCAACTCAATCGCCGCCGCCATGATGCGCTCGACGCCGATGCCGTAGCAGCCCATGATGAGCGGGATTTCCTTGCCGTCCTGCGTCAACACGTTCGCGCCCATCGAGACGGAATACTTCGTGCCGAGCTTGAAGATGTGCCCGACTTCAAGAGCCTTCGCCACGTCGAGCACACCCTCGCCGCAGACTGGGCAGCGCTCGCCGGATTGCACCGTGCGCAGGTCTGTCCAGATGTCAACGGGGATGTCGCGCTCGATGTCCACGCCGCGCAGGTGGTGCTCGTCCTTGTTCGCGCCGGTCGTCATGTTCGTGCGCCCTTTGAGGGCGTGGTCGGCGACGATGCGCAGGTCGCGCCCAGCGGCTTTCGCCATCTGCTTCGCCGAGACGCCGCCGAGCGAGCCCGCGCCCGCGCCCATCAACTCGCGAATCTCTTCCGGGTGCGCGGGTCGCACCTCGCTGGCGGCGAGTGCGTCGGCGAGTTTCGTCTCGTGCAACTGGTGGTCGCCGCGCAGCAGCGCGATGACGGGCTGCTCGCCCGCCTCGTCCTTCGCGACGTAAACAAGCGTCTTGATCTGACGCTCTGCGGTCGCACCGCCGGGGAAGTTGATCAGGTCTTCAATCGTGCGGACGTTCGGCGTTGGGAACTCTTCCGGCGTGGCGAGCGCCGAAGGCTCGTCGATGACGACGTGCAACTGCGAAGTCGCCTTCTCCAGGTTCGCCGCGTAGTCGCACTTGTCGCAGGCCGCGATCAAATCCTCGCCCGCGTCCGTCTTGACCATGTACTCGTTCGACGCCGAGCCGCCCATCGCGCCCGAAGAGGCTTCGACGATGGAGAACTGCAAGCCGCAGCGCGTGAAGATGCGTATGTAAGCCTCGCGGTGCGCCGCGAAAGACTTGTCGAGACCCTCCTGATCCACGTCGAACGAGTAGGCGTCCTTCATGATGAACTGCCGGACGCGCAGGACGCCCGATTTGGGGCGCGCCTCGTCGCGAAACTTCGTCTGTATCTGATACCAGATTTGCGGCAGTTGCTTGTACGAGCGCAGCTCGTGGCGCGCGATCGAGGTGATGACTTCCTCGTGCGTCATGCCGAGGCACAACTCCGCGCCCTTGCGATCCCGAAGGCGGAACATGTTGTCGCCCATCACCGCCCAGCGGCCCGACTCCTCCCACAACTCTCTCGGGTTCAGGACGGGCAGTTGAAACTCCTGACCGCCGATGCCGTCCATCTCCTCGCGGACGATCTGCTCGATGCGGCGCAGCGTGCGCCACGCGAGCGGCAGGTACGAGTAAACCCCCGCCGCGAGCTGTCGCACCATGCCGGCGCGAAGCAAGAGCTTGTGCGAGACCACTTCGGCGTCAGCCGGGTCTTCGCGCAGGGTGGGGATGAAGTATTGTGACCAGCGCATGAAAGCTCCTCTCAAGTCCATTGGTCGCGAAAGTCGCGGGCTAAATGAACGAGCATTGTCGCGCAAGCGCAACGCGGCGCGCAACCGTCGCGGGACGCGAGCCGCTTCTTTGCGCCGCCGCGCCGCGTTGGGGTAACATCGCAGCCCTAAACACAAGCCGGAAGTTTTGCCCCTGCCCAGACACTTGAGACCGCCGGAGGAGTTTATGGACGACAGACGCAACGCCAGGCTCGCCGAAGTTGATCCGCTCGTCGGCGGCGCCATCGACATGGAAGTGGCGCGGCAGGCGAACGGCTTAGAGTTGATTGCCTCGGAGAATTTCGTCAGCGAGGCCGTCCTGGAAGCGATGGGCTCGGTCTTTACGAACAAGTACGCCGAGGGCTACCCCGGCAAACGCTACTACGGCGGCTGCGAGTTCGCCGACGTGGTGGAGCAGGCGGCGATTGATCGCGCCAGAGAGTTGTTCGGGGCGGAGCACGCCAACGTCCAGCCGCACTCGGGCGCGCAGGCGAACATGAGCGTCTATCTTGCCGCCATCAAATACGGCGACACCATTCTCGGCATGAACCTCTCGCACGGCGGCCACCTCACGCACGGACACCCCCTGAACTTTTCCGGCATCAGCTACAAGGTGGCAGACTATGGCGTCTCACCTGAGACCGAGCAGATCGACTACGACGACCTGCAACGCCGCGCCGAAGAGCACCGCCCCGCGATGATCGTCTGCGGCGCAAGCGCCTACCCGCGCACGATCAACTTCGAGCGCATCGGCGAGATTGCACGCTCGGTCGGCGCGAAGGTCATGGCGGATATCGCGCACATCGCGGGGCCGGTCGCGGCGGGCTTACACCCTTCGCCTGTCCCGCACGCCGATTACGTCACGACGACGACGCACAAGACCCTGCGCGGGCCGCGCGGCGGTCTCATCCTGTGCAGGGAAGAGCACGCGGCGGAAGTGAATAAAAAGGTCTTCCCCGGCGTACAGGGCGGGCCGCTCGTCCACATCATCGCGGCGAAGGCGGTCGCGTTCGGCGAGGCGCTGCGTGAAGACTTCAAAGAGTATCAACGTCAGGTCTTGAAGAACGCGAAGGCGCTCGCGGCGGAACTTCAGGCGCAGGGCTTGCGGATCGTTTCGGGCGGGACGGATAACCACCTCGTCCTCGTCGATGTCTTCCTGAACGGCCAGGGCGTCACCGGCAAGGTCGCGGAGAAGGCGCTCGAAGCCGCGCATATCACGGTCAACAAGAACACGATCCCGTTCGACACGAACAAGCCTTTCGTCACGTCCGGCATCCGCCTCGGCACGCCCGCGCTGACGACGCGAGGCATGGGCGAGGAGGAGATGCGACAGGTCGCGCGACTCATCAGCGAAGTCATGCACGCGCCCGAGTCCACAGAGGTGCGCGCCAAAGTCACGCGCGCGGTTACGGAACTCGCCGCGCGCTTCCCGCTCTACCCGAAGCGCCTGAAGAAACTGCCGGAAGCCGAAGGCGTCGGCGCGGACTGAATCTATCACGCGCGCGCCCACGTTGGACGTGGTTCTGTAGGACTGCTCTCAGCACTTGGCGATCAACCGACTAATGATAATGACGATGCTCAACAGGCTTGCTTGCGCCCTGCTCATCTGCGCGGCGCTGACCATTGCGCGCGCGCAGACGCTCCCTCGCATCGACCGCGAATCAGACGCGCACCCGCGCCAACTCATCAGCGAAGGGCTCGGCGTCTCGCACATCTACGTCGGCCATTCGACCGCCGACGACGTGGCGTCCGCCTACGGCAAGACCTTCGAGACCGTCGAGCACGGCGCGCTCGGCTCCGAGATGCGCTACGCCGCCCTCGGCCTCTCCTTCCACTACTGCGGCGGCGACGAGCAGCGGCGGATCGTCCGCGTCGAAGCACGCCCGCCGTTCGAGGGCTTCACCGCGCGCGGCATCACGCTCGGCGCGAGCCGCGCGCGCGACGTGCTCAAAGCCTACGGACAGGCCGAGCCGAAGGCTTCGCCCGCGAACGACTCCTGGTTCTACGCCTACCCCGGCGTCGAGTTCCACGTCGCGCACAGAGACCTCGGCGACAAGTCGGCCTCCCAACTCCTCGGCAGCAGGATCGACGCCATTGCCGTCGTCGCCGAAGACTGGGCGGGCTGCACGACGCCGACGACCAGGTGAAGGCGGCAGCAAAACCTCTTCGGTTCAGTCCGTCGCCGGTTCAGTCTTCAGTTCAGTCTTGAAGGGTAAGGCTCTGCGTTATGAAACTTAGTTCGCTGCGTGCGTGCTTCTCTCTGCTACTCCTCTGTGCGTGCGCCCATGCGGCTCACGCGCAGGGCGGGCAGGCGGAGGCCGTGCTCGCGCCCGCGCCCGACGTGGCGAAAGCGGCGCGCGCCGTCGGGGAAGCGCGCGCCCCGCAGGGGTGGCAGCGGTACGAGATACAGCTCGGCGTCGGCAGCATCCTCAGCGTCGTCCTGCCGTCGCCGCCGCAAGCCTTCAAGCAGAGCATCCCCCTGGGCGAGGCTGCGGCAGCGCCCGCGACCAACTACATTTTCGGCACGGCGGACGGCGGCGGCGCGTACCTGATCAGCTATATCGAAGGTCTGCCCGACTCGATGACCATCGACCGCGACGCGCAGACTGAGTTCTTCCAGGGCTTCTGGAACAGTTTCGCCGAGGGGCAACGCAAGCGGCTCAGGGATCAGGGGCTCGACGACTCGCTCGAAGCGAAGCCGGTGCGCGAGCTGCGGGT
This sequence comes from Pyrinomonadaceae bacterium, assembly GCA_045807785.1. GTDB lineage: Bacteria > Acidobacteriota > Blastocatellia > Pyrinomonadales > Pyrinomonadaceae > JAIVGV01. Next base: position 23,703 of record JBJMGS010000066.1, read on the forward strand.
CGGCGGCTACCGCGCGCAGGCGCAGGACTTCACCATCGGCAAGCGCGCGGGCGGGGCGCGCGCCGTGCTCGCGGGCGGCCACGCCTACATGGTCGTGACCCTCGCCTCCGACGGCAAGACGGGCGAAGCGGGCAAAGCCTTTCTCGACTCGTTCGACGTGCTCCCGCGTCGCTAGAGCTTTAGCGCGCAGCCCGGCGCGCCCACGCCGCATCCAACATTCTCCGACCACTTCGGAAGCTAACTGATCATGGAAGAGATTTTCGGGCGCGGCGGCTTGCTGGCGCGCGCGCACCCAGACTACGAGCACCGCCCCGGTCAGGTTCAGATGGCCGAGGCTGTCTTGCGCGCGTTCGAGGAGCGCCGCCACCTCGTCGTCGAGGCGGGCACGGGCACGGGCAAGACGCTCGCGTACCTCGTGCCCGCGATTGCCGCCGCGACCGCGCGCGGCACGCGCGTCATCGTCTCGACAGGGACGAAGAACTTGCAGGAGCAGTTGATGGAGAAGGACATCCCTTTCCTCCAGCGCGTGCTCCCGAAAAAGTTTTCCGCCGCCTACATGAAGGGGCGCAACAACTACGCCTGCCTCCAACGCATCAAGCGCGCCGATTCATCGCCCATCCTCGACGGGCTCGAAGACGTTGACTACTTCGACGAGGTGAAGCGCTGGGCGCACGACTCGCAGGCGGGCGACCGCGCCGAGTTGACAGAGCTTCCCGAAAACCTCTCCTTCTGGCGACACATCGACGCCCGCAGCGAAACCTGTCTCGGGCAGAAGTGCCCGGAATACGATCCGTGCTTCATCACGCGGATGCGCCAGCGCGCGCAGGATGCCGACATCGTGATCGTCAATCATCATCTCTTCTTCGCGGATTTGGCGCTCCGTGGCGGCGAGTATGGTCAGGTCCTGCCGGATTATTCGGCGGTCATCTTCGACGAGGCGCACCAGATCGAGGACGTGGCGGCGGAATACTTCGGCGCGCAGGTGTCGAGCTACCAGATCGAAGACATCCTGCGCGACCTGCAAACCCTGCCGATCAATGATGTGGATGCGAACAAGGAGCTGACGAAATCCGCCGCGCGCGTCTCGCGCTTCGCCGAACACCTGTGGCTCGGATTCCAGCAGAACGGTCGCGGCGAGGAGCAGGGGCGCGCGCCGATTCTGCCCGGCACCTTCGCGCGCAAGAATAAGCAGGGCGAGATCGAGCCGACCAATTTAGGTCAATCCTACCTCGCGCTCGACGGCGCACTCGCGCGCATGGACGCCACACTCGACGCGCTCAGAGACAAGCCGCCCGAAGTTGATAGCCTGCTTAGGCGCGTGCGCGAGGTGCGCTTTCAGTTGGAGTTCGTCGTCGCAGGCGACGACAAGCGGTTCGTCTATTGGCTGGAGCGGCGCGGTCGCGGCACTTTCCTGCGCGCCTCGCCGATAGACGTTTCGACCTTGCTGCAAGACAAGCTGTTCGACCGTGTGGAGACCTGCGTGCTGACTTCGGCGACGCTCGCCAGCGCGAACAGTTTCCGCTTCGTGCGCGAGCGGCTCGGCCTCGTCGAGAAGACCGACGAACTCGTCGCGCCTTCCGGCTACGATTACGAGCGACAGTCGATTCTGTATCTGCCGCCGCGGATGCCCGACCCGCGCTCTCCGCAGTGGGCGGACGCGGCGGCGGAAGAGATCGTGCGCCTGCTTGAAGTCACTAAGGGGCGCGCCTTCGTCCTCTCGACTTCCTTGAGCGGGATGCGCGCGTTATATGAGCGCGTCGCGTCGCGCGTGGACTTTCCGTGCCTCGTGCAGGGCGACGCGTCGAAGTCTTACCTGCTCGACAAGTTTCGCCAGACGCCGCACGCGGTGCTCTTCGCCACGTCGAGTTTCTGGCAGGGCGTGGACGTGCGCGGGGAACAGTTGTCTTGCGTCATCATCGACAAGCTGCCGTTCGCCGTGCCGACCGACCCGGTGGTCGCCGCGCGCCAGCGCTTCATCGAGGACGCGGGCGGATCGAGCTTCTACGAGTACAGCGTCCCGCAGGCGATCATCTCGCTCAAGCAGGGACTCGGACGTCTGATCCGCTCGGCGACCGACCGCGGTGTGCTTTCAGTCCTCGACCCGCGCCTGCGCACGCAAGCCTACGGCAAACAGTTCCTCGCGAGCCTCCCCGTGCGCCGCACCACCTCCGACCTCGCCGAAGTCGCGCGCGTGTTTGAAACGACTGACGCGGTAGCGCGATAATGGGGCCTCAGAATTTAAGCAAGACAATGAAACGCTACATCATCTATGCCGTCGTTACGCTGGCAACTTTCATCGTTGGGACCTTTCTATATTTCGCAATGCCGCCGCGCCGCTCGCGCCTCGAAACATTCAGGCGAGAGCCGCCTGTTGCTTTTCAGCCGGTCGATAAGCAGCACACACATCCGTGCAAAGCTGGTTATTACGACGTATGGATTCCAGATGCCGATGGAGCCTACGGTGAAGTGTACGATCCTCCCTGTTATTCACTACAGGCTGAACTTTCTACCGCCGCCAGAGAAGGTGATGTCGAGAAGGTAAAAATGCTTCTCAATGAAGGAGCAAATCCTAACGGTCATTTGGACGACAGCCCGATTTCATTGCGTGAGGCTGTCTGGAATGGTCACACGGAAGCCGCGCGAGTCCTGCTCGACAACGGCGCCGACATCAATGCAGGTGACGGATTACATTGGTGGGCGCTACACGGCGCCGTCTATCATAACGACGCGGAGATGGTGCGTCTTCTCTTATCGCGCGGGGCGAACTTTTCGGTGAAGTGCGATTTCAGTGGTCATGGCTACAGCGGCATAACCCCCTTGCAGTTTGCCGAAGAAAAAGGTTACGGCAATGTCGTTGAATTGTTAGACGCGGCGGGCGCGAGTAGCTGGCAACACCGTCTTAACCGAAGGATCGCCAAGCTAATAGGGAAACGCTAAAATGGATTCTCGAGGAACAAAGTTAAAAAGACATTATGGCTGGACAGTTTGAGGTGATGATCGAGCGCAACTTTTCGAGCGCGCACCAGTTGCGCGGCTACCGGGGGAAGTGCGAGAACCTGCACGGGCACAACTATAAGATCGAGATTTACGCGCGGGGGCGGGAGCTGAACAACATCGGCCTGCTCGTGGACTTCGGCGAGTTGAAGGAGGCGGCGGACGAGATCGTGAAGTATCTCGACCACCGCAACATCAACGAGCTGCCGCCGTTCGACGAGGAGCTGAACCCTTCGGCGGAAAATCTCGCGCGCTACATCCTCGAACGCGTCGCGTCGCAGGTCGGAGACCACCGCGTCAGCGTCTATAAGGTGCGCTGCTTCGAGACGCCGACGAGCGTCGCGACTTACCAGATCGACTGAGCCGTCAAGCCCTTGAGATGAATCCCTGGAAGCGCGGGCATCCTGCCCGCCGAAGCGTGCGAAGCACGCTTA
>JBJMGS010000067.1:0-22698 GCA_045807785.1 Pyrinomonadaceae bacterium
AAGGCCTACCGCCGCGAGGTCCTCCAGGACGTGAAGCTCTACGGCGAGATGCACCGCTTCATCCCGATCTACGCGAGCTGGGTCGGCGCGCGCGTCACAGAGATTCCCGTCGAGCACCACGCGCGCACGATGGGCGTCTCGAAGTACGGGCTCTCGCGCACCGTGAAGGTCGTCTTCGATCTCGTCACGATCAAGTTCATGGCGTCGTACCAGACGAAGCCGATCTATGTCTTCGGCACGTTCGGGCTGGTCGCCTTCCTCATCTCGCTCGTCGCCGGCACATGGGCGCTCTTCCTGAAACTGTTCGAGCACGTCTCGTTCATCCTGACGCCGCTGCCCGTGCTCTCCATCGTCTTGTTCGCCGTCGGCGTGCAGTTCTTCCTGATGGGACTCCTCGCCGAGATGCTCGTGCGCACCTACCACGAGTCGCAGGCCAAGGCGATCTACACGGTGCGCGAGCGGATCGGATTTGAGAACCGGGTGACGGGTGACGGTAAAGAAGGAAGGCTGTGACCCGTGAGCTGCGTTGTTAGTTTTAGCTTCGGTTTTACCCGACACCCGTCACCTGACACCCGCCACCTTTAAGTTATGTGCGGCATTACCGGATGGGCTGACCTCGACGCGCGCGCGCCTGTGGAAGACGGCGCAACGGAGTTGCTGCGCTCGATGTGCGGGCGCATGGTGCATCGCGGTCCCGACTCGGAAGGGCTGATGACCGCGCCGGGCGTCGCGCTCGGGATGCGGCGTCTCGCCATCATCGATCTGCAGACGGGCGAGCAGCCCGCCGTCAGCGAAGACGGGCGCGTGAGCGTCATCCTGAACGGCGAGATTTACAACTACCGCGAACTGCGGCGCGATCTGGAAGCGCGCGGCCACACGTTCAGAAGCGCGTCCGACACGGAAGTCCTGCCGCACCTCTACGAGGAGTACGGCACGCGGATGCTCGACCATCTGAACGGCATGTTCGCCTTTGCCCTGTGGGACGCGCGGCGGCGCAAATTATTTCTCGCGCGCGATCCGTTCGGCGAGAAGCCTCTGTACTGGGGCGTCTTCGGTGGCAAACTACTCTTCGCCTCCGAGCCGAAAGTTTTGCTTGCGCACCCCTCGGTCACAACCAAAGTTAACCTCGACGCGCTGCGTCAGTACCTCGCCTTCGACTACGTGCCCGCGCCGCTCTCGATCTACGAGGGCATCAACAAGCTCCCCGCCGCGCACGCGCTCACGCTCGAAGACGGGCGCGTCGAAGTCTCGCGCTACTGGCGTCTGAGCTACCGCAAGCCGGAGCGCGTGCCCACGCAGGACGAGGCGGCGGAGCGAGTGCGCGAGTTGCTGGCTGATTCCGTGCGCCTGCGGCTCGTCTCGGACGTGCCGCTCGGCGTACTCCTGTCGGGCGGCGTGGACTCTTCGGCGGTCGCCGCGCTCGCCGTCGCCGCTTCGCCAGAGACGGTCAAGACCTTCTCAATCTCCTTCGCCGAAAAATCCTTCGACGAGTCGGCCTACGCGCGCGGCGTCGCCGACTTCCTCGGCACAGACCACCACGAAGAGCGCCTGAGCGCGAACCTCGCCGCAGACCTCGTCGGCGAGATCGGCTCGTGGATGGACGAGCCCTTAAGCGATCCATCGGTCGTCTCGACATATTTACTCTGTCGCTTCACGCGGCAGCACGTCACGGTCGCCTTGGGCGGCGACGGCGGCGACGAGATTTTCGCGGGCTACCAGATGTACCACGGGCATCGCATCGCGGACGTTTACGGACGCGTCCCGCGCGCCCTGCGCCGCCTGCTGGTCGAGCCCGCGATCCGTCGGCTTCCTGTCAAGACCAAGAACCTTTCGTTCGACTTCAAAGCCCGGCGCTTCGTCGAGGGGATGCAGACAGACGACCACGTCGCGCGCCATCACATCTGGTTCGGCTCCTTCTCGCCCGCGGCGCAGGAGTCTCTACTCACCGCCGAGGCCAAGCGCGCGACCCACGCCGACGTGTACCGTGACGCGCGCACGATCTTCGACGCGTGCGACTCGTCCGACCTCGTCGAGCGGATGCAGCACGTGGACACGCAGCTCTACCTCGCCGAAGACATCCTGACGAAAGTCGATCGGGCGAGCATGGCGGTCTCTCTGGAAGTGCGCGCGCCGTTCCTCGACCGCCGCGTCGTCGAGTATGCTGCGTCGCTCCCCTCCGACTACAAGCTGCGCGGCGGGACGACGAAGTACATCTTGAAGAAGGCGATTGATCCGCTCGTGCCGCGCTTTGTCACGCGGCGCGGCAAGAAGGGCTTCGGCGTGCCCGTCGCCGAGTGGTTGAAAGGCCGCCTGCGCCCGCTCGCTCGCGACCTGCTCTCGCCCGCGCGCCTCTCGCGCCACGGGCTCTTCGATCCCGTAACGGTCGCGCGCCTGCAAGACGAGCACGAGCGGGGGCTCGCCAACCACCGCAAGCTCCTCTGGACGCTCCTCGTCTTCGAACTCTGGCACGAGAGCTTCGTCGAAACGCCGCGACAGATCGAAAGGCAGATGTCAGATGCAAGATATTAGATGTTGGTAATGAAGATGACTGAACCAGCATCTAGCATCCAGCATCTGACATCTGTTTTTGACAGCCTCGCCGCGTGGTGCGCCGCGCGCGACTATGCCGGGCACGATCCCTTCGACGCGCTCAACAGTCGTCTATTTCAGGCGACGCCGCTCCGGCGCTCGCGCCTCGCGCGCCTCGCTTGGACGCAAGCTTTCAAACGCTCGCCCCTGAACCTGCGGCCGCTGGCGCGCGTGCCCGCCGGGCGCAACGCGAAGGGCACGGCGCTCTTCGTGCTCGCGTGGCTCTCGCGCCTGCGCGCCGAAGACTCCGGCGCTTCATCGCGCGACGAAGCGCGCCTCGCGGCGAGGGCACTGCTGCGCGATCTGATCGACGCGCGGATCGAAACTGCGCACGGCGCGGCGTGGGGCTACAACTTCGATTGGCAGGGGCGCGCCTTCTTTGCGCCGCGGGGGACGCCCACGGTCGTCCCCACGGCGTTCGCCGCACGCGCCCTCGTCGAAGCGGCGCGCACGTTTGGTGACGAAGAGTATCTGCGGCTGGCGCGTGCGGCGTGCGAATTCATCGTCGTCGATCTCAACCGCAGCGACGAGACGGCGGACGAAGTCTGTTTCAGCTATTCGCCGCTCGACCGCACGCGCGTCTTCAACGCGAGCCTGCTCGCCGCTGAAACCTTAGCCCGCGTCGGCGCGCTCACGGGCGAGAGCGGGTTGACAGAGACCGCCGCACGCGCCGCACGCTACGTCGTCCGACGCCAGCGCGCCGACGGCTCCTGGGCTTACGGCGCGGAAGGGTTTCAGACGTGGTCGGACAACTTTCACACGGCATTCATCCTGACCTCGCTCTCGCGCATCAACGCCTCGTGTGATGACTGCCGCGAAGAATTCCTCCACGCGCTCAGTCGCGGCTTCGACTTCTGGCGCAACAACTTTTTCGCGGCGGACGGCTTCCCGAAGTTCACCCCCGAAAATGCTTACCCGGCGGACGCGCACTCTGCCGGGGCCGCGCTCGTCGCCCTCGCCGAACTCGAAAGCTTGTCGCCCGACGCGCTCCCGCTCGCCGTCAGAATCGCGGGCTGGACGGTGGCGCACCTGCGCGACCCGCGCGGCTTCTTCCACTACCAGCGTCGCCGCACGCACATCGTCCGCACGCCCTACATGCGCTGGTCGCAGGGTTGGATGATGTACGGCCTAGCGCGGCTGATTGAAGTGAGCAGTAAGCAGTGAGCAGTCAAAAAAGATCGACTGCCAGCACTGCTCACTGCTTACTGCTCACTGCTCACTCTTATGAGGATTTGGGTCGATCTCGCCAACTCGCCGCACGTGCCTTTCTTCGGCGCGCTCGCGGGAGAGTTTGTCGAGCGCGGGCACACGGTCGAGTGGACGGCGCGCGAGTTCGCACAGACGGTCGAGCTGGCGCGTGAGGCGCGACTCTCGCCAGCAGTCATCGGCGGACACGGCGGACGCGAGCTGTCGGGGAAGGCCGGGAACCTCGTCGGTCGCGCGTGGCAGTTGGCGCGTTGGGCGCGCGGGCGCGAGCTCGATCTGGCCGTGAGTCATAACTCTTACTCGCAGATCGTCGCGGCTCGCCTGCTGCGTCTCAAAACCGTCACGCTGATGGACTACGAGCACCAGCCCGCGAACCAACTGGCGTTCCGACTCGCCTCGCGCGTCGTCGTCCCCCGCGCGTTCCCCGCGGAGGCCTTGCGCCGCTTCGGCGCGCGCGCGTCGAAGGTGCGACGTTACGACGGCTTCAAGGAAGACGTGTACCTCGCCGACTATCAACCAGACCAGCGCGCGCTCGGCGAGTTGCGCGACGCGCTCGGCGTGCGGGATGAGAATGTGCTCGTCGTCGTCCGCCCGCCTGCGAGCGAGGCGCTCTACCACCGCTTCGAGAATGAGCTGTTCGACGCGCTGCTCGCGCGGCTCTCTGCCGCCGCCGACACGCGCACGGTCTTCCTCGCACGCACGCGCGCCCAGCGCGAACAGTTCGCCGCGCGCCTGTCGGGCGAGAGACTCATCATGCCTCAGAGCGCGCTCGACGGCCCGCTGCTCATCAGTGCCGCCGATCTGGTGGTGAGCGCGGGCGGGACGATGAACCGCGAAGCCGCCGCGCTCGCCACACCCGCCGCAACGATCTACGCCGGGCGCTGGGCCGCCGTGGACGAGCAGCTCGTCAGTGAAGGCCGTCTCCTGCGACTCGCGACGCGCGCGGACGTTGACGCGCTGCCGCTCTCGAAGAAGAGGGCCAACGCGCCGCGCCGCGCCACGCACGTCCGCGCCGAGGTGACAAATCTGATTCTGGAAGATTGAAGGCGCGCGCGCCGCGCGCTTTTGCCCGCGCGTCGCCGGTAAGGCTATCCTCTGCGGATGAAGAGAGTCGTTCGAGAAGGCGCGAACGCCGCGCTCATCATCGCGGGCATCCTGTCGGCGGGGCTGGGGCTGAAGGGCTTTCTGCTGTCGAGCCGCTTCATCGACGGCGGCGTGACTGGCATCTCGATGCTCGTCTCTGATGTTTCCGGTATCCCTCTCTCGATCCTGATCCTCGTCATCAACCTCCCCTTCATCGCGCTCGGCTACAAGCAGGTCGGCAAGGCGTTCGCCGCCAGAAGCGCGCTGGCGATTGGCGGGCTCTCACTCTGCCTCGTCCTGATCCACTTCCCAGATGTGACGCCCGACAAACTTCTTACGGCGGTCTTCGGCGGCTTCTTCATCGGCGCGGGCATCGGGCTCGCGATGCGTGGCGGCGCGGTGCTCGACGGGACGGAGATCGCCGCGCTGCTCGTCAGTCGCCGTAGCCACCTGCTGAAAGTGGGCGACGTGATCCTCGTCTTAAACGTCGTCATCTTCGTGGCGGCGGCGTTCTTCCTCGGAGTCGAATCCGCGCTCTACTCGATCCTGACCTACTTCGCCGCGTCGAAGATGGTAGACTTTCTGATCCACGGCATCGAGGAATATACTGCAGTCGTTATCGTCTCCGCGCAGGGCGACACGATCCGCGAAGCAATCGTCCGCGATCTCAGACGCGGCGTGACGATCTACAGAGGCTACGGCGGGCTGACGGGCGCGGAGCACCGTATCCTGCTCTGCGTCGTGACGCGGTTGGAGATCGGCGGCGTCCGACGAATCGTCGAGGAGATTGACGAAGGGGCGTTCGTTCTCGTCCACCCGGTTTCGGACGTGAGCGGCGGGACGCTCAAGCACCACGCGCTGCACTGAAGGAAGTCGCCCACGGGAATCAACATCTTCAAGCGCGCACACAACGGGCGCGCGCCGCATCTCATGCGCGTCGAACACCTGGACAATCTGCGTGTAAAGGCGGGCGCGGTGCGCGCCGAGGGGCGCGCGCCCGCGTGGGCTGTGCCCGCGGCGCGCGTCGCGCTCGTCGCGGCGGACGCCTGCGTCGCCCTCGCGTGCTTCGTCTGCGCGTTCGTCGCGCGCGAGGGCACACACGTCTTCACGCACGCGCCGGGCGGCGGGTGGGCCTGGGGAGCGCGGTTCGCGCCTTACGCGGCAGTGCTCGTCTTCGTCGTGCCGGTGCGCGTGCTCGCCAACGCCTACTACGATCTCTACCGGCTGCGCGGCGAGTTCTCTTACGTGGACGACGCAGGGCGCGTCTTCAAGGCGACGGCGGTCGCGTCGCTTTTGATCGTGGCGATCACGTTCCTGTTCCGCGGCGGCACGGCCTTCCGCGCCTTCTCCTACTCGCGCGCCGTCTTCGTCTTCGATTTTCTCTTCGCGCTCACGGCATACGCCGTCCTGCGCCTCGCGGCGCGCGCGGCTCAGTCGGCCTTCCGTCGCCGTGGGGTCAACCTGATCCCGACGCTCGTCGTCGGTCGCGGCGAACAGGCCGAGCTGTGCATCGCGGAGATGCGCGCGCGGCCCGAACTAGGCTACCGCGTGATCGGCGTGGTGGAAAACGGGCGGGTTGGCGCGGGCGTGCCGGAAGAGTTCGCGGGCGTCCCCGTCGTCGCCGGCATCGAGCAGCTCGCCGAGACCATTCGCGAGACGCGCGCCAACGAGGTGATCATTACCGACCCGAAAGTGTCGGGCGATCTGCTGTTCGACGTGATGATGAAGGTGGGGCGTAATCGCGGCGTCGAGTTTCGCATCGCGCCGAGCCTCTTTAACTTCCTGCCGCGCAAGACCGAGATCGATCAGATCGGCGCGCTGCCGATGATCCAGCTCTTCCGCGAGCCACTCTCCGGCGCGGCGCGCTTGACCAAGCGCAGCTTCGACGTCATGGTCTCGCTCACGGCGCTCGTCGTGCTCTCGCCGCTGTGGCTCGTCATCGCGCTCCTTATCAAGCTCGACTCGAAGGGCGCGGTCTTCTACCGACAGGAGCGCGTCGGGATGGACGGCCGCGTCTTCCTCTTCCTGAAGTTCCGCACGATGCGCGCCGACTCGGACGACGCGGCGCACCGCGACTACCAGCGCAAGCTCATCGCCGGGCGGCCCGACACGAACCTTGGCGACGACGCGCGCCCCGTCTATAAGCTGCGCGACGACCCACGCGTGACGCGCACCGGGCGCGTGCTGAGGCGCCTGAGTCTCGACGAGCTGCCGCAGCTCTTAAACGTGTTGCGGGGCGAGATGAGTCTGGTCGGCCCCCGCCCGCCGATCCCGTACGAGGTCGAGGCTTACGAGTTGTGGCATCGGAAGCGGCTCGACATGAAGCCGGGGCTGACAGGCTTGTGGCAGGTGTCCGGACGCAACCGCCTCTCGTTCGACGAGATGGTGCGGCTCGATCTCTTCTACATCGAAAACTGGTCGCCGCTGCTCGACCTCAAGATCATCCTCCGCACGCTCCCCGTCATGCTGCGCGGCGACGACGCATACTGAACGAGACGCGGCGACATGGCGACGCGGCGACGCGGGGAACAATTCTTTCATCCCCCGCGTCGCCCCGTCTGTTTTTACGCTCAGTTGTTCGAGTTGCCGGTCGGCGGCGTCGCCCGCTCGGCGCGGCGCTTACGCATCTCGTCGCGCGTCTGCTGCATCTGCTGGCGCTGTTCGGGTGTGAGGACGTTTTGCAGCTCGCCGCGCATCCGTTCGGCGTTGGCGCGCAGTTCCTCGCGCAGTTGACGCACGCGCGCAGACTGTTCGGACGTCAGCGCGGTGCCGGAGCGCCGCAGCTCGACGAGCTGGCGCAACTCCTCCCGGTCGGCGCGCAGGGTCTGCGCGTAGCGCCGTTCGACTTCGCGCACCTGCTGCCGCTGCGCGTCCGTCAGGTTCAGACGGCGCAGCGCGCGCCGCTCCTGTTTCTCGCCGCGCATCGGGTGGTCGAGTCCGCGCCCGCCCGCACGACGCCCCGCCCGCGGCGGGTTGTTCTGATTCTGCGGCGCGGTCGTCTGCGCCGGCGCGGCGACGGCGAGCAGCGCGAAGAGCGCCATGCCGGTCGAAAGTTTCAACAGTTTGTTTCTCATCAGTAACCTCTCCTTCATAAAACTTACGTGGGATGATGGCGTGCGCGCCGGGACGATTTCGCTCGACCGCGGCGCGCCTCTCTCTGGCGGAAGGCGGCGCGCGCCGAGTCCCGTGCGCGTCGCCTTTCGCCCCTTTAGACGCGCGGTGGGGGCGCGTGGTCGGAAAATGTCTGGCGCGCGTGGTCGCCAATCTCAAGAATCTTGTGACGTGCGCGCGCCCGCGAATCGCGTTACAATCTGCCGCGATATGAGTCTTATCCGACAGATCAACTCGCCCGCTGATTTGCGCCGCCTCAAGCCCGAACAGTTGCCGGAGGTGGCGGATGAAATCCGCCAGTACATCATCGACGTGTGCGCTCGCATCGGCGGCCACACGGGCGCGAGCTTAGGCGCGGTCGAACTGGCCGTCGCGCTCCACTACGCCTTCGAGACGCCGCAGGATCGCCTCGTGTGGGACGTGGGGCATCAGGCTTACGCGCACAAGATTTTGACGGGGCGGCGCGACGAGCTGCCGACGCTCAAGCAGTACGACGGGCTGAGCGGCTTCCTGAAGCGCGACGAGTCGGAGTATGACACCTTCGGCGCGGGGCACGCCTCGACGTCGCTCTCCGCGGCGCTCGGCATGGCGATCGCGCGCGACCGCAAGGGTGAGAGCCGGCACGTCGTCGCACTGATCGGCGATGCGTCGCTCGCGGGCGGGATGGCGATGGAGGCGATCAATCAGGCGGGGCACTTGAAGACACGTCTGATCGTCGTCCTGAACGACAACGAGATGTCCATCGCCCCGGCGGTCGGCGCGCTCACGGGTTATTTGAACCGCATCCGCGAGGCGCACGGCTACCACCGCTTCAAAGACGAGCTGGGCGAGGCGCTGCGCTCTGTGCCTTCGGTCGGCGAGCGTCTGCACCACGCGGCGAAGACCTTCAAGGACGCTATCGCGGCGGCAGTGCTGCCGGGCGCGCTCGTCAACGAGCTGGGCTTCAAGTACATCGGCTACGTTGACGGGCACGACACGCAGTCGCTCGTGCGCGCCTTCCGCGAGGCGCAGCAGGTCAGGGATTCGCCCGTCATCGTCCACGTCCTGACGACGAAGGGCAAAGGCTTCCCCGCGCGCGAGAAGAACTACTACGCTTGGCACGCCACCGGCCCCTTCGATCCGGAAACGGGCGAGATGGTCAAGTCCACAAAGGCGCAGCCGCCGACCTACACCGCCGTCTTCGGCAAGACTTTGTGCGAGCTGATGGAGAGGGACGAGCGCGTCGTCGCACTTACCGCCGCGATGCCGGACGGAACGGGGATCGATCAGGCGCTGAAGAGATTCCCCGAAAGATCGTTCGACGTCGGCATCGCCGAGCAGCACTGCGTCACGTTCGCGGCGGGGATGTCAACCGAGGGCTTAAAGCCGGTCTGCGCGATCTACTCGACGTTCTTGCAGCGCGCCTTCGACCAGATCGTCCATGACGTCTGCTTGCAGAATCTGAACGTCAAGTTCTGTCTCGACCGCGGCGGCATCGCGGGCGGCGACGGCCCGACGCATCACGGGCTCTTAGACGTCGCGTACCTACGCGCTATCCCGAACCTCGTCGCGATGGCGCCGAAGGACGAGGGCGAGATGCGCGACATGATGTTCACCATGCTCGAACACGTGGGCCCCGCCGCGATGCGCTACCCGCGCGGCAACGGCACGGGCGCGGACACGGAGCGCGAGCCGCGCCTGTTGGAGATCGGCAAGGCCGAGATTTTGCGCGACGCGGGGACGGACGTGGCGATCATCGCCTACGGCTCGATGGTGCAGCCGTCGTTGCAGGCGGCGGAGCATTTGTCGCGCGACGGCATCGAGGCGACGGTCGTCAACGCGCGCTTCGTCAAGCCGCTTGACGCCGGACTGCTGCTTGCGCTCGCGCGGACGAAGCGTCTGATCGTGACGGTCGAAGAAGCATACCTCGCGGGCGGCTTCGGCTCGGCGGTCTTGGAGCTGCTGGAAGAGAACGGCTTGCAGGACAAGGTGCGCGTCGCCTCGATGGGCATCCCCGACCGCTGGGTGACGCACGGCGACGCCAAGCTCCTCCTCGCCAAGTACGGGCTCGACGCCGACGGCATCTACACGCGCGTTAAGGAACAGATCGAGGTGCTCGAAGATCGTCGCGCGGGCAGCCGACCGCTGGCGCGCGGCTGATTGGGTTTCGAGACGAAGCGATAGAGAGTTAAGACGAACCTGGAGCGCGCACGCACTTTCAAAGCCGGGTGAAAATTCCGGCGGGCGTGTCGCGCTTTTGGTGTCTCGGCGCGCACGATTTCAGTTCAATTCGGACACATCTCTTCCAACGCGCGCCTCTCCTCACGCCCCGTCCCGCAATCGTTTTATAACTGTCTGGTCACAGCGCAGTAGTAAACGCTGGCATCTAAGGCCTTAGTGCCGTGCGTGGGCGATTGTCGCGTGCGGCGCGCGCGTAGGCGCGGGTTTCTGGTCTGCCAATTGCAATCAGTTATATTGCAATCAAGTATGGAGACTAACGAGAATCAACACGCCCTGGGAATAATGATGGAAGAGATGCAGGAAAATTTTGTGACCAAAGACCCCGAAGCGACGCTCGTCCAGCCGCGCTTCGACGAGGCGGAGGCGCAGACGGCGCAGCCCGTCGTCCCGCTCAGGCGCGCGCCCGTGCTCCAGAGTCGCCGCCTGCCCGTGGCGCTCGTGCTCGTCTCCGCCCTGCTCGGCGGTCTCGTCTCGGTCGTCGCCTACCGGCTCTACCTGCGCCCCGCGCAGACGCAGACGGCAGCGCAAACGGTGACGACGACGCCCGCGACACAAGCGCCGCAAGATGCCGCCGCGACGCCCGCGCGGCAAGCCGCCGCATCGCCGTCGCTAACCGCGTCCGTGCCCGCGAAGGATGAGACCGCGCGAGCCGACGTGCCTGCTGAGAGCAAGCCGGAAGAGAGCGCGCCCGTCGTGGAGATTCGCGCCGCGAAGGACGAGGGGAAGATTGACCGCACGGAGGCTGACGCGAAGAAGAGAGACGAGCGCGCGCCGCGCGAGTCGGCGACGCACAGAGACAACACTCCGCGCGCCGCCAGCGAAGATGATGCGCCGCGTGCGCGCCGCGTCGATGTCATACCCGCCTACCCGGACGGCGACCGCATCGGCCACGACCCGCGACGCGACGACGCGGGCGCGGGCGACGACCCACCGCCCGCTCGTCGCGGCGGCTGGCGCGGTGGCGGGCACCGCGTCAAGGGGCGCAACATTGACCGCATTCGTGATATCTTCGGCGCGCCGCCGCCCGGCTAAAAGGGTCGCCCGCGAAGAGTGGACGGACAGGTCTTCTGCCCGCCGCACGGTCGGCACGAAGGTGGCGGTTAACACGACCTAACGTGGTCGCAAGGGTCGGACGCACGGTGCAAACCAGAGTTATGCTCGACACAATTTCCAGGAGTCTGTTAACGGTCGTCGCTCTCCCGCTGGTCTTCACTTTTCTCGTGCGGGACAGCGCGAATCAACCGGGGGACAATAATGATCGAAGGGCCGGAGCGAGTAGCAAAATGAGCGGCGCGCCGACGGGCACGTGGGGCGGCGATCACATCGGCCTCGAAGTCACCGCGCAGGGCGGGCAGGTCGAGTACGACTGCGCCAGCGGCACGATAGATCGCAAGATCGTCCTCGACGCGCGCGGGCGCTTCCACGTGAGCGGTACGCACGTCAGGGAGCACGGCGGGCCGGTGCGTCGGGACGAGAAGCCCGACAGCCACCCGGCGCAGTACACCGGCTCGATCCAAGGCGACAGGATGCTGCTCACCGTCGTCGAGGTTGACACGGGAGAGATGGTCGGTGTGTTCAAGCTCACGCGCGGGCAACAGCCGCGCGTCATGAAGTGCAGGTGAACTCCCGCCGCCTCGGGTCGGTGTGAGCGTCGGGACAAGCAGGAAACTCAAAACAGCGTCGTCGCAAATGCGTGAAGGTCGTCCGAAGTAACTTCGGACGACCTTCACGCTTATTCACTCACCCGCCCGAATCTTTACTGGCAGGTCGAGAGCCTGAACGACGCGATGCGCGTGCTCCAGTTGAACGTGCCGTTGGCCTTCAGGTACTCAGTCGTGTACCAGAAGGTGCAGTCGTCCACCGGGTCAACGGTGAGCGCGCTGTAGTCGCCCCAGCGGCTGAGCGTCGCCGTCTGCGAGCCCCCGCCCGCGACGATGCTCGTCTCCGGGCCGAGTGTGCCGGCGGCGTCGCCGGGCGCGCGCGTGGCGAAGCGGATCGAGGGGAAGAGGCTCGCGCCCGACACGCTGTAGCCGACGGCGATGTTGCCCACCTTGTCCATCGCGATCGAGCCCATCCAGCGGCTGTTCGAGTCAACCGCGTAAGTGCCCTGCTGGAAGACGCTCGGCGTCCCGCCGGAGACGCGCAGCTCGTACCAGCGCACGCCGGAGAGCGGCCCCGTGCCGGGTGTGACCGAGTGGTTGACGACCATCGCCTCGTGCCCGTCTGTGTAGCGGCGGTAGGCAAGGCGGTACATCAGGCGGTCGGCGAGCGAGTCGAGCTTCTGCGTCGTGCCCGACTGCGGGATGCAGGTGCCGCCCGAGCAGGCCTGGCTGAAGGCGGCGACCGGCAGCGTAGAAGGGCCGGTCAGGGCGGAGTTGGCGGAGTTCGCAAAGTCAACGTGCAGCTTCCAGACGTTGAGCGAGTTGGCACCGAAGTTGACGAAGTATTCGGATGAGCCGGCGGGCGGCGCGATACTGCCATCGATGTCTGCGGGCAGCACGCCGCCGAAACTGGAGCTTAACTGGAAGCACTGCTCTGCGGCGGCGGCTCCGGTCAACATCTTCGTGCGGTCGTAGGCGCACAGGCGCGCGCCGACGAAGGTGTTACCCGAAAACATGTTGTAGGTCGCGTAGTAGCCGTCGGCCCAGACACCGAACTTCGGATAGTCGTTGAAGTTCGGCTCGCGGTAGGCATAGACGTTGTACGCGCCGGTCGCGTCCGAGGTCTGCGAGACGGCGATGCACTGGAAGAAGCCGCTCGTCGCGCCGTTGGTGACGGAGAACTGCGTCAGCACCCAGCGGTTGTTCGCCTGGTCGTACTGGACGATGGGGTCGCCGTCGTTGTTGACGGCGCACGGGTGCGACGCGCCGAGAGCGGTGAACAACTGGTTGCCGTTGGTCGGCCCGGCGACGCGCGCGCCCGTCGTCTTGTTATAGACGGCGAAAGCCTCGTTGACCCACTGCACGTACTGTGTTGCGCCGACCGCGCCGTTCGTGTCGGGCGGGGCGGAGTTCGGCGTGTAGCCGCCGCCGTTGCCGAGGCCGTCGAAGTTAACGAGAGACGAGGGCGTAGGCGTCGGCGTGGGCGTGCCCACCGGCGTCGGGGTCGGCGTCGGGGTTGCCGTCGGCGTGGGCGTCGGAGTTGGCGTCGGCGTCGGCGTGCCGGTCGTGGCGTTGAGCGCGAAGTCATCAACGACGAAAGAGGTCTGGAGCGAAGAGTCTTCCGAGGCCGTCAGATAGACCTTGATGATCTGCCCCTGGAAGGACGACACGTTGAAGGATTTCTGCGTGTAGCCCGCCGCCTTGTTGAGGTTCGAGTAGGTGGCGAGAGTCGAGAGCACTGTGTTGGCCGAGTTGCGAATCTGAACCTGTAACTTGTCGAACTGCGTGGTCGTCGTGGTCTCGGCGGAGTCGATGTGCAGCCAGAAGGTGAGCGTCGCGGTCGCGCCGGCGGGGATCGTCACCGTCTGCTGGACGGTGTCGGTGTGCGTCGTGCCGTAGCCGTCCATCCAAGCCTTCCACGCGCCGGAGTGCGCGGGCTCGCTCGCCGAGCTGTCAACGACGCCGGAAGTCGTCGTCCACGGGGCGGGGAGCGCCGAGCCGTTCTCGAACCCGGGGTTGCCGATTAGTTGCGTGGTGATCGCGGGCGAGGGCGCTTCGGGGGCCGAGGCAACGTCGGCGCCCGACGACTGCGCTGTCAGCACCGGCGTGTACCCGCCGTCGGCGACAGAGGTCTGCACGACAGAGTCAACGGCTCCCCCCAGTCCGTCCGGTAAAAAGGTCGTGTGATAGTCCTTATCGGGCGAGAGGTGCTTGCCCTTGTCCCTGCCTTTCGGCATGTTGCGGACGTGTTCGGAGACGGCGCGATCGCCGAACTGCACTTCCGCGCCCCGCTGGACGGGGTCGTGTGAGTTCTGGCTCTGCGCGCTCGTCGTCGAAGACTCGCTGAAGTACGCGCTACTAGGCAAGAGCGCTGTGACGCACAGCGCGATGGTCGCAAACAAGGCCAGGACTTTCTTCATGGTTCCTCCGAGGTGACAGTGTGTGGGTTACAGGCGTACCAGCCGGGTAGGCAAGCCTCCGGCGTGGGGTAAGGGTGGGCATCACGATGAAACCGTATGTCACTTTATGAACTTAATGAGGAACCGACGGGAGCAAGCGAACTGAAAGTCTGTGCCGAGCCCGACCGAGCAGGAAGTCAGGCTAATGAAGAAGGCGCACCGGCGAAGGGCTACTTTGACGGATTACAGTAATGAGACGCGCCGCCAACTACTATCAAGGAGCGTAGACCATAGCACGGTGCTTCCCGGCAAGGCAAAGTTTTCCGCGCGCGTCACAGCAGCGCGGTCTCTTCGATCAGACGCCCCTCGGCGAAGCGCTCGACGCCGAGCGGGGAAGCGTCGATGGTCGTCGCGCGACCGTCGATGATCGTCTCGGCGACGAGGCGGCCCGTCGCGGGCGAGTGCATCACGCCGTGGCCGCTGAAGCCGTTGGCGAAGTAGAGACCCGGCACTTCCGGCGACTCGCCGATGACGGCGTGGTGATCCGGCGTCATCTCGTAGAGCCCCGCCCACGCGCGGCGCGCGTTGACCTGTGCTTCGGCGAGGGCGGGCACGCGCGCGGCGGCGCGCGTCAGAATCTTCTCGACGAACGACGGGTCGAACTCGGTCTTGAAGCCGGGCGTCTCGCTTGGGTCATTCCACGCGAGCAAGATGCCTGCGCCTTCGCGCCGGAAGTGGAAGCCAGTACTCATGTCGATGACCATCGGAAAGCGCTGCGGTAATCCGTCGAAAGGCTCGGTCGGCACAAGCTGCCGCCGCAGGGGCTCGACGGGCAGCTCCGCGCCCGCGAGTTTCGCCACGCCCGCCGCCCAAGCGCCCGCGCAGTTGACGACGACGCGCGTCGCCACGCGCCCGCGCGACGTCTGGACGCCCGCGACGCGCCCGCGCTCGACCTCGATGCCCTCGACGGGCGTGTCGAGCCACAGCCGCGCGCCGCGCTCGCGCGCTCTCAACATGAAGCCCATCATGACGCTGTGCGGATCTACGAAGCCGTCGGTCGGGCAGAACGTCCCGCCCACGACGTCGTCCGCGCGCAGTTGCGGCAGCATCGCCGTGATGTCGTCGCGCGACACCAGCTCGACGTTCTTCACGCCGAAAGCCATCTGCCGCTCGCGGTTGGCTTTCAAGTATTCGAGATGCCGCCCGCTCGTCGCGACGAACAGATAGCCGTGCGGGCGGTAGTCCGCCGGGTGGCCGACTCGCTCCTCAAACTCCGCGAAGAAGTTGATCGAGTAGAGCGACATCTGGATGTTGACGGGGGTGGAGAACTGCGCGCGCACGCCGCCCATGCTCTTGCCCGTCGAGCCCTTGCCCTGATGCGCCTCGCGCTCGAGGACGAGCACGTCGCGGCAGCCCATCTCCGTCAGGTGATACGCCACGCTCGATCCGACGATGCCGCTGCCGATGACGACCACCTCCGCCGTCTGCGTCGCCTCCGCCATGGTCGAGTCTCCTCTCTTAAGCGCCGTCTGTTGAAAATTAGAAGTTCAGGGTTTAGAGTGAAACCGCTCTCTCAAGCCTGCACATTTTACGCAAACACGGCTCGCCTGTCGTGCGCCAATGCGCGCCGGGCGACGACGACTCATTTGATCGCACGGAGACGAACATGAAAAGAGCCCACTGCCTACTGCTGATCTTTTTCGCACTCTTCGCCGCCGCCGCGGGGGCGCAGACGCGGCAAGCGGTCGCGCTGAGCGTTGACGCGACCGAAGCGCCGCGCAAGCTCTTCCACTCGCACATGACAATCCCCGCGTCGCCCGGCGCGCTCACCCTTGTCTATCCGAAGTGGATTCCGGGCGAGCACGGCCCGACCGGCCCCATCACCGATCTCGTCGGCTTGAAGTTCACCGCCGCGGGTAAGACAGTCGCGTGGCGGCGCGATCCCGTTGACATGTATGCCTTCCACCTGGACGTGCCGGCGGGCGCGCACGAGGTAGAAGTCGCACTCGATTTCCTGTCGGCGACTTCGGCGACGGGCTTCACGTCCGCCGCCTCCGCCACGCCGCACCTCGCCATCATCACGTGGAATCAGCTCGTCCTCTACCCGCAGGGCGCGAACCCGGACGAGATTAATTATCGCGCGACGCTCCAACTGCCCGCGGGCTGGAAGTACGGCACGGCGCTTCCGGGCGCAAAGCCGCGCGGGCCGGGCGGCGTCGAGTTCGCGCCCGTCTCCCTGAACACGCTCGTCGATTCGCCGGTGCTCGCGGGCGAATACTTCCGCGCCATCCCGATTGATCCGGCGCACAACGCGGTCGAGCTGGACCTGGCCGCCGACAGCCCCGCCGCGCTCGAAGCCACGCCGGAGTTTATCAACGAGATGCGCAAGCTCGTCGCCGAGACGGACGCGCTCTTCGGCGCGCGCCACTACGAGAACTACCATTTTCTGTTGACGCTCTCGGATCACGTCGCGCACTTCGGGCTCGAACACCACCAGTCGAACGACAGCCGCATCGCCGAACGCTCGCTCGTCGATAAGGGCCTGGGCGACATCGGGCTGAGTGTTTTGCCGCACGAGTTCACGCACTCCTGGAACGGGAAGTTTCGCCGCCCTGCGGGCCTCGCCACGCGCGACTTTCAGGAGCCGATGCAGGGCGAGTTGCTCTGGGTCTATGAGGGCTTGACCGAGTACCTCGGCGACGTGCTCACGGCGCGCAGCGGCATCTGGACGGCGGAGCAGTATCGCGACAACCTGGCGCGCGTCGCCGCCGATCTAGATCACCGACCGGGCAGGGCGTGGCGACCGCTGATCGACACGACCGTGGCGGCGCAGCTTCTCTATAACGCCTCTTCGCAGTGGGAGGCGTACCGGCGCGGCGTGGACTTCTACGACGAGGGCGAGCTGATCTGGCTCGACGCAGACACGCTCATCCGCCAGCAGACCGGCGGGCGCAAAAGCCTCGACGACTTCTGCAAGCTCTTCCACGGCGCGCCCTCGACCGCGCCGCAGGTCAAGCCCTACACGATGGACGATGTGGTGAACACGCTCAACCAGGTCGCGCCTTACGACTGGCGTGCGTTCCTGAACGCGCGGCTGCTGACGACCGACCCGCGCGCGCCGCTCGACGGCATCCGTCGCGGCGGGTGGATGCTCGCTTACAGCGACACGCCGAACGCGCTGATGGCGAACGCGGAGTCTTATGAGCGCCCGACCGACGCGGGCTACTCGCTGGGATTGACCGTGTTGAAGGATGGCACGATTCAGGACGTGATTCCGGGGATGCCTGGGTTCGCGGCGGGCCTGGGGCCGAGCATGAAGATCGTCGCCGTCAACGACAGAGCCTACACGCCCGACGCCCTGCGCGACGCGGTGCGTGCGGCGCACACGGACGCGCGCGCCCGCATCGATCTGCTCGTCGATAACGACGACACGGTGAAGACCTACGCGCTTAACTACCACGACGGCTGGCGCGACCCGCATCTGGAGCGCGCGTCGGGCGTGGCAGACCTGCTCGGCCAGATCATCTCGGCGCACGCGCCTTAGAGTCTCGCGCGCCCGCGCGGACGGACGGCGAAAGATCACTGGTCGAAATTCGCGAGGCTCGCGTCGCTCAAACAGAGCGTCGCGTGCCTCGCGGGTGTATTGGTCGGGCGCGAGTTCAGCGCGCGGGGGTGGAACTTTTTTCAGAAGGTCCCGGCTCTTCGAGAGAGTGTTTGACGCAGTACTGCTGCACCTGCTGGAATATCTGGTCGCAGCCCGGCGCGCCTGCCAGCCCGCGCTGCTGGCACTGATTTTTGCGCCACTCGATGGTCTTCGTGATCTCGAAGACGCCCGGCACGTCATCGCAGAAATTCGGCGTCGGGCGGCTGGCATCGAGACAACTGCGGACGAAGACGCTCGACTTCATCAACTCCGTGATCCCTTCGGCCTTGCGGTTGCGCGCCACGCCCTCGTCCACGCAGCCCTTGTTGTCGGTCTGCGTGCCGAAGTCGCGCCCCTCACGCTCGCCCTGCTTGACGCCCGCGACGAACTCCGGCCCATGCTGCTTCCACAGATAGACGCCCGCGCCGACGAGGGCCGCGACGGCGAGTACGCCGACGAGCACGACGGCGAGCACCACTTTCAACCACGTAGGCATTTTCTTAGAGACTCCTTTCATCGTGAGGCTGAAAACTAGGTCAGTACCGCCTGCGGTAGCAGGTGGGTCTCAACGCGAGCCAGCACCCATCCGCTACCGCAGGCGGTACTGACTGTTGGTCACCGCGCTCACTCTCAAATCAGAGCGTGCCGCGCTCGTACACGACGCGACCGTCGAAGATCGTCATCGCCGCTTCCGTCTGCAAAATCTCTTCGGGCTTGACGGTCAGCAGGTCGCGTGTGTGGACGACGAAGTCGGCGAGCATCCCCGGCGCAATCTGCCCCTTGTCCTTTTCTTCAAAGGAGGCGTAAGCCGACTCGGCGGTATAGCAGCGGATGGCTTCGCGGATGTCGAGTCGTTCCTGTGGCAGCCAGCCGCCCTGCGGTTGCAAGTCGGTGCTCTCGCGCGTGACGGCGGCGAAGAGTCCGAGGTAGGGGTTGACGGGCTCGATGGGCCAGTCCGTGCCGAACGGGACGTGGACGCCGTAAGCCTCGAACGTGTGCCACGAGTACGCGCCGAGCGAGCGGTACTCGCCCAGGCGATCAGGAGCCCAACGCTTATCCGAGATGGCGTGCGACGGCTGCATCGACGCGACGACGCCGAGATCGCGGAAGCGCGCGAAGTCCGACGGCGCGACGACCTGCGCGTGCTCGATGCGATTGCGCGGCCACTCTGTACCCTCTGCTCTCATTATAATTTCGTTCTGACCCGCACGATTTTTCTTCTTGGGGGGAGGTATGTTCGTTAACTGGACTAACGAACTAATGTCGCCCTGCACCACCTTAAAATTCTGGAGCGACGGATTTTTCTTTTCTGCCTCTGCGAAAGCATCAAGCGCCATGCGGTTCGCGCGGTCGCCGATGGCGTGTAAGGCAATCTGAAATCCCGCGCTGCTGATCGCGACGACCTTACTCGTCAGTTCCTCCTGCGTCATGCGCGGGATGCCGCTGTTGTGAGGGTCGTCGGAGAAGGGCGCGAGCATGGCGGCGCTGTGCGAGCCGAGCGTGCCGTCAACGTAGCCCTTGACCGCAGAGATGCGTATGCGGAAAGGATCGACCTTGAGCGCATCGAACTCCGCGCGCTGCCGCTTCAACTCCTCGACTGGCGTCTCCATGCTCAGCCACTCGGCGACGCGCACCGTGAGACGATCCTGCACCAGCAGCTCTCGGTAGAGCGCGAGCGTCTCATAGCCGGAGATCGAATCCGACATCGAAGTGATGCCGTAGCGTCTTGCCTCGCCGAGCGCCCGCTCAATCGCCTGCAACTTCTCCTCACGCGGCGGCTCAGGCACGACGCGCGCGACCAAGCCCCCGGCGGTCTCCTTCAGTATCCCCGTCGGCTCGCCCCGCGCGTTGCGCTCGATCTCGCCGCCCTCCGGGTTTGGCGTGTCGCGCGTGACGTTTGCCAGTTTGAGCGCGAGCGAGTTTGCCCAACTCGTGTGCCCGTCCACGCGCTGCACGAAGACGGGCTTGTCGGGGACGACCTCGTCCAGGTCTTGTCGCGTCGGCCACGCGCCGCCCCAGAGCGTGTGATCCCAGCCGCGCCCAAGCACCCACGTGCCCGGCGGCAGCTCTTTCGCGCGCGCGGCGACGCGACGCTTCGCCTCGGCGAGTGTGTTTGCGCCCGCGAAGTTGACGCGCACGAGCGAGAGCCCGCCGTTCAAAAAGTGCAGGTGCGCGTCGTTGAATCCCGGCGTGACGAGACGACCCCGCAGGTCAATCGTCTTCTCGCCCGCGTAGCGCGATCTGACTTCAGCGTCCGTCCCGACGGCGACGATGCGCTCGCCTTCGACCGCCACGGCCTGCGCCATCGAATAGTTCTTGTCCGAGACGAAGACCTTGCCATTGAAGAGTAAGAGGCTGACGCGGCGCTGGCGCGCGTTGTCTACTCGCCGCTGCGCGGTCGAAGGCGGCGCGGCGACGGTGGCGACGAGGGTGAGCGCGGACGCGAGTGCGAATGCGAGAGTTGATCTGAAGCGCATGACTTTTCGGGTTTTAACTTCGGCAGCAGGACTGCGGACGGCGGCAGTGTTATACCACCAAACGGCTGCGCGCGCGCGAAGTATTTGGCAATGGTTTAGTTTAAGAAGGGGAGGAATTAGACAGGATTAACAGGATTAACAGGATCAAGAGAAAAAGAGCGTGACTCCTGCTTTGTCATTTAAGTTCTGTGCGTTGCCTCCAGCTTTAGCTGGAGGGGGAGAAGGAAAGAAGACTCCGGCTTTAGCCGAATGATTCGGCTAAAGCCGGAACCTTTTTATAGAACCTGTCCCACTAGCTCAAGCTAGTGGCAATTCAGCTCAAGCTAGTGGCAATTCGTTAAACCCAAAAATATGCTGACGTAGCACTACTCTCATCCGGTTAATCCTGTCCATTCTCTTTTCCTCTCCATCTTTCTTCATCTGAACCACTACGAAGTATTTGCGGGCGTTCGCGCCCGCCGCGCGCCGTGTTAGAATCTGCGCGTTCTCTAAATTCTACACACAGCGACGCAGAGTCGTCGTGGCTGACGCCGTTGCGCCACAGCCTCGACCGCGCTTCAGCGTCCGGGAGAGATCATGCGCGTACTCGTGACGGGCGGAGCGGGCTACATCGGCAGCGTCGTCGCCGAAGAGTTGGTGAAAGACGGCCACTCGGTCGTCGTCTATGACAGTCTTTATAAAGGTCACCGCGCGGCGGTTCCCACGGGCGCGGACTTCGTGCGCGGCGAGCTGACCGACACGGAGCACCTGCGGCAGACGTTTCGCGGGCAGGGCACAGAGGCCGTCATTCACATGGCGGCGGACTCGCTCGTCGGCGAATCCGTCACGAACCCCGCGAAGTATTACCGCAACAACGTCACCGCCGGGCTCGCCCTGCTCGACGCGATGAGAGAAGAGAACGTGCGCCGGCTCGTCTTCTCCTCGACCGCCGCGACCTACGGCGAGCCCGCCAAGCAGCCCATCGAAGAGACAGACCCGACGGCGCCGACGAATCCTTACGGCGAGTCGAAGCTCGCCTACGAGCGCGCGCTCAAGTGGTACGAAGGGGCGCACGGCATCCTCTACGCGAGCCTTCGCTACTTCAACGCCGCGGGCGCGACGCGACAGTGCGGCGAGGTGCACGACCCGGAGACGCACCTCATCCCCATCGTCCTGCAAGTGGCGGCGGGCGAGCGCGAGGCCGTCGAGATTTACGGCGACGACTACCCGACGCGCGACGGCACATGTGTGCGCGACTACATCCACGTCGTCGATCTGGCGCGCGCGCACATCCTCGCGCTCTCGATACTCCACGAGCGCAGCGCGATCTACAACCTCGGTTGCGGCGGCGACGGCTACACGGTGAAAGAAGTTTTAGACGTGGCGCGCGAGATGACAGGGCGCGACATCCCCGCGCGCGTCGCGCCGCGACGGGCGGGCGACCCGGCGGTGCTCGTCGCGAGTTCCGCGAGGATCAGGAATGACTTGGGCTGGTCGCCGCAGTTTCAGGACTTGCGCGTCATCGTCGAATCCGCGTGGGCCTGGAAGCAGGCGCACCCGCGCGGCTACGAAGACGAGGCGCAAGACGCGGAAGCGCAGGGCGCACAGGTCGGCTGATCGTGGTGATTCTCGGTTGCCACGGGCTTTAGCCGATAGGGAGGATTTCGAATTGTCACTAGCTTTAGCTAGTGGGAAGAGTTGCTAAAAAAAGGTCGGCTTTAGTCGAATGAGGGATGGCACGATGAGGATGAGCGCTCTTTCAGACTTCGGCTAAAGCCGTTGACCGGAGCCCTGACACCACTAGCTAAAGCTAGTGGCAAGGGGAAGCGGGCGGCAAGGGTGAAGAGGGCGGCAAAGGTGAAGAGGGCGGCAAAGGTGAAGAGGGAAGTGGTAAGTGACTTGTAAAAGCTAAGACCTGACCTTGTATAATCCCCTGTCCGACAACTTATCACCAAGAACCTAATTTCACTGGGTGGAGCGATGGGCTCTCATGTCCTTGTTGCTCTTTCCAATTCAACACTACAGTGAAATACCCGTTTGAGATTCATCTACCCTGGAATCAACTAAAAGGTAAGAAGCGCATCGTAAAATTAGATACTGCGATTACATGGCAGCCTTTAGCGATTCCACAAAAGAGATTGGATGAAGCGGCTGAGCGCCACCTTCGTCGGTGGCATACTGCTCCTAAAACTCTGCGGCACTGACCGCGATAAAAAGGAGAGTTAGCTATGGACTTCATCGGTTTCGACCTCGGCAAGGTCTCCAGCCAGGTCTGCATCATCACCCAAGACGGCGAACTGATCGAGCGCCGCATCAAGACCGACCGCGAACACATCTCCGAGCTGCTCGGCACGCGCGCCCCGGCCCGCATCCTAGTCGAGTCCTCGACC
>JBJMGS010000068.1:0-2281 GCA_045807785.1 Pyrinomonadaceae bacterium
ATCGCGAGGCGCGCGTTCGACTGCACGAGCGCGCGCGCCGCGGCGTCACGCTCGGCGACCGCACGCGCCAGCTCTTCGGCCTTGCGCGCCATCTGCTCGGCGGTGGCGCGCTCGTGCTCCATCTGCTCGCGCAGGTTGTCGGCTTCCCAGATGAGCCGCGCCTGGCGCTCGACCTCGTGCGTCTTGCGCGCGAGCTCGACGAAGACCTGCACCTTGCTGCGCAGGATCTCCGGCACGATCGGCTTGAACATGAAGTCGACCGCGCCGAGCCCGTAGCCGCGCAGCATGGCGCGATCGTTCTGGCTGAACGCGGTCAAAAAGATGATCGGGGTGTGCCGGCTCTTGTCGCGCGCGCGAATCAGCTCGGCAGTTTCGAAGCCGTCGAGATCCGGCATCTGCACATCGAGCAGGATGACGGCGACGTCGCGCTTGAGCAGCTTGAACAGCGCCTCGCGACCCGAGGTCGCGGTGACGAGGGTCCCGCCGACTTCTCCGAGCATCGCCTCCATCGCCAGGAGCGTCCGCGGATCGTCGTCGACCAGGAGGATCTCGACGGCGGGCGGCAGCGGCGGACTGTTCGGCTCGGGAAGAGACACGTCGGGCATCCTCACAAAATGGGCGTGCGCCCGCTAAAGCAGGAAGCGCGCCACGGTCGACGGTCGGCCGAAACAATCGCTGTGCAGCGATTGCTCGACGCTTACATGTAGTATGGGCGAGATTCGCGAGTATATCTGGTGCACACAGCAGAAGAATCTAACGACCCTACTGTGCAAAAAACGCAACCGGTGGCGCATGCGTGCGCGCGCTCGGCTAATTCGGCGGCGGCGTAAAATGGTTCGGCGGGGCGCCTCCCGGCGGAGCGCCTCCCGGCGGCGGTCCGCCGGCCTGGGTCGGCGCCGGCGACTGTGAGACGTGCGTCGCCACTCGCTGCTTGACCGGCGCGAACGCGGTGACGTTCGTCGTCGTGCCGCGCAGTCCCTTCTGCGCGATGTACGCGTTGACGTGATCGATGCGATCCGGCGTCGCCGGATGATCGCTGAGGATGGCGAGGAAGCGCGGCGAGTTTCCTTCCTGCGCGCGCAGCTTGCCGAAGAACGTGACGAGCCCGTGCGGATCGTAGCCGGCCGCCGCCGCGTAGCGCGCGCCGTACTCGTCGGCTTCGGTCTCGTCGCTGCGCGAGTTGGCGAGCATGAAGCCCTTCTGCCCGACGCCGCCGGCGACCTGCCCGAGCAGGCCCGGGTTCTTGCCGAGGACGAGCTCCGACACGGCCTCGAGCCCGTACGCGTCGACCATCTGCCGCGCCGAGTGGCGCGCGACGACGTGCCCGGTCTCGTGCGCCATGACGCCGGCGAGCTCGGCCTCGTTGTCGGCGGCCATGATGAGCCCCGAGTAGACGTAGAGATAGCCGCCCGGCGTGGCGAACGCGTTCACCGTCTTCGAGTCGTCGATGACATTGACCTGCCACTGCACGTCGGGCCGATCGCGCTTGCCGAACGTGATGACGCGATCGGCGACGCCGCGAACGTAGTTCACGACGACGGGATCGTTGTAGTAGACGACGTGCTGCTTCTGCTCGAGCTCCTGCTTGAACTGCAGCCCGAGCTTGTTCTCGTCGGCAGGCGAGATGAGCACCTCCGCCACGCCCTTCTCGACGCTCCCAAGCCCGGTCGTAGCGCAACTAGCGGCGCCGAGCGCCGCACACACCATCAGGATTCGCATGGCGCGAATCATAGGCACGCGCCCGACTCGCGTCAGCTGAAAAGGTCAGCCAGCGGAGCTTCCCGGTTCCTCGGTCCAGTTTGCATCAGCACCGACTTCGAGGACGGTTCCGGTCGGCGTGTACAGCAGCCACTGCTCGGCATCCGATTCGACGACGAAGGTTCTCACAGTCGCATCGCCGAGCTGCAGCGTCAGGTCGCCGCGAGGTGCACTGACCTCTACAGCCGTCACCGTGCGCCCGTCGAGGGTAGCCGCGCCGCGCTCCATCTGCGCGCGATCGTCGTCGGACGAAGCGATCACGTTGCTCGAGACATCGACGCGCCAGCCAGTCATGTAGAGCCACAAATGCCACTCGCCGTGCTGCTTCTTGCCACCAAACCGCTGCGGCGCGACCGGCCCGAACTCGAAGGTCAGGAAGCTGCCGTGTCCGACGGAGACTCCCCATGCCCGCTGACCGACGAGGGGATCCAAGCGTTCGCGCAACTTCGTCGCCTGCTCCTCAGTCACGCGCGACCTCACTTGTGTCCGAACATCGAGACGCCGTGTTCGACGATTTCATGGA
>JBJMGS010000069.1:0-14964 GCA_045807785.1 Pyrinomonadaceae bacterium
GCCGGTCGTCGTGCAGTCGATCACCTCGCAGGGGCCGTTATCGCAGCCGTGGTTGATGAAGAAGAACGGGATGGCTCCGAGCGCCAGCAGGGGCCATTTCGGGAAGCCTCCGCCGGGCACGAGAATGTCACCACAGTTGCAGATGGTGCCCTGCACTTCGCCCAGCTCGACCGTCTCGACGTTGGTCTGCTGACCCGGCTGCGGCGGGGCGACCTCCGTGCCGGTCAGCGAGGCTGAGCCGGACGCGGCGGGTATGCTCGCGCCGTCCGGCACGACCACCGAGGAGGGTTTCTGATCCGGCGACTTGATTGATGCGGTTTGCTGCGTGGAAGCGCCGCCCTGCTGCTGACCTAAGGGTCGCATACGCAGATCAACCGAGGGGCGACCGCTCTGTCCGGCGACGCTCGCCAGCGCGAAAACGTCCTGGTAGCGCACAGGACTGGCTTGCGCCGACGCCGCGGCGATGGACAGGAAGGCGAGCATCAGAGCTACCTTGATAATTGCTTGATGCCTCATCTTCGTGGTCGTCCTCCTCGAAACCTGCTGGATTAGCGCGGCGACAGTTCTCCTCAGCCGCGAGAGTGAAATTGCTTTGGCTTTTGTAGTAAAAGCCCGCTTTCCTGTCCGTTTACATCAAAGGAAAAGGCATAATACTTGAGGACTTCCAATTTTGCGAGCCCTTTTTTGCCCCCTAACTATAAGCAGGAAAACAAAAAGGGTCGCGTCCGGCGGACGCGACCCCAGACCCTGCTGGCTCCCGGTTTGAGCGTCTGACGAGGCGATTATTCCCCGTCGTGCCCTTCAGCCCCCCCGTTCCCCTTCTCGTCGCGCAACAGCGCCTTGCGGGAGAGCTTGATCTTGTTGCCCTCCTTGCCGATGCACTTGACCATGATCTGCTGCCCTTCTTTGAGTTCGTCCCTCACGTCGCGGACGCGGTGGTTGGCGATCTCAGAGATGTGCAACAGCCCGTCCGTGCCGGGGAAAATCTCGACGAACGCGCCGAAATCGACGATGCGCGAGACCGTGCCGACGTAGGTCGCGCCGATCTCGGCCTCGGCGGTCAAGCCGCGGATGCGCGCGACGGCAGCCTCCGCCGCCTCGCTGTCGGCGGTCGCGATGAAGACCGTGCCGTCGTCCTCGACGTCGATCTTCGCGCCCGTCTCCTCGACGATGGAGCGGATCATCTTGCCGCCGGGTCCGATCACGTCGCGAATCTTGTCCGGGTTGATCTTGATCGTGATGATGCGCGGGGCGTAAGCGCTCAGGTTCTCGCGCGGTGTGGCTAACGCCTCCTCCATGATGCCGAGGATGTGCATCCGCCCTTTGCGCGCCTGCTCGAGCGCCTCCTGCATGATCATGGCGTTAATGCCGCCGATCTTAATGTCCATCTGGAGGGCGGTGATGCCTTCCGCCGTGCCCGCGACCTTGAAGTCCATGTCGCCGTAGTGATCCTCCGCCCCGGCGATGTCGGAGAGGATGGCGTACTTGTTGCCCTCCATGACGAGCCCCATCGCGACGCCCGCCACGGGCTTCTTGATGGGCACGCCGGCGTCCATCATCGACAGGCTCCCGCCGCACACGCTCGCCATCGAAGAAGAGCCGTTCGACTCCGTGATGTCTGAGACGATGCGCAGCGAGTAGGGGAAATCACCCTCGTCCGGCAGCACGGGTTCGAGCGCGCGCCGGGCAAGCGCGCCGTGACCGATCTCACGCCGGCTGGTTGAGCCGAAGCGACCGACCTCGCCGACCGAGTACTGCGGGAAGTTGTAGTGCAGCAGGAAGCGGCGCTTGATCTCACCCGTCTCTAGATCGTCCATGAACTGCTCGTCCTGCTTCGTGCCAAGCGTCGCCGTGACCAACGCCTGCGTCTCGCCGCGCGTAAACAGCGCCGAGCCGTGCGTGCGCGGGAGCCAGCCGACTTCGCAGTCAATCGGGCGAATCTCGGAGAAGCGGCGACCGTCCGGGCGGCGGCGCTTGTTGAGGATGTCGTCGCGGAAGATTTTCTCCTTGAGCTGGTCGAAAATCTTCTTCGCCATCTGGCGCTGTTCGGGCGCGTCCTCGGGGTGCGCCTCGACCACCTCTTTCTTGAGCGCGTCAATCGCCGCGTAAGACGCCTGCTTGCCCTGCGACTCGGTGTCTAAGGCGGCGCGCATCTTCTCGGCGTAGTTGCGCTCGATCTCGCCGAGCATCTCCTCGTTCAAGGCGGGCGGCGTGACAGGGCGCTTTTCGATGCCGAGCGCCTTGTAGAGTTCCTTCTGCCAGCGGCAGAGGCGGTTGATCTCCTTGTGCGCGAGCATCAGCGCCTCGACCATGATCGCCTCGGAGACCTCTTTCGCGCCCGCCTCGACCATCACGATGGCTTCTTCCGTGCCCGCGACGATCAGGTTCAAGCTCGACTCGCGCACCTCATCGTAGGTCGGGTTGATGATGTAGCGACCGTCGATGAGCCCGACGCGCACGCCGGCAATCGGCGTCTCAAAAGGAATGTC
This sequence comes from Pyrinomonadaceae bacterium, assembly GCA_045807785.1. Lineage (GTDB taxonomy): Bacteria > Acidobacteriota > Blastocatellia > Pyrinomonadales > Pyrinomonadaceae > JAIVGV01. Next base: position 2,490 of record JBJMGS010000069.1, read on the forward strand.
CGAGAGGTAGAGCGCGAGCGAGGCGCCGGTGATGGCGATGACGTCCGGGTCGTTCTCCTGATCGGCGGAGATGACGGAGGCGATGACCTGCGTCTCGTTGCGGTAGCCCTTCGTGAAGAGCGGGCGGCAGGGGCGGTCGATCAGGCGGCAGGTCAAAACTTCCTTCTCGCCGGGTCGCCCCTCGCGGCGGAAGTAGTTGCCGGGGATGCGCCCGGCGGCGTAGTTGTGCTCGCGGTACTCGACCGTGAGCGGGAAGAAGTCGATGCCCTCGCGCGGGCTGGGGGCGCCGACGGCGGCGACGAGCAACATCGTATCGCCGTAGCGGACGACGACCGACCCGTCCGCCTGCTTGGCGACGCGGCCCGTCTCGACGGTCAGATCGCGACCGCCGAGTTTGATACTCTCTTTCAGATATTTCTTCTCTGGCATTGTTTTCTGGTCTCCTTCGGACGACTGACCGCGCACGTCTCATCCGTCGCGGTGATTTCTGTAGCTGTTAGCTCTTAGCGGTTAGCTGTTAGCCGGTCGGAGAGTTGCGGGTCGCGCCCGCACGTGAGAACTCTCGGCAAGGCTGGTCGAGCGAGTCGGCAGGATTGGCTGACTGCTAACAGCTAATCGCTAACGGCTTCAAAAACAGCTAACGGCTTCAAAAAAAACGGCGACGGCTTCAAAACGTGAAGCCGCCGCCGCCATGTTGCTCTGACCTGTGTTGTACAGGCTGTCGCGCGCCCGCCCTGTGGGGCAGTGTGCGCCGTCACGTTCGGCACTGCCATCGGGCTTCTCAATGGACGCGGGCGTTGATTAGTGTGAACCCTTCAAGCTCCCGGACAATCCGGGAGCACGAGACTAGAGTCTGCCTAGCGGCGCAAGCCGAGTTGGCTGATGAGCGTGTGGTACTGCTCGATGTCCCTGCGCTTGAGGTAGTCGAGCATACTGCGACGCTGCGAGACCATCTTGAGCAAGCCGCGCCGCGAGTGGTTATCTTTCTTGTGCGTTTTGAAGTGCTCGGTGAGCTGGTTGATGCGCTCGGTGAGCAGAGCCACCTGCACCTGCGGCGAGCCGGTGTCGCCCTCGTGGGTGCGGTATTTGCCGACGATCTCTTCCTTCTTTTCCGTAGCTAACATGACTTGTTCGAGATGGTCCTCCCAGACCGCAGTCGCCCCCGCTAAGCACAGGCAACCGCAAAAGTTACTAAATCGCCAAGGAATTTAACACGCCCTTTGACGCACTGTCCAGCAGCGGCATCTTTAGATCATGATAAACTGCGCGCCGTAGTTTAATCAGTAGTTGGGCTGCTTCACCTGATGCGGCTTGGATGGGGAAATCTTGTGAGTATGACAGAGACAGAAACCGTCAAGTATTGGGGCTTTCCATGCGCTACTTGTCATCAGTCAATCCCTATTGTGCCTTATATCGAAGGTAGTAGTTGGCGAAGCGTTAAAGGCGCAACCTTTACCCTCATCTGCGATGAATGTCAGACGGAGGGGCAATACCTTATAGCTGATATACAGGTCATTTCGGTAAATGAGCCGACATAGGTATCGGCTAAAATGTAAAACGGTCTTGATATGTCGCGCAGCACCCAGCCAACAACGATATGCACCCGACGCCCCACTAGCGCTATTCTCATGTATGTTGCGCAGGGGCGCGGCTGATGGCTGGCGTTAGACTTCCTCGCCTCTCAAACTTGAAAGACAGAGATTTGTTGCTATCATTCGTCTCTAGAAGAGATACTTTGTTATGAGCGCTAATGTTTTGGAAGTTGATCTGCCGCCGAATCTTTCAGAGGATGAGGCGAAACTCCTTCTCGCCATCAAGCTCTATGAGGTCGAGAAGGCATCTCTCGGTCAAGCCGCCAAGCTTGCGGGCTTATCGAAACGTGCTTTCATGGAAATGTTAGGGCGATATAAAGTCCCGGTTTTTAATTATTCTCCTGAAGAGTTGCGGCAGGAGATAGATACTTGAAAGAGACGGTCGTTGTTGATAGTACGTGCTTGATCGGGCTTGAGAGAATCGGTCGCTTGGATGTTCTGCCCGCGCTGTTTGATCCCATCTTCATCCCGCCGGAAGTCGCGCGAGAGTTCGGCACATCACTCCCGTGGCTCAGGACAGAAGCCCCTATCAACCTTGCCCTGGTATCCGCCTTGAAGATGCTCGTGGACGACGGAGAGGCAGAGGCAATCGCTCTCGCTAGCGAACGCGGTCATAAGATTGTGCTGGATGATCGGCAAGCCCGTTTAATCGCGAATAATCTTGGACTCAAGATAATCGGAACAGTCGGGATTTTAGTGAAGGCTAAACGTGGCGGTATCCTTTTATCTCTGAAACCTGTGTTAGAAGACTTAGAAGCGCACGGGTTTTATCTCGGCAGTAAGCTAAAAGAAGAAGCGTTGCGCCTCGTCGGCGAATAGCGCCTCCGGCAACTCATGCAAATGAAGTCTAGCCTGTCGTCTATCGCGTGAGATTGACCCCCGCCCGCGTTTTTCTGCTACCATCCCCGCCGGACGCAATCAGACTTCATCTGCGGAGAGACCGAAATGAGCAAGCGACAGGCGCGCATCGTGATCGTCGGCGGCGGCATGGGCGGGCTGTTCACGGCGTTGGAGGTGGCGGGTGCGGGCGACGTGACGCTCGTCTCGCCGGAAGATCACTTCACCTTCCCGCCGATGCTCTACGAGTACCTGAGCCGCGAGGTCGAGGCGTGGCACATCGCGCCGCCCTACAAGGAACTGTTGGACGAGCGCGTGCGCTTCGTGCAGGGCGCGGTGACGGAAGTTGACTTGGACGCGCGCGAGATCGACGTCGCGGGTCGCGTGCGGCGTCTCGAATACGACGCGCTCGTCTTAGCCGTCGGCGGCGTGACGAACTTCTACGGGATCGAGGGCGCGGAAAAGTTCTCGCTTCCCTTTCGCAAAATCCGCCACGCCGACGACCTGCGCCTGCGCATGATCGACGCGCTCGACCGCATCCCGCCTGACGCCGCGCCGCAGGACGCCCGCGCCGCCGCCACCTTCGCCGTCGTCGGCGCGGGCGCATCCGGCGTCGAACTCGCCACCAAGATGAGCGACCTGCTCGTCGAAGCCTTCCGCCGGAGGGGCTTGCAGGGCGAGCCGCGCGTCATCGTCCTTGAGATGGGCGCGCGCGTCGTCCCCGGCATGGACGCAGAGCTACACCACGTCGTCGAGGACGCGCTGCGCGACGCCCGCGTCGAAGTTCACACAGAGACGCGCGTCGTGCGCGTCGCCGCGGACGGCGTGACCTTCGAGCACAACGGCGCGCAGGAGGAAGTGAAGTGCGCAGGCGTTGTCTGGACGGCGGGCGTGCGCGTCAACCCGCTCGTGGAGAAGTTGAACGTCGAGAAAGATCGGCGCGGGCTGATCGTCGTCGAGCCGACATTGCAAGTGCGCGCCCGCGCGGGCGTCTTTGCCCTCGGCGACATGGCGGCGATCGGAGACATCCCGCCGACGCTCGCCGGCACGGCGCAGCTCGCGTTTCAGGAATCAACGCTCGCGGGGCGTAACGTCCGCGCTTTTCTCGAAGGCAAGAAACTTGACACGAAAAAGTTCGTCGAGTTGGGCGAGGCTTTAAGTTTAGGGACGGAGAACGCGGCGGTGCTCGTCGGCGGCAAGGCGGTCAGCGGCGCGTTGGCGCGGCGCGCGCGCTTCGCGCTCTACACGCAGCGCCTGCCTACCTGGCAGCACCGTCTGAAAGTCGGCGCGAGCTGGTTCTTCGAAGGCACGACGCCGCGCCCTCTATCTTTAGAGTGAGGATCGAGTCATGGCGAGGGGTTGGGGCAAGGACGCGGAGGATGTGGAGCAGGAGGCAGAGGAGCGCGCACGCTCGCGCGCCGCACCCCGCCTTGACGACTCGCCCGCGGCACGCGAGCGGCGCGAGAGACTCAACGCGCTGCAACTCTCGCGCTCGCGCACGCTTGAACAACTCGAGCGCGCCACCAACCGCGCCCACCGCGAGATGCTGCAACGCACGCTCCGCTCGCTGGAGACGGAGCTCGACTCACTCGGTCGGGAAGGCGACGCCATTCAGTAGCCGGCGACGCGGCAACAAAAAGTCGGGCGCGCTCTCATTTAACAACAGAGAGCGCGCCCGACTTAATTTTCATGCCGTGCCTTACGGCTGACGCATGACGGGCGGTGTGGGGGCCGTGATGTGCTTGGGCGGGTTGCGCCGCAGCTCTTCCAACAAATACTTCACCGCCGCTTCGAGCGAGGGGTCTTCGCCGCGCGCCACGGCGTCGGGTCGGTCAACCACCTCGACGTCCGGGTCAACGCCCGTGCCTTCAACCGCCCACTGACCGTTGAGATCGATGAAGCGGAACGAGGGCGTGCTCAAGCTCCCGCCGTCGGCGAGCGATGGGCCGCCGGAGAGTCCGATCAGGCCGCCCCACGTCGTCGTGCCGAAGATTTTGCCGAGGTTGCGCTCGCGGAAGTAATACGGGAAGGCGTCGCCGCCCGATCCGGCGTAGCCGTTCGTGAGCATCGCCTTCGGCCCCGTGTGAGCGTAGCCCGGCGTCGAATAGACGTCGCCGCCGCGTCGCGTCCAGTAGCTGACGGGCTTGCGCTCCAACAGCTCGATCATGCGGTCGGGGATGAAGCCGCCGCCGTTGTAACGATCATCAATCAGCAGCGCGTCTTTGTTCGCCTGCGCGTAGAAGCCTTTGAACAGTTCGCGGTTCCCTTCGACCGCAGTGTTCGGCACGTGGATGTAGCCGATGCGGCCGCCCGACAACTTCTCCACCATCGCGCGGCGCGACTGCACCCAGTCGAAGTAGCGCAAGTTCGACTCGCTGCGGACGGGGCGCACGCGCTCGTCGTGCGTCGCGGCACCGTCGGCGCGGTCGCTCAAGGTGAGCGTGACGGCGCGCTGCGCCTTGCCTTCTAACAGCTCGTAGAAGTTCTTGACGCTCTTCGTCGAATGGCCGTCAACCGCCGTGATGAAGTCACCGACCTTCGCCTTCACGCCCGGCTCGGTGAGCGGCGAGCGGAAAGAGTCCTGCCAGTTCTCGCCGGGGAAAATTTTGGCGATCTTGAAATAGCCGGATGGGTCTGGGACGATCTCCGCGCCGAGCAGCCCGCCGTCGTTGCGCGCAACCTTCGGCGGATCGCCGCCGCGCTCGACGTAGATGTGCCCCGCCATCAGCTCGCTCCCCATCTCGGTCAGCACGAAGTTCAAATCCTCGCGGTTGGCGATGTAGGGCACGAGCGCGGCGTACTTGGCGCGGATCGCGTTCCAGTCGACGCCGTGCATGTTCGGGTCGTAGAACCAGTCGCGCATCGTGCGCCAGGCGTCGGTGTACTCCTCCGCCCATTCGAGTTTGGGATCGATCTTCATCGTCATGCCTTCGAGCTTGACGAGACCCTGATCCGTCTTCTGCCCCGGCGCGACCGGCGCGATGCCGTACTGGTCGCGCGCCTGAAAGACGATGTGCTTCAAGTCCGCAGAGAGATCGTAGTCGGCGATGCCTTCGATGATCGGCTGCTCCGCCTTGGCTTCGAGGTTGTAGAGCGCGAGCCGTCCCGGCCCTGAAATGTAGAGCACGCCGTCGTTCGTCGCGGAGAGGTGGCGGTAGTTCGCGTTCGGACCCGGAATCGAGCGGACACGGTTCTCGAACCCCGCGAAGTCGATTTTGACGGGCGCAACGGCGGGCGCGCTCGTCTTCCGCTCGTCGCCCTTCGCATCGGTCGCGGCGGGCGGCGGTTGACCTTGCGCCGGCGACGCTGCTGGCAACGCTGAAGGTTGCGCTTCGGGTGACGCGCCGGGCGAGGCTTGCGGCTTCGCGCCCTGCGGCGGTGGCTGTTGACCGGGCGGGGGCGGCTGCGTCAGCGGCTGCTCCTTCGTCTTCGAGCGCTCCTCGTCGCTCGAAGGCAGAAAGAGCGCGGGAGCGTCCGCCGAGAGCAGCCCGACGTACACGCGCGTCGGGTTCGTGTAGAGGTAGTTGAACTCGTAGCTGCTGAACGTGAGGTTCATGTCGCGGTTCGAGAGGAAGTACAGATAGCGACCTTTCGGATCGAAGACCGGCTCGGTGTCGCTCGTCATCCCGCCTGTCAGTTTCTGCGTGCGCCGGTCGGGGATGGAATAGACCCAGATTTCCGACGCCTGATTCTCGCCCTGCTTCGTGTAAGCGATCCAGCGACTGTCGGGAGCCCAACTGTAGTTCGTGATGTCTCCGTGCGTGCTCTGGTCAATGTTCGTCGTCTGGCCCGACGCGACGTTCGCGTAGCGCAGCCGCCGGTTCTTATCCGCGTAGACGAGCATCGTGCTGTCGGGCGACCAGGTGGCGGGGTAGCGCCAGACGTTGCCGTCGGTCGTCACGCGCCGCTCCGCGCCCGTGCCGTCCGAAGGGCGCACGTAGAACTCGTACTCGCCGGTGCGATCACTGAGGTACGCGACCCAGCGGCCATCGGGCGACCACGCGGGCGCCAGTTCCCTCACGCCCTGCGAGTCGGTCAAATTTCTCACCTCGCCCTCTTTCGCCGGGGCGGTGTAGATGTCGCCGCGCGCGCCGAAGAGTGCCCGCGCCCCGCTCGGCGAGATCGAGAAGGTCTCGACGAACGGCTTGACGTTCTGGAAGTAGGGCACGGTGTCGGCGAAGTCGCCGTAAACTTTGATCGGCACGCGCTCGGTCTTGCCACTCTTCGCATCGAGGCGATAGACGTAGCCGCCACATTCGTAAACTAACTCGTCGCCCGCGCCGGAGAGCCAGAGCGCGTCGTAGTCCGAGTGGTTCGTAATTTTTTTCGTCTGCTTGGTGCGCGTGTTGTAGGCGAAGACGTTCATCGTCCAGTCGCGATCCGAGAGGTAGTAGATCGTGTCGCCGAGCCAGACCGGCACCATGTCCTGCGCGTGCGTCGTCGTGATCTGCTCCGCCGTGTTGTTCGCCAGATCGTAAATCCACACGTCCGGCGACTGCCCTGCGTGGTAACGCTTCCAGCCGCGAAACTCGTTCGAGATCGGCGTGAACGCGACGTGGTTGCCGTCCGCCGCGTAGCTCACGCCGCCCGCCTCCGTGATCGCGAGCGGAGTCTCCTCGCCGCCCTCGACGGGCACGAGGTACGGGCGACCCAGACGGTCGCTCGCGCCGACGCGGTTCGCGCGAAAGAGCACGTTCCTGCCGTCGGGCGTCCAGCCCAAAACCCGGTTGTCCCAACCACCACGCGGCGGGAGTGGCCCCACCTCGTTGTGATAAGTGAGCTGTCGCGGCTCGCCGCCTTCGGTCGGGATGACGAAGACCTGCCGCGTGCCGTTGTACTCGCCGGAGAAGGCGATCCAGCGACCGTCGGGCGAGAACTTCGGGAACAGCTCGACGCCCGGATGCGACGTAAGCCGCCGCGCCGTCCCGCCCGCCGCCGGGACAGTCCAGATGTCGCCCGCATAGACGAACGCGATCTGGTCGCCGTGGATGTCCGGGAAGCGCAGGAGGCGTGTGAGATCGTCTGTGCGCGGGCTTTGCGCGGAAACTGTCGCCGCGCAGACGACGAGCAGCGCGAAGAGGACGAGAGATCGATACATGAAAATTTGACTCCTTAAACGACAGACGGGATCGGGCTGAAAGTCCGTGAGGTTCTTACGACGATTGAACTGCTTTGGTTTCGCCGGCGGCGGGAGAAGACTCCGGCGAGTCTCTCGCGGGAAGACTTTTCAGGCGCGGCGCGCTCACTCGTCGTCCGCGTTGTGCTGCACGCCGTCGAAGGTGTCGGCGCTTAAGACCGTGCTCATGCCTTCGCTCTCTTCCGTCGCGGGCGTGGCGTCCGTGTCGTCGGCGTCGCCGCGATCCTGTTCGATCCACTGATCGTCGTCGCGGGGTTTCGGCTCCTGCTCCATCTTTCCCTCCACGGCTTAAACTTCGACCGTCGCGGCTTCGCACGAGTCGAGCGCGGGCGCGTCTTCCGGCTCTTCGCTGCCGCCCTCGCCGATGTAAGTGCGACCCGCGGCGACGGTCTCGAAGTATTCCTCGATGCGATCCAGAACTTCCTCGACGGCGTGCGAGTGGTAGATGACCTGTCGGAAGCGCGAGCCGCCCGGCAGACCGCGCGTGAACTGTCCGGCGAGCTGCTTCATGCGACCGATGGCGGCGAACTCCGGCATGTCGGCGCGCAAGAGATCAAAGTATTCGAGCAGGACGGCGCGCTTGTCTGCGAGCGTCGGCTCGTAGGGCTCCTGCCCCGCGATGATCTCTTCGATCTGCCGAAATATCCACGGGTTCGCCATCGCGCCGCGACCGATGAGGATGCCGTCGCAACCGGTCTCGCGCCACCGCGCGAAAGCCTCCGCGGGCGTCGTCACGTCGCCGCTTCCCGAGACGGGAACTTTGACTGTCTCCTTGATCTGGCGTACTAAATCCCAGTTCGCGCGCCCCTTGTAAGCCTGCTCCTTCGTGCGACCGTGCAGCGCGATGTGCTCGACGCCGCAGGCTTCGGCGAGTTTCGCCGTCTCGACCGCGTTGATGTTGTTGTCGTAGTAGCCCGCGCGGATTTTGATCGTCAGCGGGATCGTGATCGTCTTTTTGATCTCCTTCAAGATCGTTTCGAGGCGCGGGTAGTCGCGCAGGAGTCCCGAGCCGCCGCCGTGCTTGACGACCTTCGGCGCGGGGCAGCCGCAGTTGATGTCGAGGATGTCGGCGCCAACCTCTTCCGCCATCTCCGCCGCCATCCGCATCCTTTCGGGCTGTCCGCCGAAAATCTGCACGGCGAACGGCCGCTCGTACTCGAAAAAGCGCATCTGCCTTTTCGACTTCGGGTTGTTGCGCGTGAGTCCCTCGACCGAGATGAACTCCGAGACGGTCAGCCCGATGCCGCCGCGCCGCTTCAAGAGCGCGCGAAACGGCACGTCCGTCACGCCCGCCATCGGCGAGAGCACGAGCGGCGGGCTGATCTCCACGTCTCTGATCTTAAAAGGCTTCATAAGAGGGACGAGCAATTATAAACGAAGAACGATGAATTGTAAGGCAGACGCTTACAATTCATCGTTCATCATTCCGCGTCCGTCGTTTATTTGCGCAGTTCGACGCCCGTGGCGGTGAAGCTGATCTCATTCGCCGTCCCGTCGGGGTTGCGCTGGAGGTTCGCGCCCTGTTTCGCCCTCTGCTCCGCGTCCTCTTTGCTGAGGGCGGTGACGACGAACGTGCCTTCGGCGCGCGCACGCAAGCCAGCCGAGTTGAAGGGGACGAAGAAGGCTTCATCCTTCATGTTGGCGCGTATGCCGCGCACGCCCTTCTCCGGCGCGAACTCCAGCCAGCAGCCCCGCACCTGGCAGGAGCTTTGGACGACGCCTTCGACGATGACCTGTTTGCCCGCGTACTTACTCGGCTCCTTCAACACGTCCGCGAACTTGACGGCGGGCGAGTCGCCGATGGGCGCGCCGCGGTGCAGCACTTCGCCGGGCGCGAGATGGACGTTCGCCGTCTGCTCCGAAGGCTTAGAGTGTTCGTGCCCGCCGTGCGCACCCATGTCCGTGGGTTCGGCGGAAGGCGTCTGCGCAGCGGCGCTTAGTGCGAAGCAGGCGCAGAGCGCGGCGGCAATCAGTAGTTTTCTCATCATTCGTGGGTCACGTCCTTACTTTCTAAGATGGTAGAACTCAGCATTCGCCTGCGCCGAAGCACGATTATAACCACGCCGGCGTTGCCCGTTCAAAGCGACGCGGGGTGGAGCCGACGGCCCCGACTAGAAGGAGGCGAGGGATCGAGCGCGGCCACTCTCTTCCCCGTCTTGCAATTGACACTCCGATGGCAGGCGCGGCGTGCGGGGATGCCTCACGCGCAGGTTTTTCAGGCGGACGCCCCCGCCATGTCTGACGCTACCGCCGGTGCGCGGGGCTCGTAGGACTTCTCTCGCGCGGAAGTTAGAATGTTACGTGCGGCGGTTGCCCATGCGGGCGGCGGGGCTAGCGAGTCGTTTTATGAGATCGAGTGTCATACGCATCACCGGGATCGGGTGGACGATTCTGTACGCCGCGCTCATCGTCTGGCTCTACACGACCGCGCCGCGCAGCTTCAAAGAACTGAGAACCGAGGCGAGCGCGACCGTCGGGACATACGCGGTTGACGAGGCGCGTTTTCAGTCGGCGCGCGAGATGTTTCGGCGCGAGGAGTACCGCGCGGCGCGCGATGAGTGGGCGCGAGCCGACCCGGCGCGGCGCGACGCGCGCACGCAGTTCTACACGGCTTATGCCTTCTACCGCGAAGGCTGGGGGCGCGTCTATTCCGACGACGCGCTCTTTAAACAGGGCGTTGAATCAGTCAACCGCGCCATCGAGCTGTCGCCGGGCGGCGTGCTCAGCGTTGACGATCCAGACCTTAGCCTTCACACCGCCGCCGAGTTGAAGGCGGAGCTTGAGCAGGGCACGGAGACCACGATGGGCGACTTCAACCCGCTCAAAGTTTTACGCGAGAGGAAATGACGAAGCACCGGGACACGAATCGGCGGCTCCTGATCTACCTGCTGCTGCCGACGATCTTTCTGACGGTCGCGCTCCTCGGCGGTGTGCGCGTGGATTTCGAGACGCGCGCGCTCCTGTTCGTCGCGCCGCCGCTCGTCTCGCTCGTCCTCGGCGCGCTCTTGATGAGTTCGTTCGCACGCGCTCACCTCGACCGCTTCGGCGCGTGGCTCGACGGGGCGCACGCGCCCACCTCGAACGTCGCGCACGCGCTCACGCTCGCCGCGCTCTTCTTCGCCTCGGCGCAGGCCTTCAACAGCGTGCTGCCCGAAGCCGGACTCTTCCGCTGGCTCTTCTCCTGCTTCTTCCTCTGGACGCTCTGGCAGAACCAATTTTCACACACGGACGCGCGCCCGCTGCTGCGCAGCCTCGCCGTTCTCTTCGCGACGGCGTTCGTCCTCAAGCACATGCTCCTCGCGAGCCTCTACGCGACGGATGGCAGCTGGCTCAAGCGCGTCGCGGGCGCACTCGTCGAGGGCGCGACGCAAGGGACGTTCGGCGAGCAGAAGCCTTCCGCGCCCGCCACCGGCTACATCTCCTTCTTCACGCTCGCGCTCTACGTCGCCGGTCTCGCACTACTCCCCGCCGCGCCCGACGCCGCGCGACACGGCGCGCGACAGGCAGACGAAGTGATTGACCATTACCGACAGCTTTCGCCGGAAGCACGCGCGCACGCGCGAGCCGCCATCCTGCGCGAAGAGTTAAGACAGATCGAGGCGAACGGGCGCGAGGCGCGTCAAGATCGCGAGACAGTGACCGTCGAACGCGGGGCGGCATTTGATGAAGAATAGAACGCGCCGACATTAAGTGCCGTAGGCACGACAGAACGTAGCCCACGGCGTCAGCCGTGGGAATTGATAGCAGTAACAAAGTTGAGAGCCCCTGAAAAGGGCGAAAGAATTCCACGTTGAAATTCTTTCGCCCCTTTCAGGGGCTCTCCTAATTTTTATCTGGCGTTGATCCCACGGCTGATGCCGTGGGCTACAAATATGTCGCCCCTGAAGGGGCTCTCGGAATTCGTCTCGCCGCCGATTACCAGTTGACGACCAGCTCTTCGGAAGCTTCCCACACCGGCACGTCCTCGCGGATGGCGGCGCGTTGCAGGCGTTCGGGCTCGGCGAGGAGTCGCCCCGCGCCGAGCGCGACCGCGGCGAGCGGATCGTCGGCGACGGCGACGTGGAGTTTCAGCTCGCGCTGCAAACGCTCCGCCAGGCCGTCTAAGAGTGCGCCGCCGCCCGTCAGGATGAGACCCGTCTGGTAGATGTCCGCCGTCACGTCAGGCTGCGACTCTTCGACGGCGCGGCGCGCGCCCGCGATGATCTCCGTGACGACCGGCTCCAGCGCCTCGCGCACTTCGTCGAGGCTGATCTCGACCGCCTTCGCCATCCCCGTTGTCAGTTCCTTGCCGACCACTTCGATGGGCTGTTCTTTATCTTTGCTGGAAGCTTCGGCGCTGCGCGCGCCGAGTTGCTTCTTCAACTGCTCGGCGGTGCGCTCGCCCAATTGCATCTCGTACTTGGCGCGCACGTAGTCGCGGATCGCCTCGTCCATCGCGTTGCCCGCGACCCGCAGGCTGTGCGAAGAGACGATGGCCGCCGAGACGACGACGGCAACGTTCGTCGTGCCGCCGACGATATCAACGACGAGGTGTGCGCGCTCGTCGTCATAAGAGAGGCCAGCGCCGAGCGCGGCGCATAGCCCCTCGTCCACGAGATCGACGCGCGTCGCTTTCGCATCTTTCGCCGCGTCGCGCACCGAGCGCTGTTCGAGTCCGGTCGAAGAGCCGGGCACGCCGATCACCATGTGGCTGCGCTTGAGGTGGTTGTCCTGCACGCGCCGGATGAAGGCGACGAGCATCTTCTGCGCCGCCTCGAAATTCTCGATGGTTCCGTTCTTCACGGGTCGGAAGACTTCCACGTCTTTCGGCACGCGTCCCACCAGCTTGAACGCCTCCGCGCCGACCGCCAGCACCTCGCCCGTGTACTTGTGAATCGCCACCGCCGACGGTTCGTTCAAAACGATGCCA
>JBJMGS010000070.1:0-2026 GCA_045807785.1 Pyrinomonadaceae bacterium
GTCGCCGTATCAGGCGGATGAAGATTCCGCGGGCCGCGATCCGACGCCGACGCTCGTCAAGCGTCTGGTCGGAACGCCGGGCGACACGCTCTACATGCGAAAGAGTATCCTCTACGTGAACGGGATCGCGCAGCGTCAGGGCTATGGCATCAGCCCGGCGGTGAATCCCGAGGTCGCGAACTCGGTCGATCCGCTATTCGACTGGCAGAAAAAAGTTCAGCTCAAATCGTCGAGATTCGGTGGCGCGCCGGCGCAGCCCAATCACGACAACTGGGGCCCGCTCGTCGTCCCGCAGCGGCGGTTGTTCATGATGGGTGACAGCCGCTACAACTCGAAGGACAGCCGCTACTGGGGCTTCGTCCCGAGAGAAAACGTCAGAGGGAAGCCGCTCTTCGTGTACTACTCCTACAACGCCGACGACAGCGACCGGCCGCTGCCGATGCTCACCGACATCAGGTGGGGCCGCATCGGCCACTGGATCAGGTAGTTACCCGGGCGCGGGTCCCGGCGTCGAATTTGTCGACAGAGCATTTTCGTTTTCTGATTCGGCAGGTCATCTATGGACGCCATACGGTCGCGAAGTACATTGGGATCCGTGACGAAGCCCCACCCAGGCGAGAAGCGTCGTCGGCTGTTCAAGACGAGCGAATGGGACCTCGAGGAGCCACCGGCGTTCGCGCGCATCGCGCGCTCTCCTGTAGAGCTGGCGCTGATCACCGGAGTCGTCATCCGACTTTTCCGCGCCGTCGTCCTCACCCACGGCGACGTCACCACCACCTATCTCGCGGCGGCGCTCGTACTCGGCACGCTCTTCCTGCTGGGAATGGCGACGATGCATCTGGGAAGATTCCCGATCCGCGAATGGCCGTGGCGCGCGCCGCTGTTCGCGATCTTCGAGACGACGGGCGAGATGGCGGTCAGCCTCGGATTGATCGCGCTGCACCGCGAGCCGTGGGGAACCGCCCGCGCCGAGTTCATGGACTGGCAGGCGATGGCGACGGGGGTGCTGTTCTGGCGCGTGCTTGGGGTCAGCTTATGGGCCCTGCTACTCGGTCTTACCGTCTCCTTCATCCGCGGTCGGGTGCTCAAGGAGACCGGCCGCGAGGTCGATCCGCAAACGCTGCCCGACGGGCAGCCGTTCATCGAGAGACGGAAGCGAGACGAACTGTAGGCTGACCGCTCATCGAGGCTGAAAAAACCAACTGAACAAGATTTCAGCCTGAGCAACTAATGCCGCCAGCCACCAGCCTTACTATGTCGGGACGTTATTGGTGAAGATCGGGACACAGGCAACTGCTTGTACCATCACGCCGCCAGTAGTGTCCTTAAAAGTTCGCAGGCTGGTGGCTGGCAGCTTTCAGCTCCGGCTGACCTCTTGTTCAGTTTGCAGTTGATCTCAAGCCGCGTTAGTAGCCTGCTCGCAGTACTTGTCGAACGCCCGCGTGAGATCCTTTGCGATGTCGTCGGCGGTGCGGCCTTCGATCTGATGACGCTCGAGCATGTACACGAGCTGGCCATCCTTGAGCAGCGCGATCTGTGGTGAGCTCGGCGCATAGCCGGTGAAGTAGCTGCGCGCTCGCTGCACCGCATCTACGTCCTGACCCGCGAACACAGTTGTCAGCGCGTCCGGCTTGTGCTCGTGCTGGATCGCCCTCGCCACCGCTGGACGCGCGTTGCGCGCCGCGCAGCCGCAGATGGAGTTCACGACTACGAGGGTCGTGCCCTGCGTACTCTTCAACCGGGCATCGACTTCTTCCGGTGTGCGCATTTCCTCGACACCGAGCATGGTTAGCTCCTGCCTCATCGGTGCCACAAACCTTTCATCGTACATCTCGGGGTGCCTCTGATTCAATTAGGGTGGTTGTTCTAATAATAACCCGCGGAGCGGGCATGAAAAGAACTAAAGGCGGCAGGTGGGAGAGAATGCTCAGAGATGCGTGGGTATCAGTTGTCATACTCTACGTCTAGCTGTGTCACGCCGGGCAGTGAATGCGCCGGATAAACTCCGTGTCTGTGCCGCTGACCA
>JBJMGS010000071.1:0-9030 GCA_045807785.1 Pyrinomonadaceae bacterium
CAACATTACGGGGGGCGGGGGCGGGGCGTAAAATTGTTGCCGCCGCCCCCGCGCCCCGCGTGCTCTCGCTTGAAGTGGAACGCGCTTACTTCTTCTTGAGCGTGATCCGCAGTGGCTCGCCGAGGCTGTTGCGGTCAACGTCGAGCTTCTGATCTTCGTAGCCCTTCGCCTTGACGATGAGGCGCAAGTCGCCCATGTGAATCGGCGGCAGCACCGAGACGCCGTGCTCGTCCGACGAGTTCCAGGACTCGCAGAAGAAGCCGTCGCTGCGGCGCGATTCGAGCCTGAGGTAAACGCCCTGGACGGGGTTCCCCGCCTCGTCGAAGACGCGCGCGTCGAGCCTGCCGATGCCGTTAATCTCGGTCGGGGCTCGGCCCATGTTGGGGATGTCTGTCTGCGCCGATGCCACGGCGCACAGCGCGACGGCGAAGAAGGTAGCGACGAGAAGTTTACGCATGTGTGATAAATCTCCTGACTTGTTCGCGAAAATTGTTTGAGGGAGACGGTCACGGCGTGCGACACGGGCGAGCCGCCTGAGATGGATTATATTGGCGCGCGGGCGAATTGGGAAGTTTTAATTGCGGGGCGGGGCGAAAGTTCGAGACGGCACGCGCGCGCGCCGCCCGCGCGGGAGGTGAAAGCTGATGACTTTGATTGAGTTTCTCGTGCTGCTTCTGGTCGCAGGGGTCTGCGGCGCGCTGGGTCAGGCGATCAGCGGTTTCTCGCGCGGCGGCTGCCTCGTCTCCATCGTGCTCGGCTTCATCGGCGCGCTCATCGGGATGTGGCTCGCGCGCCAGTTCAGCTTGCCGGAGCCGTTCCCCGTTGCCGTCGGCGGCAGAGTGTTTCCCGTCGTCTGGTCGATCATCGGCTCGGCGCTCTTCGTCGCCATCATCGGCCTGCTGACGCGGCGCAGGACGTAAGCGCGGACGCTCGACGAAGGGCAGCGTGAGAGGGCGAGCGACCTCCGGCGGACGACGATCTGCTGCGGCTCGTGCGCCGTCGAATCGTCGTCGCCCGTCGGCGCGCCCCGCGCCAGTCTTGCCCGCGCGCGGCGCAATCGTTTACACTCGCGCCACCGTCAGTCTCCCTAAAATTTGTCATCGTCACGGACGGCGGGCTCGACAGCGTTCGCGCTTTCAGCCGCCGGAGATTTTTCGTCCTTTTCGTATGGCTCCCCCGCGCACTAAAAACGGCGCCGCCGACGCGCCCGACCTCAGCCACTTCCGCCGACACTACCCTTTGACGGTGGCGAACTTCGCCGCGCTCCCAGACCGCGAAGCGTGGCTGCGCCGCGTCTGGGAGGCGGAGGCGCGCTGGCACGACACGCTAGGCGCGGGCGGCGGGCGCGAGGAGGCGGTGGTGCGCGGCGCGCCGCCCGCGCGCCTGACGTGCGAGGGCGAGTTCGAGATCGCCTACGCGGGCGGCGCGCACGCACTGCTCCACGCCGCCGTGATGGCTCACGCGCACGGACGCCGCGTCGTCGTCTTCGACGCGCGCCGCGAAGGAAGCGACGGGCGCATCTGGAACGTCTCGGACGAAGAACTGAAAGGGCTTGCGCGCGCCGGGCTGTTCACGAAGGAAGAGATCGAGGGCGCGGTCGTCAACCGCTACCGTGCGGGGCTCGTCAAGTTCCACGACGCTTCGTCGCGCGTCAAAGCGCCGCCGCTCGAAGTCCACGACGTGCTCGACGTGGCAGTTGACGCCGGGAAGCTCCTCGCGGCGGCGGCGGCGAAGCTCGCGGCGCGCGAAGGCTGTGCGGTAATTGTAGGCGTGCGTTTCGTGCGCGCCTATGTCGAGCGGCACCGCGTCTCGGTCGAAGTCGAGGACGCGCGGGGCGCGCACCGCCTGTTCGCGGCGCGGCTCCTTATCGACGCGGGCGAGGCGGACTCGGCGGTCGCGCGTCAGTTGTGCGACGGGCGCGCGCCAACGCACGTCGCGCCGACGGTCGGCAGCCTCGCGCGCGGGTTCACACGCGAGGGCGCGGGCGGCGTGGACTTCGGCGTCGGCGAGATCATGGTCAGCACCGAGGACGCGAGCGCGCACCGCCAACTGCTGTGGGGCGGGTTCGGGGGCGACGCGCGCCGCGACGAGTTCACGTCATGTCTCTTCTTCTACGACGCGGCGGATTCGCGCGCAGACAAGTCGCTGCTCGCGCTCTTCGAGCAGTATTTCGCGAAGCTCCCGTCTTACAAGCGCGCGGGCGCGCACTGGCGTGTCGTCCGGCCCGTCTTCGGCTACGGCCACCACTCGCGGCGGCGCGGCTGGAAGGCGCGCGCGACGAACGCGACGGATCGCGTCATGCTGGCGGCGGGCGGCGCTGGGCGGGCACACCCCTTCGCCCTCTCCGATCCGGGCGCGCGCCTGCGCGACCTGCGCCGCTCGACGCACCTTGTGAACCTCGCGCTCGCCGCAGACCTTCTCGACGCGGGCGCGCTTTCTGAGATCAGCGCCGCCCAGCCGCGTGCGTCGCACGCCCCGCACCTTGCGGAGTTTTTGCGTCCGCCCGCGCGCGCCGCCGCCGAGCCCGCGACCGTCAACGAGACGCTGAATGCGGTGATGGCCGCCCTGCACGGCATGGATGACCGCGTGCGCCGCGAGTTGTTTCAGGATCGGCTCTCGGTCGGCGCGCTCAAGAGTTTGCTGAGCCGCACCGTCCGGCTCTACCCGCGCATCCTCCAGCGCATTGCCGCGCACCTCGGCGCGCGCGGCACCTTCCTCTGGCTCGCGCACGCGACCGAAGCCGCCCTCAAAGAGCGCCGCGCCGCGCACGACGCCGAAAGACCTGAGGATGAATTCGACGCGGGCGCGGCGGAAGCGGAGTTCGCGCGCCACGTCGCCCTCTATCAGAAAGAGCAGCGCACAGACGTCTGAGCGCGTGCTACGTCTGGCCGGTGTCACACAGACGAGAGGGGCGCGCGAGTAATTCGCGCGCCCCTCTCGTCTGTTGACTTCGCCGGTCGCAGCCGTTGATTCAACCGACACGCGGCTCTTTCGAGCCGTGCCGCTTAAGGCTCGTCCGTGCTGTATAGTTCGAGTCTGAAATCCTTACCGTCCTTGCTCTTGTCCTTCTTGTGCCCCAAGCCGTGCCAGTCCATCCACTTGATGTCCACGTCGAGGCGATAGACGTAACGGTAATCGCCGATGCCGTCTTGGGGAACTAACGGGACCGCCGACCTGATGAGGACGTATTCGCTCCTAACGAGACTCGTCAAGCCACCGCCGTCGATGATGATCGGCGGATCGATCACGAACGTCGCGGCGCCGCCGCCTTTCTTACCCTTATACCTGGCGGTCTTCGCTGCGGCGGGCGACTTCGCAGTTTTTTTCGCCCCAACCTTGCCTGCTTTTTTCGCCCCGGCCTTTCCTGCTTTTTTCGCTCTGGTTGGCATCTGAGGTCATCTTCCTTTCACGTTGTGTTGAGAAACGCTTAAAGCGGACGAGACGTGAGATGGTCTCGCTGAAGGCGGGCGCGCTGCGAGCGGGATCGTCGCCCCGGAGAGTGAAGTGTCAGTGAACGTCGGGCGCGCGGAGGGATCAGCCGCGCAGGCGATCCCTCCGCGCGTGGAACGCGGCTATACTAGAACTAAGTCTTACGCCTGTCCGCCGCCGTCGATGATAATCGGCGGGTCAACTCCGAACTCTTCGCCGCCGGGTTCGGCTCCCTGGACGAAGTTAAGATCGCCCTCCCTGATCTGCTCGCCTTGGGCACTTTCCGCGTTGATTTCCTCGGCGGGATTCTCTCTATCCTGGTTCTGCATTTCAAATCTTCCTTTCACGGTAACGTGTGTTCCAATGCGAGAGTCATGAAGGACGTGCCGCGGCGGTCAGCTCGGCGAGCTGCTTGCGCCATAGTTGCACGTCCGGTCTCGCCTGATAAGTATCGAAAGCTTCCCCCCATGCTCGTTGAAGTTCTCCGATGGCGGCGGCGGCGCGCGCCGCGTAATCTCGCGCCGCGTCCGCGTGGTTGGCGCGCGCGGCGGCACGCGCCGCGACCAGTAGCGCGCGCCATTCGGACTCGCGTCGCCCGGCGCGCGCGAAACTCTCCTGCGCTTCGAGCGCGTTCTCCTGTGCGCCCTGCGCGTCGCCCCGCGCGAGGAGAGATTCGGCGTAAGCGAGTTGCGCGCTTGAGTAGAGTCCCGCGTCACCGAGGCTCTTCGCCGCGTCGAGGGCCTCGCGGCTGATCTGTTCGCCCGTGGCTGCCGCGCCCGAATAAACCTGCGCGAGCGCGATTAAGAGCTTCGCCTCGGCGGACGAACTCTTGTCCTGCCCGCCGGCGAGCGTGACGGCCTGCTCGCCCTTCGACTTCGCACCGGCGAAGTCGCGCGTGACGAGCGCGAGGCGCGCCTGCGCCAGCGGCAGGTAAGTGGGCAGCAGCTTGTTCTTACCGTCGGACTTACTGGCAATTGCCGACGCTTCGTCGAGCAGCGCGCGGGCGTCTTCGAACCGACCGAGTGCGCACAGCGCCTCGCTCTGATTGAGCAGGCTATAGCCGACGGACGCCTCATTGCCCAACGCCTTCTGGATGCGGTAACTCTCGCCAAAGTGCTGGAGCGCGCCCGCATAGTCCTCCTGAATTAGGAGGACGTTCCCGATCTCTGAGTGCGCGCTCGCAATCTGCGCCTGATCGCCGCCCTTCTCCGTGCTTTCGAGTTGCTGACTGAAGGCTTTCAGGGCTTCCCCGTAATTACCCTTCTGCCGCTGGGCGCGACCAAGCAGGGTGAGCGCCTGCTGTGCCTCGCGCCGGTACCCGCCCGACTGATAGAAGGTGAGCGCCTGCTCGACGTTGCCCACGCCTTCGTCGAGCTTGCCCTGCGCGATGTAGAGGCTGCCCAGGTTGGCGAGCGCCTTGGCGCGCACGCGCTGCGCCTTGTTGCGCTCGGCGAGATCGAACCCCTGGCGCAAGTATTTCTCGGCCTGGGCGTAGTCGAGGCGACCGAGGTAGGTGTTGCCGAGATCGACGAGACCGAGCGCGGCGAGATTCTCCCGTCCCTTCGCCTGCGCGAGATCGACCGCTTCGTGCGCGTACTGCGACGCGTCGGGGCTGTTCTCGGCGGTGGCGACGGCGCTCAGTTGCAGGAGCGAGTTGATCTGCTGCGTCTCGTAGCCGTTGGCTTTGGCGAGATCGCGCGCCTGCTGCAACTGCTCGCGCGCCTCGGCGAGTTTGCCCGTGGCGCGCAGCATGTAGCCGCGGCGGTAGAGCACCTCGGCGCGCCCCTCGGTGACGCCCGTCTCGTCATAGATCGACTGGGCTTTGTCGTAAGCCGCCTCCGCGCTCTTGTACTCGCCGGTGCGCGTGTAGAGGTTGCCGACCCGGAGGTACGCGGCGGCGTAGTCGGGCTTGAG
Source organism: Pyrinomonadaceae bacterium (assembly GCA_045807785.1). GTDB lineage: Bacteria > Acidobacteriota > Blastocatellia > Pyrinomonadales > Pyrinomonadaceae > JAIVGV01. Next base: position 5,344 of record JBJMGS010000071.1, read on the forward strand.
CTGTGTCGCCTTGAGGTAGTTCTCGACGGCGTGCTTCGTGTCCTCGGCCTTCTCGTTGGCGCGACCGAGATCGACGTAGGCGTAAGCCTCGTTCGGCGTCTGCCGCGCGATCTCTTCGTAAGCCTTGACGGCGGCGGGGAAGTCGCGCGTGACGGTGGCGGTAACAGCGTCCAGGTAGAGCCGGTCGCGCGTGTCGAGCGCGGAGCGCTCTGGGACGAGCGTGTTGACGCGCAGCATCTCGTCCTTGGCGCGGTCGAGCGAGTCCAGCTCCGTCCAAGCCTCTGCGAGCGAGGCGTGCGCGAGCGCGAAACGGTCGTCCGCCGCGATGGCGCGCTCGAAGTTTTTGCTCGCCTGCCAGTAGGCGCCCTCGCGCATGAAATCTATGCCGCGGTCATAGGCGGCACGCGCCTCTGCATTGGGCTTGTGCGCGCCGGGCCGCCACAGACGGCTCACGCCCCAGAAGGCGGTCACGGCGATGATAAGCGCGACGCCCGCCGCAAACAACGAGACGCGCGGGCGGCGCAGGTTGTCCGAGAGCGTAACGAGCGCGCTGTGCTGCGGCGCGGTGCCGGCGTCGCCGCTGCGCGCGATGTTCTGCGTCCGCGCGTTGCCGTTCGCCGCGACTTTGAGCCGCACCTCTCTGAGCGCCGCGGCAAACTCGCCCGCCGTCTGGAAGCGCTCGTCGCGGTTCTTGGCGAGCGCCTTGAGCGTCACGCGGTCGAGCGCGCGCGGCACGCTTGGGTTGAACTTCGACGGCGGTGGCGGATCGACGTGCAGCACCTGCGCCGCGATCTCGACGACGGTGCCACCTGCGAACGCCGGGCGCCCCGCGACGCACTCGTAGAGCAGCGCGCCGAGGGCGAAGATGTCGCTGCGGGCGTCCACGTCCGTGCCCTTCGCCTGTTCGGGCGAGAGGTAGAGCGGCGTGCCGAGAATCACGTTGCTCTGGGTCTGAAAGCGTTGCAGGGTCTGCGCCTCCGCAGCGAAGCCCGTCGCCTCGTGCTCCGCGCCGACCAGTTTCGCCAGCCCGAAGTCGAGCACCTTGACCTCGCCGCGCTCGTTGACGATGACGTTCGAGGGCTTGATGTCGCGGTGGACGATGCCGTTGCGGTGCGCCTCGCCGAGCGCCTCGGCCACGCACTCGATGATCTCCAGAGCGCGCGCCAGCGTCAGGCTGCTCGAATTGATCAGATCGTCGAGCCCCTGCCCGGCGACCAGTTCCATCACGATGAAGGGCTTGCCGTCCGGCGTCTCGCCGAAGTCGTAGAGCGTGGCGATGTTCGGGTGCGTGAGCGCCGAGATGGAGCGCGCCTCGCGCAGAAAACGCGCGTGGTAAAGGTTCTGCTCGGCGGCGGCGGTGTGCGGGATTTTGACGGCGACGCGCCGCCCCAGACGCGTGTCTTCGGCGAGATAGACCACGCCCATGCCGCCCTCGCCGAGTTGGCTAAGCACGCGGTAATGGGAAATGGTCTCGCCGATCATCGGGGGCTGGCTTCTCCTCTGGGTTAACCCGAAGCTTGATCGAGCAGGTGGTAGGTCGCGGGAAAAATCGAAGCCGCAAGTCCCGTGCGGCTGGCGGGCTGCGTTTGTTTGAACAGTGCGTGCCCGCGTATTCTGCGCTAAAGCCTCACTCATTTCAAGCGTAAACTCGCGCGCCGGGCGACGCGCGAGGGCGCGGCGGGAGCGGCCCGCGCCGCCCGCCCTGCCGCCGAGAAGGTGCTTGCGTTCGCCCCGATCTGTCGGGCATACTCTGCGCTGTTTCGAGGCTCCTGCTCTCGCGCACCGACTGCAAGGTTGCGCCTGCCCGCGAGACCGAAGGCGACTGTGGTTCAGGCTGGTGGAGAGAGAGTCGGGTGAGGTGATTGATTAGTCGGAAGCCGCTCTCGCCAGTCGTTTAAGCTTGCCTGAGCAACGGGCGCGTCGCCGCGTTCCCCGCCGGGAGAACCTCAACACTTCCCCGGCGCTACGCCCCGCCCGCGCTTCCTCCAACGAATAAGGACAAAGAGATATGGCTACGAGACTCTACGTAGGAAACCTTTCTTTCCGCGTGACCGGCGACGAGCTTCACGAACTGTTTTCGCAGGCGGGCGAGGTCAGCTCCGCCAACGTCGTAACCGACCGCGAGACGCAACGCTCGCGCGGCTTCGGCTTCGTCGAGATGGCGACCGACGAAGGCGCGCAAGCCGCCATCGAGCAGTTCAACGGCAAAGACTTTCAGGGTCGTAACCTGACCGTCAACGAGGCGCGCCCCCGCGCCGATCAGGGCGGCGGCGGACGCGGCGGCTACGGCGGCGGTGGCGGTCGCGGCGGTGGTGGTTACGGTGGTGGCGGTGGCGGCTACGGCGGCGGCGGTGGCGGCGGCGGCAACCGCGAGCCCCGCTGGTAGCTGGAAGAACGTCAATCGTGAATCGTCAATCGCGAATCGTGATTGAGAAACGCCGGGGCTTGAACAGTTCAGTTCAAGCCCCGGCGCGTTATCCCCGATTTACGGTTCACGATTGACGATTGACGATTCACGCCTCTTCTACTTTCTAGCTTCCGGCGTGATCTTCAGCTTCAGCCTTTCGCCGCCGCGCAGCACCTCGACCTCATACTCCTGCCCAGCCTTCATCTCGCCGAGCGCGTAGGTGTAGTCGTACACGTTCTTCACGTCGCGCCCCGCGAGTTTCACCACGACATCCCCCGCCTTCAGCCCCGCGCGTTCGGCGGGCGACGCTTCGCGCACGCCGTCGAGTTTCAACCCGTCGCCGCCCTCCGCGTAGTTCGGGATCGTGCCGAGATAGACGCGGAAGCCGACCGAGCGGCCCGCCGAGGCGTCCGACGCGGCTCGCGTGTAGGTCGGGCGCCGCTCGGCGTCGTCAACGGCGCGCGCCAGCTCGCGCGCGAAGGCCGCGACGCGCGCCAGCCCTTCGTAGTTGACACGATCCGCCGTGTCCGAAGGCTTGTGGTAGTCCTCGTGCGTGCCCGTCCAGAGGAAGAGCACGGGGATTTGCTTGGCGTAGAACGACGAGTGATCGCTCGGCCCGTAGCCGTCCTCGTTCAGTGTGAGTGCAAAGCGCGGCCTCGGGTTGGCGGTCGCGATGACGTTGCCGTTCGAGCCCGTCGCGAAGGGCACGTCGCCGGGCGTGCGCTGCGACGCGGGCACGCCGTTGACGTTGACCGTCAGATTCATGTCCGTGTTGGCCTCTTCGACGATGTGCTTCCACTCCGACGCCGTGCCCACGCCGCCGACGATCAGCCGCTCGTCTTTCAACCGACCGATCATGTCCATGTTGATCATCGCGACCGTGTCAGCCAACGGCACGACCGGGTGCTTGACGTAGTAGCTCGAACCGATCAAGCCCTCCTCCTCGCCGCCGAACGCGACGAAGACGATGGTGCGGCGCGGCTTCTCCGGCGCGGTCGCGAAGATGCGCGCGAGTTCTAACAGCCCCGCCACGCCCGAAGCATTGTCGTCCGCGCCGTGATGGATGTCGCCCTCGCGCGCGGCTAAGCTCCCTTCGCCGCCGCGACCCAAATGATCGTAGTGCGCGCCGATCACAATCGCCTCGTTCTTCAACTTCGCGGCGCTGCCTTCGAGAACGCCGACGACGTTGTAGGCGGGCTGCTCGCGCCGCGCGATGTCCGTCTGGAGACTGAAAGCGATGTGCTTGAGCAGCGTCGAAAAGTTTTTTCGCGGCGGCGTTG
>JBJMGS010000072.1:0-13111 GCA_045807785.1 Pyrinomonadaceae bacterium
ACGACATCAACGGCGTGATGGCCGACATCCGCGCCGGGCACGGCACCGCCGGGAAGTTGCTCACCGACGAGACGCTCTACAACGACACGCGCTCGGCCATCGCGCGCTTCAACACGACCGCCGAGCGCGTCGATAACATCGTTGCCGGCATCCAGCGCGGCGAAGGCACCGCCGGGAAACTGCTCTACGACGATCAGCTCTACAACAACGTCAACCAGCTCTCCTCCGAGACCGTCAAGCTCATCTACGACTTCCGCCAGAACCCGAAAAAATACCTGACGATTAAGTTCTCGATCTTCTAAGCGCGGGCGCGGAGAAAGTCATCGCCCGTAAAATACTGAAGGGGGCGGACGCTCGCGTCCGCCCCCTTCCCGCTTTTCGTCGGCGCGCGCCGACAGAGTGTTTGCGCGTCTAGTGGTGCGAGTAGGGCGTTCGCGCGGGCGCGACTTCGACGATGGTCATCATGCCGCGATCCTCGTGGGCGAGGATGTGGCAGTGGATGACGTAGAAGCCGGTGTAGTCAACGAAGCGGCTGCGCATCTTGAAGTAGCCGGGCACGTTGACCGTCGTCTGGCCCGCCGGGGTCACGACCGTCACCGCCCGCCCCGAAGGGATCGGGAAGACGTCCCACCAGATCATGTTCGACTTGGCGGGCGGCGTGCATGGCTTCCAACTGTCCGGGTCTTTCGGGCTGAGGTAGCACTGCCCCGGCAGGCGCTGGATGCCTCCCTGAAAGACGTACCTCTTCACGGGCACGGGCAACTTCGTCTTCGGGTCGATCACTACTTTGCCGTTCTTGTCTTTCTCGTACACGACCTTCCCGCTCGCGTCGGTCAGGTTTTCGTTGGGGTCGAACACCTCCGTGATCTGAAACGGGTTGATGTGGATGTGGAAGGGGTGTGAGATGGGAGGGTTGATCGTCTGGTTGACCACCTTCCACTCCTCGACCGTGTTCAGGAGCACGACCTCGCCGACCTCGCCGTCGAACTTCTTCCCGTCGATCATGTGCATCGTGTAGGGGGCGTTAAAGGGCGTCGGCGAGGTGCCGGGGGCGGGCGTCGGCGTCGGGCTGGGCGGCATAGACCCAAACACGATCGTCTTCGTGCCCTTCACCTCTTCGTCCTTGATGTCGTTGAGGAACGTCGGGATGACGGGGTACGCCGAGTCGGGGATGAACAGCGACCCGTTCCCCGTCATGGCGGGGCCGTTCACATTGATCGTGACGAGGGTGACCGGGTTCGCGCCGGCTCGGTCGGACGGATCGACTTCGTTCTTGACGTACACGGGATAGTTACAGCCGCCCTCGGTCGTGCAGAGGGCCGTGGGAGCCTTGATGAGTAGATCGGCGCGGTTGCCCGACGCCAGCAGGAACGGCTGGTTGTGGTTTCCCGGATCGGCGTAGTTCGTGCCGCTGAATTGCACGCCGTCCTGCGCAATCTGCTTCCACTCAAAGCCCTTCGGCGGCCCCGTGAAGTACGCGCCCGCGCGACCCGAGGTGTTGGCGATGCGCCACATCTTCACCTCGCCGGGCTGCATGTGCAGGACGGGCTGCGACTGGCCGTTGACGGAGAAGTCGGGCCCCTTGTCGATGCGTCCAGAGCCGCGGAGTTGGAGGTTCGGGGTCGTCCCCAACTGGTTGATCACCATCACGGGCTGCTTGCGCGTCCAGAGGGTCGCGCCCGGCAGGACGCTCGCCGAGTCGTACCACTGGCTGAGCGCCTGATCGTAATCGCCTTCGATGATGAAGACGCCGGTCATGCCGTTGGCGACGTTGATCGCGGTCGAGCCGTGCTTGTGTGCGTGATACCAGTGTGTGCCGGGCGACTGTCCCATCCGTATGGCGGGAGACTTTTCGGCGTGCTCCGCGGTCGCCATGTCCATGTTCCGGTGCTCGGCGGTGCCCGAGCCGCCGTGGATCGGCTGCGCCCCTGTGCCCATCTGCATGGGCGTCGGCGTCGGCGAAGCCGCGGGGTAAGCGGGCAGGACGAAACAGTAAGGGTAAGAGCCGATGTAATACTGGGGCCAAGCTCCTTCGTCTATTTGCGTCTTGTCAACCGGCGATAACGGTTGCGCGTTGGGATGGTTCTTCGTGAGCTGCTTGTCGTACTTCGCGAGCTGCTGCTTCTGGTATTCAATCCAATCCTTCGGCAGATCGTCCCAAGTCGTAGGCCACTGGTACAAGGGATTGGCGTGCAGCTTCGCTTCGCACTGGGTGAAGAACTGGTTGAACCACTTCTGCACGTCGGGCTGTTGAGGGAGCGCGCCGTTGTTCTCCCTGAGCGCGGGGCGCACCTCGATGAAGACGTTGTCGCCAGTCGTGCTCGGGCTGGTGTGCGTGCCGTGGAAGTGGATGTTGCCGGTGCTCGACCCGTGGAAGCAGTCCGGGTACTGATCGCGCCCAGGGTAGCCGGCGTTGGTCTGGTCGCAGCCGCCCCCTTCGCCGGTCTCGCCGCGATCGATGGAGCCGGGGAAATCGCCCGCGTTGATCTGGTTCAGGAAGGTGAGTTCGACGATGTCTCCCAGCTTCGCGCGCAGTGTCGGGCCGGGACGCGGAATGGCAAAAGTTCCCGGATAACTGTTGCCCGGCGGCGCGGCGGCGTTCGTCGAGGTTGCGCCGGCTTCGCGGAACGTGCGGACGTACTGTGGCACGCACTGCGCAGTGTTCTTGTCGCTGGGCACCCCACCCGTCGGCACCCTGAACGGCATCCAGGTGTTCTCGTCACCGAGCAAGATCGTTCCGCGCAGCACGCCGCCAGAGGAGATGATCTCCGGCACTGGCATGAAAATCTGTCCCGGCGCGAGAAGCGGTGGACAAGGGTTCGGGGCGGGCGTCGGCGCGGGCGTCGGTGCTTGTGCGCGCGCGGGCGCGACTTGCAGCAGCATCGCCGCGACGGCGAGCAGAACGACGGGCAGCCACCGCGACACGATCCGGGCGTGACGCGACTCGCGTCCAGACCGCCGCTTCGGCCCCGCTCCCCGCAGACCTTCCTCGCAACTTTGAAGTTTCAATTCATGCACGCTCATCGCAATTCTCCAGAACGCCTCAGGTGTTTAATCTCGACCGGCTTGCGACGCATGCTAGAGACCGCCACACGCGCCTGCGCCAATTGCTCCGTTCGCACAGGGATGAACCCGCACGGGCGTGGGTTTACGGGTTGACTGTGACGACGATCATGCCGCGCTCCGTCTTGCTCTTCGGGTGTAACTTGCAGCCGTAGTAAATCGTCCCCGCCCACTTTTGCGGGGTGACGAAGCCGGGGCTGGACGATTCACCCGGCGCGATGACGTCCGACATATAATTCGGCGAAGTCGGCGGGAGTTGCGCGGCGGGGACAAGTACGTAATTCGCATCGGTAGGCCACGGCTGATGCTTACGGTTGGTCGTGTTGTTCCAGGAGACGACGCTGTCAGCCTGAGCATTTTGACTGTCCGGCGCAAACGTCGCTTTCCCGCGCGAGCCCGCCGAGATGATTTTGATCGAAAACTCCATGATGCTTCTCTCCCTCAATGACGTCACACGCACGCCTCGATAATTCTGTTGGCTTAGCTGGCGGCGGTCGTGGCGTGTCGGCGGCAGCAGATGGTCAGCAGCCCACGACTTCCCTGTTGAGAAACGAGCTTGATCCCGCTGGCGCGATCCCAGTGCTGTTGGGTTAAAGGTAGAAAGTTGACTGTGAGACTGGCGGAGGTAAGTTTCCGTCAGCAGAGGTACTACTGTTTGAGCGAGGCCACAATATGCCTGTCCGATTTAGTAGTCAAGAAATTTCATGAAGCCCTATTCTTCCGTGCTCGCGTGAGATAGAATGTGCGCCGCTTCAAGCCGCTTCAATCCGAACGACGGGAGCCGTCACTACACCCCGCCGTCCGGCGCACTGCTTCCATTAACGAGCGCGACAAAAGATGCCGCCGACGCCGAGGGCGCTGCCCTTCACAGACACGCTGCTCTTACTCTCGCACGAGATTCGCGATCAACAGACGCGGCTCGATCGCGATTACGAGGCGCGGCTCGACGCGTTCCTCCTGCTCCTCAAGGCGGCGCAAGACGCAGGCCAAGAGTCGCTGGTGCGCGGGTTGGCGCCTTCGGAACTGGTTCTGGGCGACGCCGAAATCGCTCTCAAGTTTCGCTTTGCACACAGTTCGTCTGAGCAGTCGTCGCTCAACATTCAACCGCTCGACCTTGGCTTCATGCGCCGTTACGCCTACTCGAAGTTTGCGCAGAACACTCTGGAATTTAGCGTCCGACGAATTCCGCACTCACCCGGCGCGCCCCCACAGGAGGGCGAGCTCCCGGCTTAACCTCAGCGAAAGGAACACACATGTCCGCCAATCCTTCGGCCACGACCACTTCGGGCGACGCCACGGGCGACGTTGCGAAGTTCTATGACACACTGAGCACGCTGCCCAAACTGATCGGCGATATCGGGATGGACATCGCGGAGTCGCAGCGCCGCCTCGACCAGAATTACCTTGAGAGTCTCGCCGCCTTCACCGACGCCATCCGGCACATGTTTAAGGACGGCGTGACGGTCGATCAGTACCTCACCCTCTTCAAAGCTATCGCGCCATCGCGCTATCAGTTCACCGAGACGAACATCGAAGTCCGCGCCGATCTCCAGACGGCCGCCGCCAGCGAGCTGAACATCGGCGTCAACGTCGGCATCAAGACGGCGGTCTTCTCCGCGGCGGTCAACGTCTCGTACATGAAGCGCAGCGCCTCCGACTATCAGGCCTCCGCCCTCATACGCACCACGCTCAACGCCATCCCGGCTGATCCTGGCGTGATGGACAAGCTACTCGCGCACGTCACCGCCTCGCCGGGCGCGCCGCTGATGGACCCGCGCTACGAGGCACTGATGGAGGCTTTCACCAAAGTGCTCTCCGGCACGGTGACCAGCCCGCCGCACGCCTAAACCTGACGGTCACGGCTTCGCTCGTTCGTCCTCTCAAAAATTGATGTCGCCCGCGACGATTGCTTCAGGCGACTGGTCACGAGGTGTGAGTCTATGCCCAACGTCGTCGCCGTCAGCGTCGCCCAATTCATCTCGCAGTTAGGCGAGGTGTCAGACATCGCCCGGAAGCTACAGACCACGCCCGCCAGCCAGGCAAGCGCCGCCGATCTGGCGGCAACCACCACACAGTTGATCGCTTTGACGCAACAGTTGCGCGATCAGAATGATTGGAACAAGTGGTTCGACAACGTCCACGACGACGCTAACGATCTGCTGAAGAAGCTGACGGCGGGCCAACTCAACCCAACTGACGCGGCGAACGCCGTTAACAAAGTCGAGTCTCATTTCGTCGCGACGACTCTGCCCGCACCCGCGGCGAAGCCGGTCGTGCCGGACGCAACGGCCTCGACTTCTCTGACCGCCGCGTCCCCGCCAACGAGTTCCGCCCCCAAAGTCGATCACATTGATCTGCGAGAGTTCTTCTACAACGTTTCCAGCTCGCTGATCGACGCGCAGTCGGCGCTCAACCGCAGCTCGCTGCAATACGTTTCGACACTCGATCCGCGTTTCCCGCCCGCCTACTACGGCATCCCTGCCGTCAAAGCCGAGATGCGCCTCGGCTTTCAAGAGGTCAAGGAGAAGGGCGTCAACCTCATCCTGATTAAAGACAGCACGACCAAATCAAACTACGCGGAGAGCACCATCAGCTTTGAAGTCGTCGGCACGCCGCCCCCGCCGGGTCGCGCCTCTTACGGCGAGTATGCCGTCCCCATCCCACGTTTCCTCGTGGTCGAACCGAAACGCGCCGCATTGCTTGAGAGGCTGCGGATCGAGAACGGTCTGGCGGACAAGTACCAGACGACCGAGCCTTATGCGACGGTGCTGCGCTACGAGGGTCGTCAGGACAGCCCGCCACAGCCGGGCGGTATCATTCCCCCGAACGACGACGTCACGCGCTATCTGGTGGTCTGGCCCGGTTTGCCGAAGAAGGACATGCTCCCCCTGCCGCACACCGAGTGGACAGAGATCAGCATTCTTTACGTCGAGGAAGACGCGACGGGTAAGCTCACGCTGCCGCTGAAGGAAGAGCCCCCGGTCACCGACCCGTCGAAATTCAAGTTCCCGCCCGACCGGGGCGTCTCCATCTTCGAGGTGCCGCCCAAAGGCGGTGCTTATGCCGACGGCGTGTTCACGATTCCCTTCTCGACCGTGGCGTCGCTGAAGAAGAATCTGACCCCCGATCAGATGGCGACGATGATCGTCGATCTGGGCGACGCGCTGTTGAACTTCTTCCTGCTCTTCCACCAGTGGCTCGAAGACGTGAGATACCAGCCGCGCTGATCTCGGCGATACGCCAGAAAGTAATAACTGCCCGTGTCCAAGAACGACGACACTCCTACACTCGAAGAACAGTTCTACCGGCTCGACGCCTTCTTCCAACTGTCGGCGCAGGCCGTGGTCGAGGCGCAGGCGCTACTCGACACACGGCTCAACCGCGCCTACCTCTCCGCCTGCGAAGTGGGCGGGCACGCGCGGCTCTACTCCATCCCGCGCGCCGTCATTGATTTCCGCTTCGGGCTCAACATCGACCACCAGAAAAAGTTGCTCATGCTCATCCCGAAGGGCGGCGGCTCGCTGGAACAGAACACGCACCAACTGATCTTCTCGGTTGACGCCACGCCTGAGCCACCGCCCGCGATCCGCTTGGACGATGCGTCGGGCGGCGACGCGCCCCAGCCTTTTCAAGTGCGCGAGCCATACTTTCTGCTCCCCGCGGACGAAGAGGCGGCGGTGTGCCGACAGTTGATCGTCGCGCTCGGTGGGGGCTTGACGGGCGGGTGGATCTCCGCCGTGCCCGACTCGTCCGCGCACGGCGGGGTGAAGTACCTGAGCCAGAGTTTTGTTGACAATGAAATCATCAACATCGTCAAGGCGTTGAAGCCCGAAAATAAGAAGGGCGAGCGGGGCATGGTCTTCTTCCGCTACGAGGGCATGCCCGCCACCTACCTGATCGTGCGCGTCGTCGGCAAAGACGCGAACGACAGCGTCTTCACCCTCACGACCGGCGCGCGCCCGGAGGCGGTCATCTACAGCATCGACGGCGATGACACCAAACAGATCAGCTACAAGCCGCTGCACCACTTGATCCACACCGTCCGGCGCTGGCTTCAGGGCGAGCTGCCTTCCTCATACGTGCCGCACCCGGAAGGCATCCCCTTCCAGTACGGTCTGCAATACCTGCAACCCTTCGCCGAACACATGCGTACCGGGTACGTCAACGGCCTCAAATACCTTTCCGCGCTCGGCGTCACTGAACAAACCGGCGTCGCGTTGAACGCACAGATCGACGCGCCGCCCGTCTATTACGATCTCGCCGACGTGCGCGCGAAGCTCACTTACTCGCTTGAGTTCGGGTCGAAGGACAAAACCGTCGCCGCGTCGGCGGGCGCGGCGGACGACGCCATCAGCTTCAACTTCGACTCTCAAGGCGCGGGCAACACACTGTCCGCTGGGCAGGACGACGACAGCGGGCTCATTGGGAGTCGCGTCGTGCTCCGCGCGCGGCGCGAGGGCGACCGCCCGCTCGTCGAGATCGAGTTGAGCACACCGGAGTTCGCGCTCTCCGGCGTGGCGCTAAAGAAATTTATCGGCGTGGCGACAGAGGCCGAGAACGTCGCGCGAGTCGTCGCCGCCTTTGACGACGATGAGAGGTACGGCGAGTTCCTCAACAACGAGGAGTTCAGGAGCGGCGTCGTCACGCTGCTCTCCTACCGCGGCGCGACGGCGAAAGAGGAATTTCTCGTCGTCTGGCCCGGCACCTACGAGGACGCCTCGCGTGATTTCGCTTTCACTTGCAAGCTGGACGGAGAGTTGCTGCGCGAGATCAACGTCGTAATGCGCGTCGAAGAGCAGTTGGAAGACGTGCCGGTCGGGATCGACAACGACGACGTACCGGGCACGGGCATCACCGCTGCGCAGTACAGAGTCTTCCACAACTTCTTTCACGCCGTGCGCATCTGGCGTGCGCGGATCACTTCACCGTAGCGGGGCGAGGCTCGAACGTGAATCTGAAATCCTGGCTGCGTCTCAACTTCCGCCTCCGTCGCCTGCTCCCTCTCGGCGAGGCGGCGCGCGCGCGTCTGCTCGGCGGCTTTCGTCTCCCCACGCTTTTGCCACGCCGTCCCATCGTCGTCCCTGAGCGCGAGTCTTCGCAGACGACCGGAGAGCCGTTGACGGACTTTCGCGTCACGCAGGACGGGCGCGAGCTGCGCTTTCTGAGTTCCGATCCGGTGCGTTTCGAGCGTGAGTATGCGGACTGGATTGCGCCGCTGAAGAAGCTGCCGCTAGGGGCGTCGGCGGACGAGTTGCGGGAAGCCTTGAACAGTTTGCCCGGCTTCGAGGAGCAGGGGCAGATGTTCTTTCCGCTGGAAGTCTATCGGCAGTCGCTGCCGGGCCGGGACGGGACAGTCATCGAATGGGCACACTACTGCCGCGCTTCGCGTCAGATTGCAGTCGATCTACTCCTCGCCCAAGTCCAACCCGCAGGAGACGCCTCACACCCCGTCGATCCGTCCGTGTTGTTGATCTACGGTCGCGCCGCCGCGCTCATCCAGCGTGCTGAACCACACGCCTAAGGCGCAGCGTTCAATCACACACAGTTTCGTTTAGCTTCCCCGGTGCGCGCCCGAACAGTTTATCTTCTAACTTCAAAACCCCGGCGCGCGCGTTCAGTGATGATGTTCGCGCTCGTACTCGTCCGCCTCCTGCTTGGTGCGGTGGACGGTTCCGTCCGCGTGCTCGGGCGGCGTGTACACGGTGAAGAGTTTGAGCGGCGCGTCGCCCTTCGTAATGAAGTTGTGGCGCGTGCCCGCCGGGACGACGACGACGCTGCCCGCGCGCACACCTTCTCGCGCGCCCGCAAGCACGGCTTCGCCCTCGCCTTCAACGAACATCAAGACTTGATCGATCCCTTCGTGTACCTCTTCGCCGATCTCCTCGCCCGGCGCGACCGACATCAGCACGAGCTGCGAACGGTCGGTCGTGAACAGCACCCGACGGAAGTTGTCGTTTTGCCGCGCCAGCGCGACTACGTCTTCCGCGTAAACTTTCTGCTGGCTAGTGCCCTGTGTTTCGGTCATCTTTTTAGCTCCTCTGATGATCAACTGCCCGATAGTTTCATGACGGACGACATTGTAGCTCGCGTGCGCGGTGAAAGCGCCACCGACGACTTACTTTTTCTGCACGAGCACCTGAAAACTCTCGCTCATGCCGCCGGGCAGAATCATCTCGCGCGCCGCGACGCTGAGACGCGCCCGCTCCGCCTCGCCGTCGGCGCGCACCGTCATGCCCTCCAACGCTTCAAGCACCCCGGCGCGCAGGAGAAACTTGTCCTGCCGTTCGAGCAACACAGTTTCAAGCCCCGCGTCTACACCAGCGCGGGCGAGTTGTGTCCAGTTAACGGTCGCGGTCAGGTCTTGCTCGCCGGGGCTCGCGAGCAGATCGTCTGAGAGGCTGTGCGCGCGGAAGGCGCGCAGCGTCCCGTCGGGGCGAATCTTCGCGTCGTAGAGAGTTTCAGCCATCGCGCCGTAGTCAACCGTGATGACGAAGCCGCGCGTGATGAGGGCGGCGCTCTGCGCGGCCCACTCGTCCGCCGCGAGGTTCACCTCCGCGCGCTGCCCTTCGGACAAGTTGACGCCGAGCCGCGCGAAGTGCGCGGCTAGTCGCGGCGTCGAAGGCTCACGCTCAACCCACGCGAACCCGCCCGATGCGTTCAGCCCGACGCACAGCTCGCGCAGTCGCCCGCCATTCCACAAAACGCGGTGGACGGGAAACGCATCAACGAGTTCGTTCGAGAAAACGACGCCAACGCCCGGCGGCTTGTCGAGATCGCGGAGGCGGTGGAATTCGACGCGTCCGGCGAACGGCAAGAGCTTCGCTTGAATGGACGCGCGCGCCGCTTCGCCTACTTCATCGATCACGTAGTGCGTCGCGTGAAAGACTCGTGCGTGATCGCGCGCGAGCGTTTCGAGCACGCCGCGCGCGTAGTCTCCGGCCCCTGCGCCCGCCTCGAAGATCGTCCAGCGCGCGGGCGAGCCGAGTTCTTCGTGGAGCGTGGCGAAGTAGCGCGCGCAAGTGGCGGCGAAGAGCGGCGAGCGTTCGGGGCTCGTGCGGTAATCGCCCGCGCGCCCCCACGGCGCGGCGTCCGCGCGGCAGTAGTAGCCGCAACGCTCGTCGTAGAGCGCGGCCGCCATCCAGTCGTGAAACGTGATGGCACCCTCGCGCGCGATCCTCTCGCGCAAACGCTCGGCGAGCGACGGCTGTTTGTCCTGTGGGTTCAAGACTTCGCGTGGAGACGCGGTCGGTGCCGCGTGTGTTCGCTTGCGTAGCAGGTCGAAGGTTTGCGCTAACGTCGGCGGTCAGCGTTCGCGCGGATCATTCTCGTGGTCAAGCAGCCGCGTCGTGTGATCGGTGACGCTCGGCGGGATGGGAATCTCCGCGGTGTCGGAGCGCGGCGCGAAGAACGTCGGCGCCGGGCGGAAGTCGCTAGGTGGAAGTGCACCCGCCCGCACATGCGGGTCGAACTGCGCCTGAGCAGGTGCCTGGGCGTAAGGTTGCGGGGCGTGGGCGAACGCGGTTGGCGACTTCTCCTCGAAGATGACGGCGTAGAGCAGACGCAGGAGCCCGGCGAGCACCGCGAGCACGCCGAAGAGGGTAAATTCGCCGGGCAGACCAATCACCCCGTGCAGGATCGCGAGCATCGGGATGAGGAACACGCCGATGAGCATGAGCGTGCCGCCTTGGCGGATGCCCTTGCGTCGCGGCGTCATCGCGCCGGGCGCGGCAAAGTGCGCGTTGAGGTGCGCGGGCAGCAGTCCGTTGTTCGCCAACACATCCGCCACGCCGCCGAGCGGCAAACCGCAGCGCGAGCAGAAGCGCACCTCGTCGCTGACCTGAGACTGACCGCACTTGGGACAGAACATCTGGGAGACCTCGCTGACTCTTAAATAACGAAGGGGATGGAACACAGACGACTCGTTCAACCGCCTCATGCACCGGACTTACGTGCGACCCGTCGCGAAAGTTCAGACGCGTGCGACGCCGAACGCGCCGCCACGCCCGGCGACGACTTACGCGCGCGGCAGACGTCGGTCGGAGAAGAGCGCGAAGATGGCGAGGGCGCGCCCCTGTTCACACGAGGCGCGCGCGAGGGTTTCAAGAAAGAGCGCGGCGAGCGTCTTCGTCCCGCCCGCAGGGACGGCGATCTCTTTCGTCAGGTCCTGGTCAGACTTGACGAGCGCGAAGCCCAGACGCCGCGTCTCCTCGACTTCGTCTAAATACTCCTCGACGAGTCGCGGGGTCGAGAGCGTTTCCGGCAGCGTCCACTCGAAGGGGTCGTCCCACAGCGTCGCCGTGATGCCGCCGAAAGTCTGCTCGACGCGCGCGGCGCTGCGCAGGAGGTGTTCGCCGCACGACTGCGCGCCCGCGGACTCGCGCGGCTGCCAGTAAAGTTTTTCCGGCGCGACGGCGCGCACGAGCCGGACGGAGCGACCGTGCAGCCGCGCGAACTCCTCATCGAGCGAGCGAACTATCTGCATCGTGCGCCGGGCGCGCGGGCGGGTTCGCGCCGACCTTATCGTCAGCGATCTTTCGCCTTGCGGCCAGACTCCTGCAAGACCGTGCCCATGTTCCTACCGCGCATGACGAAGCCGGTGATGAGTTTCCCCTTCGCCTCAACGCGCGAACCGCGCGCCGGGACGGTGCGCCCGGCGACGACCCACAGACGCCCCGTGCCGTCGTCGATCTCGTACATGCCTTGGCCCAACACGCCGTAGCTGTCCGTGACCGTGCCGACCACGGAGATCGTCTTGTTGTAGTAGCGACTCGGGTCGGCGTTGATCTCGTTGATGCTCTTCTTGGCGAGAGCCGTCGCCGAGAGGGCGACGAGCAGGGCGGCGGCGAGCGTGATCGATCTTGAGTGCGTGCGCATGGCTTCTCCTTTCAAGTCCGCTGAAAGTGTCAGTGTCATTTTGGGAGAGCGCGAAAGTTTCCGGGGCTGCGATGAGCCGCGCGGGGGAATGGATGCCCCAGGAATTGCGGATTTCGGATTGCGGAATGCGGATTAGAGAGCCGAAGGACTCAGAACCGCACCAACTTCGCTCCCTCTTCAATCCGCAATCCGAAATCCGCAATCTTACTGCCCGTACCACCCGATGGGCTTGCCTGAGAGATCGACCCAGACGCTCTTGACCTGCGTGTACATCTCGAGCGCGTGCTTGCCCATCTCGCGTCCGTAGCCCGACTGCTTGTAGCCGCCAAACGGCGAGGCGGCGTTCATCATGTTGAAGGTATTGATCCAGACGGTGCCCGCCTTGATGTCGCGCGCGAAGCGGTGCGCGCGGCGGATGTCCCGCGTCCAGATGCCGGCGGAGAGACCGTAGATCGTCTCGTTCGCCTGTTTGATCAGATCGTCCTCGTCCGTGAACGTGATAACGGAGGTGACGGGGCCGAATATCTCCTCCTGCGCGACGCGCATCTGGTTCTTGACCTCGCTGAAGATGGTCGGCGTGAAGAAGTAGCCCTGTTGAAACTTCCCTTCAAGCTGCGGCGGCGTGCCGCCCGAAAAAACGGTCGCCCCCTCTGCGCGCGCGATGTCCACGTAAGACTTGACGCGGTCGAGTTGTTCGGCAGAGACCTGCGGGCCCATGAAGGTCGTCTTGTCCATCGGGTCGCCGACCTTGATCTTCTCGGCTCTGGTCTTGAACCGTTCGAGGAACTCGTCCTTCACGCTCTCGTCTAAAAAGATGCGCGAGCCGGCGCAGCAGACCTGCCCCTGGTTGTAGAAGATGCCCATCATCGCGCCGCTCACCGCCTGCTCGATGTCGGCGTCGGCGAAGACGATGTTCGGCGCCTTGCCGCCCAGCTCCAACGAAACTTTCGTCAGATTGTCGGCGGCCGCGCGCGCGATCAGCTTGCCGACTTCCGTCGAGCCGGTGAACGCGATCTTGTCGATGCCGGGGTGCGCGGCGAGCGACGCGCCCGCCGTCTCGCCGTAGCCGGGGACGACGTTGACGACGCCGTCCGGGAAGCCCGCTTCCTGAATCAGCTTGGCGAGTTCGAGCGCCGTGACGGGCGTCTGCTCGGCGGGTTTCAAGACAATCGTG
>JBJMGS010000073.1:0-5958 GCA_045807785.1 Pyrinomonadaceae bacterium
AACATCACGTCGGCGCGCGCCGCCGCGAGCCACGCGCCGACGCCGCCCGGCGCGGGCGAGACTTCGGACGCGACCTCGCCCGCGAGCAGACGCTGCACGTCGAAGCCCGCGGGCGCGACCGCCCAGCCCAGCCGCCGGCTCGCCACGCCCGTGACGCGCCACTCGATGCCGAATTCCGCGCGCATCTCCTCAGACTTCGCGGCGAGCAGACGCGCCAGCGCGCGTCCGACGTTACCGAAACCGAGCAGACACAGGTTGTAAGTTTTCATGCCACGTCCAACTTCTCCTTGAGTGACTGTTCCCGCTTTAACTGCTCGCTCAGGACCAGCTTCTCTGCCGCCCACTCGACCGCCGCCGGGTCGAGCGTGCGCTTGAAGACGACGACGTTCGCCGCTTCTTTGACGAACGGCTCGCGGGTCCCGCGCAGTTCTTCCCACGCCGCGAGCAAATAATTCGTCACGCCTGCCTGCTCGAACTCGCGCAGCCGCCGCGTCAAATGCTCTGGCGTCCAGAAGCCGAGAATCTCCAGATAGACGATCTGCCCGTCCGTGTGGCGCAGCGCGAAGTCGGGCACGAAGGCCGTCTCGCCGAGATCGATCACCTCGCTGCTCGGCTCAAGCGTCCAAGCGGTGTCGAACTTCGCCCAACTCTCCTCCAGCTTCACGCGCACCGCGTTCTCACCGCCGCGCCAGCCCAGGTCCTCGGCGCGCAGCCCGTGCGCGTCGCTCGCGAGCGTGAACTGTGCCGCGCCATGCCGCGTCTGAATCTCCGCGCACATCTCCCAGCCCTCGCACGCGATGAGGTCGGGCAGGAAGACGGCCATCTGCACGCCGTACTTCTGCGAGCGATGAAAGAGCGACGCGGGGCCGTCCAGATGAATTTCATAACCGGCGGCGGGTGTGCCCTTCACCGTGTGGATCAGACGGTGCGCCTTGATCGCGCCGAACAGCTCGCGGTAGTTCTCCGGGCCCTGCGGTTTCAGCTTCAGGCGCATTCCGGTCGAGCGGTAGAGCAGCGCCTGCGCCTGCGCGAGGTTGTAGCGGTCGAGCAAATCCCCGTCACTGATCTCTACAAACTCGACGAGGCGTTGCTGCGCGGGGAGATCGGCGTAGAGCCCCGACAATAAATCCTCCGCCGCGCAGCTCAGCTCCGACGCGACCTCGCCAGCGATCCGCTCGCGCTCGTCGGCGACGACCGGGTGCGACTCGCGCGCCTTCAGAAAAAGCGCGCGCCGCGCTGCGACGGGATCGAACGCGGCGGCGGTCGCGAACTCGGAGCGATCCATCAGCAGCTTCGTCAAGCCCCGCATGATGCGATAGTTCGTCCCCGTGCCGACGTACTCGTCGAGCGCGCGCTCCAGCTCGCCGCGCGTGTGCCCCTCGTGCTCCTTGAAGAGCGCGACGAGCGTCGCCGCCTCGCGCAGCCAGCGCGGGTCTGCGGCGTTCAAGTAGCGCGGCTTGATCTGGTCGCCGCGCTGCCAGCTCAGTGCGAGATCAGCGGTCAGCATGTTTCGGAATCGTGTTCAATAAATCCCGGCCGGTCGCACTGCTGCGCGAGTCCTGGAACGGCGCGCTCTCGCCGCGGCGGCGGCTGATCTGCTCCTCGGTCGTGCCCGCCGTGATGACTTCGTAGAGCACGGCCTCCTTGCCCTCGACCTTGCGCAGGATGCGACCGAGCCGCTGCACGTGCTCACGCGTCGAGCCCGAACCCGAAAGCACAACCGCGACCGAGGCTTCCGGGATGTTCACGCCCTCGTTCAAGACTTTCGACGTGGCGAGCGCGAGCACCTCGCCCTTGTTGAATGCTTCGAGCCACGCCCGCCGCTCCTTCACGTTCGTCTCGTGCGTGATGGCGGGGACGAGGAACTGCTCCGAGATGCGATAGACCATCTCGTTCTCGGCGGTGAAGACCAGCACGCGCTCGTTTCGGTGACGCCGCAGCAGTTCCGCGAGCACGCGCAGCTTCGCGGCAGTGCCGAGCGCGATCCGCCGCGACTCGCGGTAAGCCATCAGCGCGCGCCGCCCGTCGCTCGAGCGCGCGCTCGCGGCGATGAACATCTGCCAGCCGTGCGGTCCGCCGAGACGAATCCCCTTCTCTTGCAGGAAGCGTTGGAAGATCGCGCGCTCGCGCTCGTAGGCCACGCGCTCCTCTTGCGACAGCTCGACGCGCAACCTTTCGACCGTGTAGTCCGACAGGTACTCGCCCGCCATCTCGCGCGCGTCGCGGCGGAAGACGACGGGGCCGATCAGCTCTTCGAGCGCGAAGTCTTCGCCGTCGGCGCGGTCGGGCGTCGCCGAAAGTCCCAGACGAAACGGTGCGAGCGCGAACTCGGCGGCGTAGCGGAAACTTCCACTCGGCAGGTGGTGGCACTCGTCGAAGATGATGAGGCCGAACTGATTGCCGAGCCGCTCCATGAATCTGAAAGCAGAGGCGTAGGTCGTCACGGTGAGCGCGCCCAGCTCGAAGAAGCCGCCGCCGATCAGCCCGACCTCCGCCTGAAACGACGTGAGCAGCAGGTCGTACCACTGGTTCATCAGATCGAGCGTCGGCACGACGATGAGGGTGGAGCGCCGCGACTTCTCAATCGCCAACTGCGCGACGAGACTCTTCCCCGTGCCGGTCGGGAGCACGACGACGCCGCAGCGCTCGTGCCGTACCCATGCTTCAATCGCCTCCGACTGGTACGGGCGCGGCTCGACCGCGAACTTCGTCTCGAAGTCGAAGCGGTGATAAGCGCGCGCTTGGTCTTCATATTCGAATTTGCTGGCGAGCAAAGCTTTGACGACGTGCCGGTAAGCAATCGCGGGCGCGCGCCAACGCCGCACGCGCTCGTCCCAGCGGAAAGCCTCCGGCAAGCCCTCTGCCCCTTGCGCCGCGCCTCCGAGCACGAGCGTGCCCGCGTCGAATCGCAGCACGAGTTGGTTCCCCTCGGTCACGCTGACGAGGTTACAACACCGCGCGTCAAAGTCTGAACCGCGCCGCCCCTTTGTGCGCACGACCACCCGCTTTGCAAACTCGCGACAGCTTGGTCAAAATGCGCGTGAGATGATCTTGATTGACGGATCCTTCGGGGAGGGCGGCGGGCAGATCATTCGCACGTCGCTGGCGCTCTCGCTAGTCACAGGGAAAGCCTTCCGCGTCGAGCGCGTGAGGGCGCGGCGCACGCCGCCCGGACTCAAGCGGCAACACCTGACGGCGGTCAACGCCGCGGCGGAGATCGGGCACGCGAAGGTCGAGGGCGCGCGCGTCGGCTCGCAGTATTTCAGCTTCGAGCCAAGCGAGGTTTCGCCGGGCGACTACAGTTTCAGCATCGGCACGGCGGGCAGCACGACGCTCGTGCTACAGACCGTCCTGCCGCCGTTGATGATGGCAAAAGAGCCGAGCCTCGTCACGCTCGAAGGCGGCACGCACAATGTCCACGCGCCGCCGTTCGACTTCCTCGCGCGTGTCTTTCTGCCGCTCGTCCGGCGCATGGGCGCGCGTGTCGAGATCGATCTCGTGCGCTACGGTTTCTACCCACCCGGCGGCGGCAAACTCACAGTCATGATCGAGCCGGTGGGCGAGCGCAGGCGGCTCGACCTGACGCAGCGCAGCGCGGTTCAACGCAGACGCGCACGCGCACTCTGCGTCAAGCTCCCCGCGTCGGTCGGCGAGCGCGAGCTGTCGGTCGTCAGAGAGCGTCTGGGCTGGGACGGCGCGGAGCTGGAAGTCGAGACGAGCGCGAACGCGCTGAGCCCCGGCAACGTGCTGACGCTGGAGCTGGAGAGCGACGAATTGTCCGAGCTGTTCACGGGCGTCGGCGAGCGCGGCGTGCGTGCCGAAGTGATCGCGGAGCGCGCCGTCGATGAAGTAGAGAAATATCTGGCGGCGGGCGCGCCCGTCGGCGAGCACCTCGCGGATCAACTGCTCATCCCGCTCGCGCTCTCAGGCGGCGGCTCTTACCTGACGGGCGAGCCGTCGCTTCACACGACGACCAACATCGAGATCATCAAGAAGTTTCTTGATGTGGAGATCGCGGCAGAGCAAATATCGGAGAAGCAATGGAAGATTGACGTGACGGTTTGAGACTGCATCAAGGTCGGGGAGGCGACGCCACGAGTGCCGTAGGCACGAAAGATATTAGCCCACGGCGCAAGCCGTGGGTTAACACGGTGGTTAAATTTCAGAGCCCCTGACAAGGGGCGAAAGAGGATCGACTGATACGCCATCACGATCCTCTTTCGCCCCTTATCAGGGGCTCTCACTTGTTTGGTGTCGCCTGATCCCACGGCTTGCGCCGTGGGCTACATGCTTACGCCCGCTTGCGCGGGCTTTACTCATTCGCCCGCGTAGCTGATCTCCATCCGGCGGATGTAGAGGCTGGCGAGCGCGAGCACGGCGAGCGTGAAGACGAAGAGGCTCGGCACGGAAATCCACGCGGGCGTGGGCTCGGCGAGCACCGCGAAGGGGCCTTCGGACATCGGCACGGGCGCGAGCGAGTGGAGATAGTGGATGACGCTCACTTTTTTCAAGAGCGGCGGTAGCAAAAAGTTGATCCACTCCCAGCCGTACATGACGAGCGCCGGGATGATGGGGTTGCGGAAGAAGAGCCCGATGATCAGGAAGACCGCGCCGTAGCCGCAGCACGCTAGGACGGTGATGCCGAGGTAGGTGAGAAGCTGTCCGAGGCCGGGGCCGTCGAAGAAGTAGCGCGTGCTCTCTGAGTAGAAGCGGACGAAGTAGAGCAGCAGGATCGAGCCGACGGTCGTCACGCCGAACAGCACGGCGGTCGTCACCAGACCCGACAGATATTTCCCGACGACTAACACCTCGCGGCGCGCGGGCGTCAGGAAGTAGTAGTGCAGACTGCGGTCAACCACCTCGCCGCGAAAGAGGTTCATGAAGACCCACGCGCAGCCGAAGAAGACGAGCGTGCGCAGGATGAGCCCGTTGTAGATCGCCGCGTACACGGCGCTGAGCAGCGAGAAGTCTTGAAACTCGTTCGCGGGCGGCGGGAACAGATCGAGCAGCGCGAGCAGCGCGAGCGGCGTCCCCGCGAGCAGGTAGAGCAGGAGCGAGCGGCGGCTCAGGAAGTTCTTGCGCAATTCGAGGCGCACGACGGCGAGAGCCTGCCGCCGCCAGAGCCCCCACGGGAGCCCCGCCGCCGCGCCGTCGCCCGCGCTCGTCTGTTCAGTCGCCACCGTTCTCTCCCTTGCCTCCGCTGTCGCGCTCATTTTACACGTCCCCCGTCCGAACTGATCAAGTATTGATAGACGGCGTTCAGGTCGTCGTCCGCGGGCGCGACCGATTCAACGCGCAGGTCGTGCTCCGTCACCAACTGGTTGAGCAGCAGGTAAAAGTCGTCGGGGCGGCGCGTCTTGACGAACAGCCCCTGCCGGTCTTCGTGGATGCGCGCCTCGACGGTCGTCTCGTGCTCGAACAGGCGCGCGGCTAAGAACTGCGGGCGGTCGCAGCGGATCAAGACCTGCATCGGGTGCTCGTCGATCTCTTCGCGCACGCCGTGAACGTCGCCCTCCGCGACGACGTAGCCGTTGTCGAGCAGCACCACGCCGTCCGACATCATGTCCACCTCGTGCAGGATGTGCGACGAGACGACGAGGTAGAGCCCTTCGTCGGCGAGCTGGCGGAAGAGGCGGATGATCTCGGCGCGCGCCATCGGATCGAGACCGTTCAGGGGCTCGTCGAGAATGAGCACGCGCGGGTTGTGCGCGATCGACTGCGCGAGGCGGATGCGCTGGCGCATCCCCTTGCTGTAACCCGCCACTTTCCGATCCGCCGCCTCGTTCATCGAGACGCGGTCGAGCGCAGCGTCGGTCAGATCGTTGACCTCGCCACGCGTGTAGCCGTGGACGGAGAGGTACGAAGAGATGAACTCCCTACCGGTCGCGCCGCGGGGAAAAGAGTCGAACTGCGAGCAGTAGCCGACCGTGCGGAACAGCCTTTCGGGCTCGTGCGGGG
>JBJMGS010000074.1:0-7502 GCA_045807785.1 Pyrinomonadaceae bacterium
ACTTCTTCGACCAGACGTTGTGCGCGAACCCGGCGGACGTGGCGGCGTGCATGTAGAGGCGGTTGGGCTGCGTCGGCCCGGGCACCTCCGAGTACCAGTTGTCGCAGACGCAGAAGGCATCGGCGAGCGCGTTGATCGAGGGCAGGTGCGCCGGGGAGAACGACTGCACGGCGACGGCGATAGCCGCCTGTGAAGGATTCGCGACGTGTTCCGAGAGCAGCTCGTTGCGGTAGTTGAGGGCGAAGCCGTTGTTGCGCGCGGGGTGCTGCGCGTCGGGGCCGCTGCCGCTGTCGAAGATTTGCACGTTCGTGCCCTTGAGCGAGTGCGAAGGTCCGTTCTTGCTGTCGATGACGGCGAAGGGCGCGCCGCTGCCCGTGTGGAAGGCCGGGTTCGTGTCCGACTCAGGCTTGGTCGGATCGAGCAGGTTGAACTCGCTGCCGTTGACGCCGTTGACGCCCGTGCGGAAGCCGAAGATGTGATCGAACGAGCGGTTCTCCAACATCAGCACCACGACGTGCTCGATGCGTTTCACGACCGGCGTCGGCGGCTGCGGCGTGCTCGGCTTGGTTGGCGGCGTCGGCTTGCTTGGTGGCGTCGGTTTGGTCGGCTTCGTGTGCTTCGTCGGCTTGGTCGGTTTGGTGTGCTTCGTCGGCTTCGGCTTCGCCGTGTGTTTCTTCTTCTTCGACGCGCTCTTGTGAGTGGCGGTGCCGCCTTTGTGCGCTTTGCTGGGCATGTGCTCTTGTCCTCCGTGTGAGATGTGTTGCGGTGTGAGTGTGAACGAGCGGGCTCGCGCCGCCGACGCCCGGCGGTCTTAAGGGTTTTCACGCGAGGTCGTCAGGCCCCTCCAAAGTTCTGACATCAGGGTTTGCGTGGGGCTGCGTGTGGATAGCCCTCTTGGAAACGACGCGAGGTGTCGCCAGCGAGTCGGGCGGCGCGCGGGTCGGGTCAGCCTGTGGACGAATCGCGTGAGGCTAACGAAGGCGGCGGCCACCGCAAAGTCGAGCTACGAGCCGGTACGGTAAAGCGCGCGCCGCCGGCTGTCAACACTAAAACAGTGCGCCGCCCGCGCGAGACGGTTTGCCGATACCGCGTCGCTGATTCCATAATGCTTGCGGGAAGCTCATGCCGGAACAGTCGAGAGCGCAGCGCGGCAAGCATCGCCGGGCGAACAAGGTGCGGATGCGCGTGCGTCACGTGCGGACGCGCGCGCGCTACGGGCGGCGCGAACTGGAACGCGTCGCCCGCACGGCGACGCTCGGCGGACTCTTCCTCTCCTTCCTCAAGATCGGCACGGTCGGTTTTGGCGGCGGGCTCGCCGTCATCGCACAGATTCGCGCGCTCGTCGTGCAGAAGCGCCTGTGGCTCACGGAGTACGAGTTCGCCGAGGCGTTCGCGCTCGCGCAGAGCCTGCCCGGAACGAGCGCGGGCAACACCGCCTCGTACATCGGGCTGCGCCTGCGCGGCTGGCGCGGCGCGTGCGCGGCGATGGGCGGCTTCATCCTGCCTTCGACGCTGATGATGGTCTTGCTCGCCATCCTCTACAAACACCTGCGCGCGCTGCCCGACACCGACCGACTCTTCCACGGACTCAATGCCGCCGTCGTCGCGCTTATCCTCGTCACCGCGTGGCGCATGGGGCGCAACACGCTCGACCAGCGCTGGCAGTGGATTCTCGCCGTGCTCGCGTGCCTGACGGTCGCCATCTTCAACGCGACGGTGCTGGAAGTCGTCCTCGCCGCGGGGCTCGTCGGCATCTACATGGACTCGTTCGCCGAGAAGCAACTACAACGCTTGCGGCGCATCGGCACGCTCGCCGCGCGACGCCGCGCGCGCATCCGCACGCGCCGCGCGCAGCGGCGACGGCAGCGCGCGCAAGTTAAGACACACGACTTCTACGGCGGCTATCTCACGCGCGCACTCGCCGACGAACGCGAACGGCTGTTGACGGGCGGCGACGACGGAGCAACTGACGCCGGCGTCGAGACTGACGGCGACACAGAGGTTGCCGTCGGCACGGGCTTTGTCGCAGATGACGACGGGGCGGGCCGCGTGGCGGGTTCTGAGAACGGCCCACGCGTCGTCGTCGCTCAGGTCGTTGTCGAACAAGTCACGGCTGATGCGGATGAACGCGCTGAGGACGAGGGCGACGTGGGGCGCGGGAGCGGCACGCGGCTGCGCGCGCTGGGCGTGGTCGGCGTGGCGATGCCGGTGCTCGCGAAGCTCGGCCTGCTCGTCGCCATCTCTTCGATCTTTTTGCGCGTCGGCGCGGTCACCTTCGGCGGCGGCTTCGTCATGATCCCGCTCATCGAGTCGGAGGTCGTGGACACGCGCCACTGGCTCACGCATCAGGAGTTCGCCGACGCCACCGCGCTAGGCCAGATAACGCCGGGGCCGGTTCTCATCACGGCGACTTTCATCGGCTACCGCGTCGCGGGCACGCTCGGCGCGCTCGTCGCGACCGTGAGCATCTTCCTCCCAGCGTTTTTGATGACGGTCGCCGCAGGCTCTTCGCTCAGACGCTTTCGCGCAAACCGTCAGGTGCAGGCTTTCCTGCGCGGCGTCACGCCGGCGGTCGTCGGCCTGCTCGTCGCCGCCGGGTGGTCGATTGGTCGAGCCGGCATCCACACTTGGCTCGGACTCTCACTCGCCGTCGTCTGCGCCGCCGTGCTCGTCCGCTTCCGCCCCAACCCCTTCTGGGTCATCGCTGGCGCAGGGCTCGCACGCTTCCTCCTCGGCTACGTCGTGCGCTGACAGGCGCGATGCCGAAGGCGACGGTCGCGTGATCGTTCTAGTCGGCGAGCAGGAGAATTTTTCCGCAGGTGCGCGACGCGCGTTGTGCTAGGCTAACGCCCGATGACGGAGCGCGCGGTAACGGCGGAGGCGGACGGCGGGCAGCGGCGCAGGCTCTGGTGGCTCGTCGCGGGGCGCGCGGCGGTCGCGCTCGTCATGCTCGCCGTCGGCACGCTCTCGGCGCGCGACCGCGCGGCGCACGCGCTCGCCAACGATCCGCACGGCGTCGTTCCAGCCGCCGCAACCCTCCTCGCGCTCACCCTCCTCTACGCCGCGCTGCTCCGCTTCTCTTCCCTCAAGCCCTCGCTGCAAGCGGGCGCGCAGTTCTTCTGCGACGTGGTGACGGTGACGTGGCTCGTTGGCGCGGCGGGCGATCTGCACACGCCCTACGTCGCGCTCTACGTTGTCGTCATCTCGCTGGCGAGCGTCTATCTCGGCGCGCGCGGCGCGCTCGTCACGAGCGTGGGCTGCGCCGTCTGCTACACGTCGCTGATGTTCGCCGCCGCCGCCGGGTGGATGCCGGGCGTGCGCGCCGACGAGATCGCCGCGGCTTCGACGGGCGATCTGCTGACGAACGTCGCGCTCTACGACGTCGCCTTCCTCTTCGTCGGCCTGCTCGCCGCCCGCCTCGCCGAGCGGCAGGCGCGCTCCGACGTGCAGCTCGTCGAGGCGACGCACGCGCTCGCCCATTTGCGCGCCCTGCACGAGCGCATCATCGAGTCGATCCGCTCCGGCGTCGTGACGACCGACCTGCAAGGTCGCATCTACACCTTCAACGCCGCCGCCGAAGAGATCACGGGCTACGAGGCGCGCGCGATGCGCGGCGAGGACGTCTCGATCCTCTTCGGTCAGATTCGGGATCAGATCGACACCTCGCTCAGCGCCATCGCCGAAAGCGCGCTCAACCCGCGCTTCGAGGCTGACTGCCTGACCGCTGACGGCTTGCGCCTCCGGCTCGGCTACAGCATTGCCCCCCTGCACGGAGACGGCGGCGAGACGACGGGTCTCATCATCACCTTTCAGGACTTGACGCAGGTGCGCGCGCTCGAAGAGACGCAGCGGCGGCAGGACAGGCTCGCGGCGGTCGGTCGCGTCGCCGCCGGGATCGCGCACGAGATCAGAAACCCGCTCGCGGCGATGCGCGGCTCGATCCAGGTCCTGCGCGCGGAGACGGACGGCGACTCCGCGCGGGCCGAGCTGATGGAGATCATCCTGCGCGAGTCCGACCGGTTGAACGGCATCATCACGGACTTTCTGACCTACGCGCGACCGCGCCCCGTCTCGCCCGCCGCGACTGACCTGCGGGAGCCCCTGCGCGAAACCTTCACGCTCCTGCGGCACAGCCCCGAGACGGGAGCCCAGCACGTCATCGAAGAGGACTACCCGCTGGAGCCGGTCGTCGCTTCCGTGGACGCGGCGGGCTTGCGGCAGGTCTTCTGGAACCTCGCGCGCAACGCCCTGCAAGCGATGCCCGAAGGGGGATGCTTGCGGGTGGAGTTGTCGCACACCGACGGCGGTCGCGTGCGCGTCCTGTTCGCCGACACGGGACAGGGCATGTCGCCCGAACAGGTCGAGCGACTCTTCGAGCCATTCTCGTCGTCGCGCACCGGCGGCACCGGGCTCGGACTCTCCATCGCCTACCAGATCGTGCGCGACCACGGTGGTACAATAAACGTCCGCAGCCTCGAGGGTCACGGCACGACGATCATTATCGAGTTACCACAGAGGTTAGAGGTTAGAGCTTAGAGGTCTGTTTTATGGCTAATCTTCTCGTCGTTGATGATGAGCAAGGCATGCGACAGCTTTTGTCGCTCGTCTTCGGGCGCGCGGGGCACAGTGTGCGCGCGGCGGAGAACGGGCGGCGCGCTCTTCAGTTGCTGCGCGAACAGTCCGCCGATCTCATCGTCTCGGACGTGCGGATGCCGGATATGGGCGGCATCGAGCTGCTGCGCGAGGCGCGCGAGCTGTTGCCGGACGTGGCGGTCGTGATGATGACCGCCTTCGCCACCGTTGACACGGCGCGCGAGGCGTTCAAGCTCGGCGCCGACGACTTCATCCAGAAGCCCTTCGACGTGGACGAGCTGAAGCTCATCGTCGAGAAGGCGCTGGAGCTGCGCAATCTCAAGCAGGAACTCAAGGACTGGAAGAAGACGCAGAGCGAGCGCGGGCGGCTCGATCAGATCATCGGACGCTCGCAGCGGATGCAGGCGGTCTATCAGATGATCGACACGGTCGCCGCCGTCCAGTCCACGGTGCTGATCTACGGCGAGAGTGGCACAGGCAAGGAACTCGTCGCGCGTGCCATCCACAACCTCTCCCCGCGCGCGGACAAGCCCTTCGTCTCGATCAACTGCGGCGCGTTCACCGAGACGCTGCTCGAATCCGAGCTGTTCGGCTACGTGCGCGGCGCCTTCACCGGCGCGAACACGAACCGCAAGGGTCTGTTCGAGGCCGCGCACCACGGCACGATCTTCCTTGACGAGATCGGCGAGATGAGTCCGGCGATGCAGGTCAAACTTTTGCGCGTGTTGCAGGAGCGCAAGGTGCGACCCGTTGGCGCGCACGACGAGATCGAAGTGGACGCGCGCGTCATCGCCGCGACGAACCGGGATCTCAAGGCGATGGTCGCTCTGGGCACGTTCCGCGAAGACCTCTTCTACCGCGTCTCAGTCATCCCCATCGAGCTGCCGCCCCTGCGCGAGCGGCGCGAAGACATCCCAGACCTCGTCAACCACTTCCTTCAAAAATTCTGCGCGCAGACGGGGCGCGCGCTCGCCGTCACGCCCAAGGCGATGGAGCTGTTGGAGCGCTACGACTTCCCCGGCAACGTCCGCGAGCTTGAGCACACGGTCGAGCGCGCCGTCGCCTTAGAGCGCACCGACGCCATCCAGACCGAACGCCTGCCGGAGCAGATCACCGATTACAGTCCGGCGCGCGTGGCCGACTCTTTCGATCTGCCCGACGCGGGGCTCAACCTCTCGGCTCACCTCGAGCAGTTGGAGAAGACTTACCTGCTCGAAGCCCTGCGCCGCACGGGCGGCAACCAGACGCGTGCGGCGGAGCTGCTCCACCTCTCCGTCCGCTCCCTGCGCCATCTCCTCGACAAGCACGGCGTCCGCAGCCTCACCGCGCAACTGCGCTCCGACTCGGCGCGCGGCGCGGGCGAGTAAGCGGCGAGATTGAGGGCCGCCCGCATCCCTCTGGCATAGACGTTGCACATGTCTGTTGCGCCTTGACCGCCCCCCGGTCAGATTGATTCGCGCAGATCGGACTCCCCCTCTATGCCCAACTTCCACACTACCGTGCGACGCGAACGAGGCTTCTCGCTGATCGAACTCCTGATCGTCGTCGCGATCATCGGCATCATCGCCGCCATCGCCATCCCCAACTACCTCGAATCGCAGCACGCGGCCTGCGCCTCTTCAGCCATCGCCTCGCTGCGCCAGATTCATTCGGGCGAGGCGTCCTTCCGCACCGCCAACGACCGGTACACTGATCTCGCGACGCTCGGCACCGCAAATTACATCGGCGACCCGCTGCTCGTCGCAGGCGCGAAAAGCCGCTACCGCTTCACGGCCATCGCCGACGCTGCTAGCCCGGATCAGGACTATCAGGCCACCGCCACCCCCACGCTGCTGCCCGTCCACTGGCGGCACTTCTTCGTGGACGCGTCGGGCGTCATCCGCTCCAAGATGAACGCGCCCGCCAACGTTGCGAGCACCCCCATCGAATAGAGACGGCGCGACCCCGCCTCGACGGGTCGCGCCGTCCACCACGCTTTGACAAAAACCGTCACCTCCCGACTGACGAGATTTGTTATCCGCCGACTAGTCTCCACACCCTTCGGCCTTCGCACTGCCCACCGGATGCGCGAAAAAGCCCTGAAAATCCCGATCTTCGTGCCGCAACGCTTCGCGCGCCGCGTGGCATGAAGCTTGTTTGCCATTAGGTCGTCACAGTCGCGCAAGCACGGCGCGTGAAGCCAATTGACGGCGACCGACGGCGCGAACATCCCCTTAGAAATTTGCTAAAGGAGCAAAACGAAAGAAATGAAAAAGAATCAAAAAGGTTTCTCGCTGATCGAGTTGCTGATCGTCGTCGCGATCATCGGCATCATCGCCGCCATCGCGGTGCCCAACCTCTTGTCGTCGCGCCGCGCCGCGAACGAAGGTTCGGCCATCGGTTCCGTGCGCTCGCTCAACACCGCCGAGGCTGAGTACTTCGCCACCAACGGTCAGAACCTCAACTACGGCACGCTCGCCAACCTCAACACCAACGGCTTGATCGACAGCGTCCTCTCCGGCGGCACGAAGAGCGGTTACACCTTCGCTGTTACTAACATCGTCGTCGCCGCCGCCGGCGTCGCCGCCCAGTACGACGTTACCGCCACGCCCGCCTCCTTCAACGCTCTGACGGGCACCGGCACGCGCGGCTTCTACTCGAACGAGGCCGCGGTCATCTACGGCCTGCCCGGCGCCGCCGCCGGTACACGCGCCGTCCCCGGCACGCCCATCCAGTCAGTATCGACAGCGCTCAACGAAATACCAAGCTAAGGAGCAAACGAAATAGATGAAGAATCAGAAAGGTTTCTCGCTGATCGTGCTCTTAATCGTCGTCGCGATCATCGGCATCATCGCCGCCATCGCGGTGCCCAACCTCCTGTCGTCGCGCCGCGCGGCGTACGAGGGTTCAGCCATCGGCTCGGTCCGTTC
>JBJMGS010000075.1:0-6910 GCA_045807785.1 Pyrinomonadaceae bacterium
CACGACGGACAATTCATAAATTGATGGGCGATATGGAGCAGCTATTAAAAGTCCGCAATCCGTACTCGCAAGACCAGACCGGACGTGAAAATTAACATCATCGGCGCAGGACCCGCGGGGCTCTACTTCGCGCTCCTGATGAAGCTTCAGGACGCGGCGCACGAGGTCGCGGTCTTCGAGCGCAACGCGCGCGGCTCGACCTTCGGCTGGGGCGTCGTCTTCTCGGATAAGACGCTCACGTACCTGCGCGACAACGACGAGCCGAGCTACCGCGAGATCACGCGCGCGTTCGCGACGTGGGACAACGTGGACGTGGTGCATCGCGACGAGCGCGTCACGATTCGTGGGAACAAGTTTTCGGGCATCGCGCGGCTCAGGCTGCTGAACATTTTGCAGGCGCGCTGTGAAGAGCTGGGCGTGGACTTGCGCTTCGGCGAGGAGGTCGCGGACTTCGAGCGTCTGCGCGACTGCGATCTGCTCGTCGGCGCGGACGGCGTGAACAGCGCGGTGCGCGAGCGGTACAAAGACAGGTTTGAGCCGACGTTGAGCGCGGGCGCGAACAAGTACATCTGGTACGGCACGCGCCGTCTCTTCCACGGGCTCACACTGACCTTCCGCGAGAACACGGACGGGATGTTCGCCGCGCACTCTTACAAGTTCGACGCCGCGACGAGCACGTTCATCGTCGAGTGCGACGCGGAGACGTGGGGCGCGGCGGGCTTCTCCTCGATGACGGACGAAGAGACGCGCAAGTATCTCGGCGAAGTCTTCATCAATGATCTGGGCGGGCATGAGCTGCTGTCGAACAACTCTCGATGGATCAACTTCCTGCTCGTGCGGAACGCGCACTGGAGTTTCGAGAACGTCGTGCTGTTGGGCGACGCGCTGCACACGGCGCACTTCTCCATCGGGTCGGGCACGAAGCTCGCGCTCGAAGACGCAATCGCGCTCCGCCGCGCGTTCGATCAGGCGGGGGATGCGCGTGCGGCGCTCGTCGAGTTCGAGCGCGCGCGCAAGCCCGTCATCGAAGAGTATCAGCGCGCGGCCTACGAGAGTCTCGTCTGGTTCGAGCGGATGCGCGACTACGCGCACCTCGCGCCGCTTCAGTTCGCCTTCAGCCTGATGACGCGCAGCAAGAAGATCGACTACGAAAACTTGCGTCGGCGCGACCCGGCGTTCATCGCGGCTTACGAGGCGACGCTCGCCTAACGCGTGGCGCGGAAAACGCGTGAGGGCGGCGAGTTCGCCTTGCGCGTCTCGTTCGGAGGAGCGTCCGCCCGTTCAGAGACATGACTGTGAAAAGCCTCTCGCTCATCGTCGTCCTGCTGCTCTGGCCGTGCGCGTGCGGCGCGGGCGCGGCGCGGGCGCAGCGAACGATCGGTGACGCCGACGCAGGCTTCGAGTACGGCACGCTCGCAGAGATCAGAGACAAGCGGAACATGCTGCTCGTCGCGGGCCGAAGCTTCGCGGTGGATGCGCGCACCCCTTCGAGCATCTCCGCCGAAGACGTGCGCCACGCGCTCGCAGAGGCGCGCCGCCAGACCAACCTGCACGCCTTCCGGGTCGTCGCCGACAAGCTCAACAAGTACATCGTCAAGTACCAGAGCATGACCTCAGTCGAGACGCGCGAGGAGGCGGACTTTCTCGTCGTCTTCAAGGTGATGCAGGAGCGTCACTCCCATGTTTCGGATTTGACTTACAGCTACGGCAAGCTCTTCGTCGTCGTGCCCGGCACACACGCGGGCGACAAGCCGCGCGTCGTCTGGGAGTCGAAGGGCGAGATGACGCTGGTGGAAGACGCCGCGGGCGACCTGATCAAAGCGCTAAAAGAGGCGCGGGGGGAAAAGTAGGGATGAGGGATGAGGGATGAGGCAAAGGATGAATGATGAAAGAAAGAGCATTCGAGTTGAGTCGTCACGCTTTCATCCCTCATCCCTCATTCCTTCGCCCCCCTCATCCCTCTCTTCCCACTTCGGCGGCAGCAGGCGGCGGCGCTTGTCGTCGCTCAGCGCGAGGCCGGGCTCGTCCAAGCCGACGCGATCCCAGAGTTTGCACGTCACCTGCTTGTGCGCCTGATCGAGCGCCTCGCAGTAGTTGGTGTAGGTGCAACGGCGAACTTCCTGACCGCGACCGAGTTTCACTTTCAAGAACCAGTCGGGGTCTGCCAGCGACTGCCGCGCCGCGCCGATGATGTCCGCCTCGCCGCGCCGCAAGATTTCTTCCGCCTGCCCGAACGTCGAGACGCCGCCCGCCGCGACGACCGGCGTCCGGTAGCCCGCCGCGTTCACCGCGCGCTTGACGGCGGCGACCAAAGGCACGTTTCGACCGAAGGGGCCGCGCGCGTCCGAGAGCACTGTCGGCATACACTCGTAGCCGCTCTCGCCCGTATAAGGGTAAACCGCCTGGCCGACCTTCGGCTGTGCGGCGTCCTCAAACTTCCCGCCCTTCGAGATCGACAAAAAGTCGAAGCCCGCGCGCGCGAACTCACGACCGAAATAGATCGCGTCTTCGACGCGGCTGCCGCCCGCGATCACCTCGTCGCCGAGAAAGCGCACGCCGACCGTGTAATCCGCGCCGACCGAAGCGCGCACCGCGCGGTAAACTTCGAGCGGCAGGCGCGCGCGGTTTTCCGGCGAGCCGCCGTAGCCGTCCGCACGGTCGTTGAGCGCGGAGAGGAACGACGCCATCGTGTAGGCGTGCGCGTAGTGGAGTTCCACGCCGTCGAAACCGGCGTCGCGTGCGCGGCGCGCGGCGGCGGCGAAGATTCCGGGCAGCACTTGCGGGAGTTCCCGGATGTGCGCCAGATGCGTGTCCGTCACGCGCTCGCGGTAGCCCTTGCCGAGCGACTCAAGCTCGCGCGCGTCTAAAACTTTCTCGACGAGAGAGTCCGCCGCTTCGGCTAGAAATAAGCGCACGCGCGCGTCGTCCGCCACCGCCCAACTCTCATCTTCCGTCACTTCGACGAGCGCGCGTCGGTGACGCGCCTTAAGTTCAAGGAAGCGCGCGAAGTATTTGGATTTTTCGGGACGACGTTTGACGGAGAGGAAGTCTATGATCTGTATGAAGAGCCGTGTGTGAGCGCCGCTTGCGCGCCGCACTGTCTCGACCAGCTCGGCGAGACCCGGGATGAAGCGGTCGTGACCGATGCGAAGGAGCGGCCCCGAAGGAATGTCGCGCACGCCCGTCGCCTCGACCACAATTGCGCCGGGTCGCCCCTCGGCAAAGCGCGCGTACCAGTCGAGGTTCGCGTGCGTGACAAAGCCGTCGTCGGTCGCGCGCCAAGGCACCATCGCCGGCACCCAGGTGCGCTGCTCCAGCGTGACGCCGCCGACCCTGATCGGCTGGAACAAGAGTGCGCGTGCCGCTTCCTCGCGCGTCGGGTCGTGCGCTTCGGGTAGCTCGTGGCGGATCGGGTTCGGTGGGCGCCAGGTCATTCTCGCTCGTTCGTTCGCTCGTTCGGTCGTATCAGCGGGGCAGTGTAGCAGGTTCGGCGAGTCGCGCGGAGCGCGCCCGCGCGCGCCGCCCGCGCCGCGCGCATAGACTTTCACTTCCCGCACGAAATATATTGTCACGCGACGGAGGAAAGAGTTTGACCGACGAACTGCTCAAGTGGCGCGCGGAGTTTCCGATCCTGGAAACCTGCACGTATCTCATCTCGCACAGCCTCGGCGCGATGCCGCGCGGGACTTACGCGAGCCTGCGCGAGTACGCCGACGTGTGGGCGACGCGCGGCGTGCGCGCGTGGGCCGAAGGCTGGTGGGAGATGCCGCTCACCATCGGCGACGAGGTGGGGCGGATCATCGGCGCGCCCGTGGGCACGGTCGCGATGCATCAGAATGTCTCGGCCTGCCAGTCGCTCATCCTCTCCTGCTTCGAGCCACAGGGTAAGCGCAACAAGATCGTCTATTCCGATCTCGAATTCCCCTCGGTCATGTACGCCTACGAGGCGCACGCGCGCGACGGTAAATTCAGAATCGAGCGCGTCCGTTCGGACGACGCGATGACGATTCAGCTCGACAAATTCCTCGCGGCGATTGACGAGGAGACGCTGCTGGTTCCCATCTCGCACGTCCTCTTTAAGAGCGCCTTCCTGCAAGACGCGCGCGCCATCACCGAGCGTGCGCACGAGGTCGGCGCGCTCGTCGTCCTCGACACCTACCAGTCGGCGGGGACAGTCCCCTTCTCCGTCACCGACCTCGATGTTGACTTCTGCACGGGCGGCTCGGTCAAGTGGCTCTGCGGCGGCCCCGGCGCGGGCTACCTCTACGTTCATCCTCGATTGCACGAAACGCTCGAACCGAAGGTGACGGGCTGGATGGCGCACGACGCGCCGTTCGCTTTCGAGCTGCCGCCGATCAGGTACGCGAAAGGGATCGCGCGCTTCCTGCACGGCTCGCCCAACGTTCCCGCGCTCTACGCCGCGCGCGAAGGCTACCGCGTCATCAACGAAGTCGGCGTCGAGCAGATTCGCGCGAAGAGCACGCGGCAGACCGCGCGGCTGATCGACTTGTGTGAGGAGTCAGGGTTCACAGTGACGAGCCCGCGCGAGCCGGCGCAGCGCGGCGGCACGATCACGGTCGGCGTCGAGCACGCGGCGGCGGTGACGAAGGAACTCGTCCGCCGAGAGATCGTCTGTGACTACCGCCCCGGCGCAGGCATCCGCCTCTCGCCGCACTTCTACACGAAGGACGAAGAGCTGGACTACGCTGTCGCGGAGATGCGCCGGATCGTCGAGACGCGCGCCTACGCCGAGCACGGCGCGGCGGGCGCGGCGTTCTAAAAGTACTGGGTACTGATTACTGAGTACTGAGTAACAGACGAATTATTATCTCGACTCCCCATTGTGCTCTCGTTGCTGTTCTTGACTCAGTACTATCCCCTTGAGGTGAAAAGATGAAACAACACATAGACGTTTTGGGCTGGCTCTATACTGCCTTCGGCGTGCTGGGATTCGTCGTGGCGCTGTTCGTGTTCCTGGTGATCGGCGGAACCGGACTGTTGACGCGCGACATGCAGGCGACCGCGCTGATCACTGGGATCGGCTTCGTCATCGCCTGCATCGTCGCGGTCTTCTCGGTGCCGAACATCATCATCGGCTGGGGCTTGCTCAAGCGCAAAAGCTGGTCGCGCATGGCCGCGCTCATCGTCGGCTGCCTCGGGCTGCTCAGCTTCCCCTTCGGCACGGCCATCGGCATTTACTCGCTCTGGGCGCTCACGCAGCCGGAGGCGCAGCGCATCCTCTCCGAATAAGAACCGACCAAGAGTCGGGAAGCGAGCCGCCACAGACGGTTTCGCCCACACCATGACCAAACCATACGGCGGCGACGCGCCGCTCAGCTACAACTCATACCTGCGCGTGCCCGAGCTGATCGGGTTGCAGGACTGTCTCTCCGATCCGGCGCACCACGACGAACTGCTCTTCATCACGATCCACCAGACCTACGAGCTGTGGTTCAAGCAGATACTTCATGAACTCGACGCCGCACACATCGCGATGGACGAGGATCGCGCCGCCGCCGCCGCGCGCGCCTTAGAGCGCGCCGTCGAGATCGAGAAGGTGCTCGTCCAGCAGATTCACGTCCTTGAGACGATGACGCCGATCAGCTTTCTCGGCTTCCGCGACGAGCTGAACCCGGCGAGCGGCTTCCAGTCGATGCAGTTCAGAGAGATCGAGTTCGCGTCGGGCTTGAAGGACGAAGGGATCATCAACAACTTCCGCGAAGACGAGTTTGCGTCGCAGCGTCTGCGCGCGCGTCTCGCAGCCCCCGCGCTCGGCGACGCCTTCTTCGCGTACCTCAGGCGACGCGGCTTCGACGCACCCGCCGACGACGCCGCGCTTCTCCAGGAAGAGCGCCAGAAACTCTACGGTCGGCGCACCCGCGCCGCGCTCGAAGTCCTGACGCACTTCGAGGAGCGCGCCTCGGAGTTCCGCCTCTCCGAAGCCCTCATCGCGCACGACGAATACTTCCAGCTCTGGCGCGCGCACCACGTCCGCATGGTCGAGCGCATGGTCGGCGCCAAGCGCGGCACGGGCGGCTCGGAGGGCGTCGGGTATCTCCGCACCACGCTCGATCAAAAATTCTTCCCCGAACTCTGGGAGGCACGCACCTACCTCGATACCAAGCACGGCGCGTCGGGCTGCCCTTTCGCCGGTAAATCGTGAATCGTAAATCGTCAACGGGAGTTGAGCCGCTCTACTTCCCGAACGATTGACGATTCACGATTAACGATTCACGTTCTTATGATTGAATTCCCCGAACGCTTCAACATGAGCGACTACTTCCTCTACCACAACGTGGAGGAGGGGCGTGAGGGAAAGGTCTGCCTCTACCACGGGGATGAGCAGTTTACTTACGGCGATGCGGTGCGTATGTCGAATCGCGCTGGGAACGCCGTGCGCGCGTTGGGGGCGCGGGTCGAGGATCGCGTGCTGATCGTTTTGCCGGACTGCCCGGAGTTCGCCTGGGTCTGGTTCGGCGCGAGCCGCGCTGGTGCCGTCATCACGATGGTCAACCCGCTCTTGCCCGCGATTGATTACGAATACTACCTGGAATACACGCGCGCGCCCGTCGCCGTCATCCACGAGTCGCTCGTCGAACAGTTCGCCGAAGCCGCGCGCGGGGCGAAGTATCTTCGCCAAGTGCTGGTCGTCGGTCGCGAGCGCGGGCGTTTCGAGTCGTTCGACGAAGTGACGCGCGCCATGTCGGACGAGTTGACGCCCGCCGACACGCGGCGCGACGACATCGCGATCTGGCTCTTCACTTCGGGCTCGACCGGGCACCCGAAGGGCGCGGTTCACTTCCACCACGACCTGCCTTACAACACCGAGTGCTACGCCAAGCGCGTGCTCGGCGTCAACGAAAACGATCTCACCCTCGCCGTGCCCAAACTCTTCTTCGGCTACGCGACG
>JBJMGS010000076.1:0-29622 GCA_045807785.1 Pyrinomonadaceae bacterium
CGTCACCCGTCACCCGTCACCAGTCACGGCTCTTAACGCTTGGAGAACTGGAAGCGCTTGCGCGCGCCCTTCTGCCCGTACTTCTTGCGTTCCTTGATGCGCGGATCGCGCGTGACGAGCCCGGCGTGCTTCAGGGTAGGCCGCAGGTCGGCGTTGAACTCCATCAGCGCACGGGTGATGCCGTGGCGCACCGCGCCCGCCTGGCCGGCGGGGCCGCCGCCCGCGACGTTGACGAGGATGTCGAACTTGTTCGCCGTCTCGGTCAACTGCAAGGGCTGGCGGATGACCATCCTCAGCGCCTGATTCGGGAAGTAGTCCTCGAAGGTCTTCTTGTTGACTCTGATTTCGCCCGTGCCGGGGCGCAGATAGACGCGCGCCGTCGAAGTCTTGCGCCGCCCCGTGCCGTAGAATTGGTTCTCTGCCACGTTCTTTAATCCTTAAACTCGTTTGGAGACTATTTCGCCCGCGCCGCAGCCGCGCGCACGCTCAAGGGGAGCGGCTCGGGGCGCTGCGCCGTGTGCGGGTGCGCCGCGTCGGCGTAAACTTTCAGCTTCTTGCCCATCGCCTTACCCAGCTTGTTCTTCGGGAGCATCCCTCTGACCGCCAGCTCGATGACGCGCTCCGGGTGCTTGATGAACTGATCCTTGACCGAGATCGTGCGCAAGCCGCCGGGGTAGAGCGTGTGGTGGCGGTAAACCTTCTGCTCGGCTTTCGAGCCTTTGAAGACCGCCTGACGCGCGTTGATGACGATGACGTGATCGCCGGTGTCCATGAAAGGCGTGTACTGCGGCTTGTTCTTGCCCGTCAGTACGCGCGCTACTTCGGTGGCGAGGCGACCGACCGTCTGACCCGCCGCGTCCACGACGAACCACTTGCGACTCTCAGCCAAACCTATTGCGCTCGGAAAAGTTGTTGACATAGGGTAACTCTCTCTGAAAAAAGCGTCTAAAACGCGAACGAGTAGAATACTGAATGGCTCTAAAAGTTGTCAAGCTAGAGCGCCCCGCCCGCCGCTTGCGCCCGGCGAGTTTAATCTTAGCTGGCGCATGGCTTTAGTGAAGGACTGCCCCGCCGCGAGGTGTCACGCGTCGCCCGCGCCGCTTCACACGCCGCGCCGGGCGCTAGGCGCGTCTGAAAGTTTACCGGCGGGGGCGATTGACACGCCTGCGCGGCGACAATATTCTGCACGCGCTTCGGCGCGGAAGAGTTGAAGCACTTACACAAGAGTTGGCTGCTCCTGATGAGTGCCGCGACTTCCGGCTGACGCTCGCGTCGTCGTGAGACATCCGTCTCTTCAACATTCTCCGTATCTTCAGACGCCTAACCTCAGGGGGGA
The DNA here is from genome assembly GCA_045807785.1 of Pyrinomonadaceae bacterium. Lineage (GTDB taxonomy): Bacteria > Acidobacteriota > Blastocatellia > Pyrinomonadales > Pyrinomonadaceae > JAIVGV01. Next base: position 1,337 of record JBJMGS010000076.1, read on the forward strand.
ATAAGTGACGGAGGCTTGCCGCCGCGTCAGCGCGCTTTTATCTCAACCTCAGCTAGTTGAAGGAGACCACACCATGATGCGAAGAGTTAAATCCATCGTCCTTGCGCTCTGCTTGCTCGCGTCCGCGTCGGTCGGCGGCGCGGCGCGCAGCGTCGGCGGGCAGGGTCAGGCGGGGCCGCAGCACACGCTCTACGGACGGCTGGGCGGCATCGACGCGATCTCGGCGGTCGTTGACGAGTTCATTAAGATGGCGGGCGCGGACGCGCGCATCAACAAGAAGTTCGCCCGGACGGCGCAGGACGGGAAGCGCGTGCGCCTGCACTTCATCGAGCAGATTTGTATGCTGACGGGCGGCCCCTGCAAGTACACCGGCGACGGCATGAAGAAGGCTCACCACAACATGGGTCTGACCGAAGGCGAGTTCGCGGCCGGGGTCGAGGATTTGACGAAGGCGCTCGACAAGTTCAACGTGCCCGCACAGGAGAAGGGCGAACTGCTCACGGTGCTCGCGTCCTTCAAGAAGGAACTCGTCGAGGTCAAGTCGGACGAGACGGGAACGCCCCTGCCCGCGAACTTCAAGCCCGCTCCCGCGCTCCCGCAGTCGCAGCTCGACGCGGGGCCAGCGATGAAGAAGGGTAAGAACGACAAGAAGCCTTAACGGCTCGCGACGAATCGCGGCGACGGCGTGGCGCGATCAATCCGACGGGTGGCATCGGCTGAAAACGAGAGGGCTGCGTGAACGAATTGATCACGCAGCCCTCTCTGAGCTTGCTTCGTCGCACGCGCCTTACGGCTGGTCGCTCGGCGGCGGGGGCGGCGGCGAGGTCTTCTTGAGCGTCGGCGGCCCGTCCTTCTTCTCCGCGGGCTTCGTCGTCGAGTCGTCGGCGTCGGTCGTCGGCGAGCGGCGCTTCAGCGTCGGGCGCTGCGAGCCGCCGCCGCTGCTGTCGTCCGAGATGTCGGCGACGGTCGAGGCTTTCGCGTTCGAGAGCCGGAGCAGGCGGCCCTTGACGCGCTGGAACTCCGAGGTGTTCAGGATGTACTCCTCGCGCTCGGGAAAGCGTGCGACGAGCGCCTTCGAGGCTTCGAGCCGGTCAACCGACTGCGGATGCGACGCGAACGTCTTGGCGAAGAAGCCCGGCTTCTTCTTGTTCTGCGAAGCCAGCTTTTCGAACATCGTGGACATCGCGTTCGGATCATAGCCTGAGGCGTAGAGGTACTGCACGCCAAGCTTGTCCGCCTCGGATTCGGCGTCGCGCGAGAACTTCGAGAAGCCCGCGGCTAAGCCGAGGCCGGCGGTGTTCTGCAAGATCATGCCGGGGATGCCGCCGAGGAAGATCGAGCCCGCGATGAGTCCGATCTGCGCGACCGTGCCCTTCGCCTGCGTCTCGACGTAGTGGCGCGCGGCGACGTGCGCGATCTCGTGCGCCATCACGCCCGCCACCTCCGCCTCGTTGTCGGCGGCGAGCAGCAGACCCTTGTTGACGTAGAAGAAGCCGCCCGGCAGCGCGAAGGCGTTGACTTCGTCCGTGTCCACGACCTTGATGGTGAAAGGGACTTTCGCGTCCGAGTGGTTGACAACGTTCTGCCCGACGCGGTTGACGTACTCGGTGATGACCGGATCATCGATGAGCTTCGACTGGCGGTCGATCTCGGCGGCAACCTGGCGACCGAGCGCGACCTCTTTTTCGACCGACATGCTCATCTTGGCGAAGAGCCCGCTGTTGAGCTTGCGCTTGCCGATCATCGCCGGGTCTTCGTCGGTCGAGAGCGGCCTGCCCGCGTTCTTCGTCGCCGCCGCGTCCGCCGCAACCTTCCGCGCCGCCTCGTCGTCCGCCGCTTTCTTGCTGTCGTTCTTGTCTTTCTTATCCTTAGAATCTTTGGCTGCCGTCTGTTGCGCCTGTGGCTGCGCTTGCGGCGCAGCTAGAGCGGAGCCCGCCAGTAGCGACAACGCGAGCGCCAGCGCGGTGAAAGTGCGTGAGAGTTGGCTGAACATGGTGTCGAAATTCTCCGGTAGTTCTGGAAAAGCCCTACTGATTCGGGGAGACGCCTTCGCGCTCATGACCGTCACCGACGCGGCGGCAGGCTTGTCGGATCGTCTGACGGTTTCGGGGCGACCCGTGCGCCGGAAAGCAGACTCGCGGCAAAAGATTTTTGAGGACGCCGGACGAAGCCGACCCGTCGATCTTTCGCGGAGCGTCCTTTTTGATGCCGCCCCGCCGTCGCGGGTTCGCCGTCTCCGGGCGGCGTCGGCGGCGAAAAAGCCGCTCCCGACTCAGCGCCGTCTTGCCCTCTTTAAGTCTTCGGGAGTCGTCTGCGCGGATTATAGCAGCGCGGCGGGAAAAGTATAGGTCGAGGACTGGCTGGCGCAGTCAGCCTGCGCGGCGGCGCTCGCGGTTCGATAAATCCTGAGCGATCAAGTGGGAGACGACGGGCGGAGAGTCGCCGACGTGGAACGACCGGGCGCGATCCTGCGCGGCGCGATCCTCGTTGGTGTGCCGCGCGTGCTGGCGCATGTGCTCAGCCCACGACTCGACCAGAAAAGTCTCGACATAGTGACCGGGCTGCGCCGGGTCTGCGAACAAGCCCCACCGCAGCGCGCCGTCGCGCCGGACGATCCTTTTCACCTCGCGCATCGCCTCGGCGAACTCGTCCGCCCGCCCCTCTTCAATGGTGTAATCGACGGTGACGAGTACCGGGCCCTCTTCCGGGTGCGGCTCGCTGACGACAATCGGGTCTGTCCAGTGCAGCGATGGTTCGAGGTTCAGTCCTTCGCTGACCGGCAAGGGGAAGAAGTAAGTCGCGGCGAGACCCGCGACGAGCGCTCCCGCCGCCCAGAGCAGCGCGTCGGGGATGCCGACGCGGGTCGCGAGCGCGCCCCACAGGGCGCTCCCCAGCGCCATCCCGCCGAAAAAGACGAGCAGGTAAATCGCCAGCACGCGCGCCCGCACCCACGCCGGGACCAGCGCCTGGATGCCGATGTTGAAGCTCGACATCAACGCCATCCATGCCACGCCGCCGAAGAGCATCGCCACGCAGAGCAGCGGGAAGACGCGCACCGTCGCCAGCACGGCGGTCGCCCCGGCGAAGATGAGCGTCCCGCCGATGACTAAGACGTCCGGCGACACACGCCGCCGCGCGGCGGGCAAGATAAACGCGCCAAGGATCGCGCCAGCGCCGAGCCCTCCGAGGAGTACGCCGTAGCTGAACGCGCCGAGCCCCAGGAGCTGCCTCGCCACCAGCGGCATCATCGCCCACAGCGCGCTCGCGCAACTGACAAAGACGCCGGTGCGCACGAGCACGGCGCGCACGCCCGGTTCGTGGCGCACGTAGCGCACGCCCGCGCGCATCGCCCCCACGACCCGCTCCGTCGGCGAGATGGTCTCGACCGGCTCGCGCCGCCAGCGGTAGAGGACGAAGAGCACGCCGATGAACGAGAGCGAGTTCAGGAGGAAGACCGCCCACGAGCCGACCGCGGCGACGACGAGCCCGCCGAGGGCGGGGCCGACGGCGCGCGCGATGTTGAAGGCGACGCTGTTGAGCGAGACCGCCGCGGACAGCTCCGAGCGCGGCACGAGTTCCGGCATGATCGCCTGCCACGCCGGGGCGTTCAGCGCCGAGCCGAGTCCGAGCGAGAAGATGAGCAGCAACAAGACCCACGCGGTCGTCAGCCCAAAGAGCGTGAGCAGCCCGAGGGCGACCGCCGAGACGAGCATCCACGCTTGCGTGTAGAGCAACAGGCGGCGGCGGTCAACGATGTCGGCGAGCGCGCCAGCGGGCAGCGCGAGCAGAAAGAGCGGCCCGTTCTCCGCCGTCTGCATGAGTCCGACCATCAAAGGCGACGGGGCGAGCGAGGTCATCAGCCAGTCGGCTCCGACGTTGTGCATCCACGTCCCGACGTTCGAGGCGACGGCGGCGAGCCACAGGGCGCGAAAGAGCGAGCGCGAGAGGGGGCTCCACGCCGACGGCTGCCGCAGATTTTCCCGACCCGTGCTCGACACTTTCAGAGTCAGACCTCGGATATTCTAAAAAGTCTTGGCTGATTTATCCGGCGATTATACCCGTCGCGACGAAGATTGTCTTAAATCTATCAACGTCGGTCGCGGTTCGCTGTGCGCGGTAGGGTACGGAGCAAGTATAGGTTTACGCCGCGCCGGGCGGCGTGCTAGAGTCGAAATGTCCAGCCCCGCGCCGCGCCAGGTCGCACGCGGCAAAGCCTCTCACCTGTTCGTACCAATTCTGAATGAAGTTATCGCAGGGCAAAATCAGGGATTTTGTCGAGCCGCAGGCTTACGACGAGGTGCACGACTTCGCCTCTGACCCGGCACGCGCGCTCGCCGCCTACCGCTTCACCGACGCCACCTCCGATCTGCTCGCGCGCTGGCTCGACGCCCTCGCCGACTTGCAGCGCGGTCGCGGTGCGGCGCGCGCGCTCGCGGGCTTGCGCGGCGTCGGCAAGAGCCACACGCTCGCGGCGTTCGCGGCGATTGTCTCGTCGGCGACGCTGCGCACGACCCTCTCGGACGCGCACGTCGCGACGAGCGCGCGCCGCCTAACGAGCCGCCGCTACACGGTCGTCCGCGTCGAGCGGGGCACGAGCGCGACGCTCGGCGAAGAACTGGCGGAGGCTTTCGCCAAGGCTTTCGGCGGACAACCTTCGGAGTGGTCGGGCGACGAGGCGCAGGCTCTGGCCCACGCCGCCGAGCGAGCGCGCGGCTCGACGCTCGTGCTCGTCTTCGACACGGCTTACGGTCGGGCGACGCGCGTCAGTCGCGACGACGGGCCGGCACTCGGCGCGATCGCCGTCGCCGCGCAAGACCTCGACGCCTTCGTCGCGCTCGCGCTCGACGACGACATCGCCGGGGCCGAAGGCGCCAACGTCGCGCTCTCGCAGACGTTTCGCATCGACTACCTCGAACCCGAACATCTCTATCAGGTCGCCGACAACTACCTGCTGCGTAAGCCCGCAGGCGCGCGCGACCGCCTGCACGAAATTTACCTCGCGCTGCGCCAGACGATCACGCACTTCAACTGGAGCGAGCCGCGCTTCGCCGCGCTCTACCCCGTCCACCCGCTCGTCGCCGAGGTCGCCGCCTCAGTCCGCCTCCACGCGCAGACCTTCGCCTTCCTGCCCTTCGCCGCGCAGGCGGCGCAGCGCGCTGTCAACCGTCCCTCGCTCTCGCTCGTCCTCCTCGACGAGGTCTTCGATCACACGGAGAAGGAGCTGCGCGGGGCGAAAGATTTGCACGAAGCCTTCGCGGCTTACGACGATCTGACGGCGAAGGCGGTCGCGCAGTTTCCCCCGCTGCAACGGCTGCAAGTCCGGCTCGTCCTGAAAAATCTGTTCATCCTCTCGCTCGACGGTCGCGGCGCGACGGCGCGCGATCTCGTCGCGGGGATGCTGCTGCACGAAGACTCCCCGGAGCAGTCGGCGCTCTTGCGCGTCGAGGACACGCTGCGTCGTCTCGCCGAAGCCGCGCCGCCCGGCACGCTCGTCAAGGCGAACGACGGCGAAGCCACCTGCTACCGCTTCCTCGTCGGCGCGCACGGCGGCTTCGACGCGGCGCTCGCCAAGGCGGTCAAGCACCCGCTCGAAGACCCGCGCGCCATCAGCCGTCTCCTCGACTCGCTCGCGCACTCCCGCTTTGAAGACTACCCGCGCGCCGCAGACGCTGCGGACGCGACAGCGCCGCCCGCGACGCAGGGCGACGCGCACGCCGACTCGCCTTTCGCCGTCGTGTGGCGGGGCTCAACGCGCGCCGGGCGCATCGTGCGACAGTCGCGCGGCGAGTCGCCCGTGCCGGACGGCGCGTGCGACGAACACGACTGGGAACTGTTTGTCCTGGAGCCCGGCGAAGATGCCTCCGCGTTCGCCGAGAGACTCGACGCGGCGGGCGCAGAGGCGCGCGAAGACGGAAGTGGCGCTTTGATTGACGGTGCCGGTGTCACGCCGCCGCCGATCAGGATCGTGTGGCAACCGGCGGAGATGACCGCCGAAGAGTACAGCCTGCTCAGACGCCTGCACGCGCTACGCACCGACCCGACGCTCGCGGGCTTCGGCGAAGCGGCGCGCGTCGCCACCAACACGCTCTCCGCGCGCGCCGAGCGCGTCTGGGCGCGGCTCTACATGGACGACGGCGTGCTCGTCGCCAACGGCTCGCCCGCGCAACTTGCCGGGGCGCGCTCCGCGACGACGCTCGCCGCGCTTCTCTCCGAAGCGCTCGCGCCGCTTTTCGACGCGCGCTTCCCCTCGCACCCGCTCTTCGACGCGGCGCTCTACGAGCAGGACGCAGCGCGTCTCGTCGGCGAGTTCTTCAGCGGCGCGAACACGAGCGAGGCGGGCGTGCAGCGGCTCGCCGAACAGTTCGCACAGCCGCTCGGTCTCGCCGTGCCGCGCGGCAACGCTTATGCGCACGCGAGCTGCGACGAGGCGCTCGCCGCGCCGTGGGTCGCCGCCACCCTCGCGCTCGTCGAATCCGGCGGAAGCGTCGCCGTCCCCATTGAGGAGGTGCGGCGCGCCCTTGCGCGCGCGCCCTTCGGACTCGTGCGCGAGTCGCAACACCTCGTCGCTGCCGCGCTCGTCGCCTGCGGGAGCGTCGAGCTGGTCACGCGTTCCGGCGGTCTCATCAGCCGCCGCACGCTGGGTCGCGCCGTCGATTGGGACGAGATCGGCGCCGTCTGTCGCGCCTCGGGCGTCCACCTCGGCGTGGTGGAACTGACCGACTGGGCGCGCCGCCTGACCGCGCGCGAAGACCTGCCACAGATCACGGACGCCGCGGGACGCGCCGAGGTGCGCGCGGCGCTCGCCAACTGGCTCGCCGCGTGGCGCGCGACGACGGTGCTCGTGGAGTTCGAGCGGCTCCCCGATTCGGGACTCACGACGCGCGCCGGCGACCTCGCCTCGTGCGTGCGCCGCACCTTCGCCGAGACGGCTGACGCCCTCGAGTCCTCGCTCGGCGGCGAGTCGCCGCTCGAAGACATCCTGCAACGCGTCGCCGACACCTTCGCCTCTTCGTCGGAAGAGCACGCGTCCGCCGCCGCGCAACTCGACGCGCTGACGGTGTACGTCGCGGGCGTCGCCCGCCGCGAGACGACGCGCGACTACCTCGTGCTCGCCGAGCCGACCGGCGTCGAAGAGATCGAGTGCGCGCGCCGCGAACTGCTTGGCATGGCCGAAGACCCGCACACGCTCTTCGACGCGGACTGCCGCGCCCGCTTCGATCTGCTCTGGCGTGCGTTCCGCGAGCGCTACGCCGCGCACTACGCTGCCGCGCACGACGCCGCCGTGGGCGCGCGCCGCGACGCCGCCGCGCTCGAACAGTTTTTGCGCTCCCCTTCGTGGCGCGAGTTCGAGGCGCTCGCCTCGCTGCCCTTCATCGATCCGCTCGCGTGGTGCGAGGCCTCCCGTCTTGCCGCGCGCGCGCTCGGCTCGCGCTGCGCGCTGCCCGTCCGCGATCTGCTCGACGCGGCGCCGCGCTGTGCCTGCCCGTTCCGCCTCGCGGACGCGGAAGAACAGTCGGAGGCACTCGCCCGCCTCGCGGAGTTGACCGCGCGCGGTCGCGCCATCTACCGCCGCGCGCTCTCGCACTACCACGCGCACGTCGCGCGCTCGCTCGAAGCCCTGGCCTCCGCCGAGCCGCGCGTCGAGGTTGGCGCGCGCGCCGTCTCTCTGGCACACTCCTTCGCGCGCGGCGAGAACCCGCCGCACCTGTCGGCGACGGACGCGAGCTTGATCGCGCGCGCTCTCGACGCAGACCCCGCGCCGCCCCCGGTCGTGCGCCTCGCGCCGCCCGACGTGCAGGGACTCCTGACGCGCGAAGAGGCCGCGGCGCGCGTCGGGCAATGGCTCGAAGAGTTGCCGCCCGCGCCCGCGCTCGTCGAGATCAACGGCGCGACCAGCCTCCATGCCGCAGAGACGGGCAGCTAAGCAGACCGAGACGAAACGCGCCCCCCGCGCGAAGCCGCCCGCCGCCACGCAGAAATCCGCCCGCTCAAAAAAGACCGTCGCCATCGTCGGCTCTGGACGACTCGGCGCGGCGCTCGCCGTCGCGCTCGAACAGAGTGGCTACCGGATCAGCGCGCTCGTCGCGCGCCAACGCCGGCACGCCCTCAAGGCGTCGCGCCTGCTCAACTCGCGCCCCGTCGCGCTCGGCGCCGCGCAGCTCACAGAGATTCCCGACAGCGACGTTCTCATCATCGCCACGCCCGACGACCAGATCGCCGCGACCGCCAAGCGCCTCGCGCTCTCTGCGCCGCGCGCCAATGCGTCGCCAACGCGCCGCCCGGTTGCGCTGCACGTGAGCGGCGCGCTCTCGTCCGATGCGCTCGCCCCGCTGCGCGCGCGGGGCTTCGCCACGGGGTCGCTCCACCCGCTCGTCTCCGTCTCCGACGCGGCGTCGAACGCGAAAGATTTCGGCGGTGCCTTCTACTGCGTCGAGGGCGACGCGGTGGCGGCGCGCGCGGCGCGACAACTCGTGCGCTCGCTCGGCGGGCAAGCCTTCACGGTGGCGGCGCGCGACAAGGCGCTCTACCACGCGGCGGCGGTCTTCGCGGCGGGGCACGTCGTTGCGCTCTTCGATCTGGCGACCGGGCTGCTCGCGCTGAGCGGCGTCAACGCGGGACTCGCGCGCCGCGTCGCCCTCCACCTCGCGCGCGGCACGCTCTCGAACCTCGCGCGGGAGAGAGAGAATGCCGACGCGCTGACCGGCCCCTTCGCGCGCGCGGACGCCGCCACCGTCCGCCGCCACGCCGACGCGCTCTCATCCCTCGCCGACAATCGCGACGCGCTCGCGGCTTACGTCGCCCTCGGTCGCCGCTCGCTCGCGCTCGCGCCGCGTGCCGACAGTGGCGCGGCGCAAGAGATTCGCCGTCTGCTGGACGAACTTGATCGCCGCCGCTGAAACAGCCGCGCGCGCGACGTTGTTATGAGTGTCGTGCGAGGCGCCCGCGTGCGGCGTGTTCGATCCTTCGCGTGCGTGCGTCATGCCCGGCTTGCGCGGCGCGGTCTTTGGCGCTAGAGTTTTTCACCTAAGCATTTCACATGCACACACTCGCGGAAGCGACTCGGTAACGAACGATCGATGGCGAAAAACACTCCAAGCGTTAGTTACAGCTCGACCCTGCGCGTCAAGCTTTCGACCAAGACGGGCACGCTCGGCGAGCTGATGACGGCGATGGGTCGCGCCGGCGCGGACGTCGGCGCCATCGACATCGTGAGCGTCACGCGCGACGCCATCACGCGCGACGTGACGTTCACCGCCGCCTCCGACGAGCACGTCCGCGAGATCACCGAAGCGGTGCGCGACGTTGACGGCATCGAGGTGGTCAACGTCTCCGACCGCACGTTCCTCATGCACCTCGGCGGCAAGATCGAGGTCGTCTCGAAAATCCCCCTCAAGACGCGCAACGATCTCTCGATGGCGTACACGCCGGGCGTGGCGCGCGTCTGCGAGGCGATCCACCAGGACCCAGAGAAGGTCTTCACCCTGACGATCAAGCGCAACACGGTTGCCGTCGTGACAGACGGGACTGCCGTGCTCGGCCTGGGCGACATCGGCCCCGCCGCCGCGCTGCCCGTGATGGAGGGGAAGGCGATGCTCTTCAAAGAGTTCGCGGGCGTGGACGCTTTCCCGGTCTGTCTCTCGACGAAAGACCCGGACGAGATCGTGCGCACGATCAAGACGATCGCGACCACATTCGGCGGCATCAACCTCGAAGACATCTCTGCGCCGCGCTGCTTCGAGATCGAAGAACGCCTGAAGGAAGAACTCGACATCCCAGTCTTCCACGACGATCAGCACGGCACGGCGGTCGTCGTCTTAGCTGCCTTGATCAACGCGGTGAAGATCGTCGGCAAGCGAATGGAGGATTTGAAGGTCGTCGTCAACGGGACGGGCGCGGCGGGCGTCGCCTGCACGAAGATCATCATGGCGGCGGGTGTCTCGAACGTCGTGGGCTGCGATCAGACGGGCGTGCTCTACCGCGGGCGCAAGGAGCACATGAACTGGATCAAGGACTGGTACGCGCAGAACACGAACCCAGAGATGATCAAGGGCACGGTGCACGACGCGATGCGCGGCGCGGACGTCTTCTTCGGCCTCTCGGCTCCGGGCGTGATCAATGTGGAAGACTTGAAGCAGATGAACGACAAGCCTATCGTCTTCGCGATGGCGAACCCGACGCCGGAGATCATGCCTGAAGACGCCGAGCCTTACGTCGCCGTGATGGCGACGGGCCGGAGTGACTACCCGAACCAGATCAACAACGTGCTCTGCTTCCCCGGCATCTTCAAAGGGGCGCTCGCGTGCCGCGCTTCACGCATCAACGAGGAGATGAAACTGGCCGCCGCGCACGCCATCGCGGGGCTCATCACCGACGCCGAACTCCACCCCGAATATGTCATCCCCTCCGTCTTCGACAAGCGCGTCGCCGACGCCGTCTCACGCGGCGTCGAAGAAGCCGCTTACCGCACCGGCGTCGCACGGCGCGAGCGAGCGCAGAGCGAGACAATTGGTTGAGGACAGTCGAGGCGCGCGCGTGAAGCGCACATAGAGAAAGGGCACGTCATTGAAGTCGCCCGACTTCAATGACGTGCCCTTAGTTTCGCGCGTGGCGTCGTAAACGTCAGGGCTGAGCCTTCTGCGCGCGGCGCACGCGGGGCTTGAACTCGGAAGCCTTCTTGCGCCCGACCGCCTGCACCTCGTTGGAGTCTCTGCCGAACTGCGCGATGACCTGATCCTTCGCGCCGAGCATCAGGTTGTGAAACGCCCACTCCGCCGCGACCGCTTCGTCGCGCGCCGTGGCGAGTGCGGCAGCCGCCTGCACCTCCGCCTGCTGCTTCGTGGCGACTGCGGCCTGCGCCGCAGAGATCGCCGTCAAAGTGTAAGTGGAATTGGCGGGCGTGTAGCCGCTGACGGTTTTCAGCGCGGCGAACGCGTTCTTGTCCGCGTCGAGCGCAGACGGGGTCAGACGCTTGCTCTCATTCTTAGCCATACTGTGAAGCTCCTTTCATGAGGTTGAAAAGAAGGTTTGAGAGGAAACGCCCGCATCTTACCCACCAACCACGAAGGGCGCAAGAGCTTTCTTCAAAGCCCCCACGCCCACGCCACACTCATCCACGCTGACGAGATAAGCCCAAGCCTCTACGCCCTAATCACACACGCTTATCTCCTCGCCCCACAATCTCATCCCTTAATCCCACGACGCTAAAACATATCGCACCAGCCTAAAACATCGCCCGCCCACCTTAAGACCTGAGCAAGTCGCCCTATCGCATAATCCACGAGTCTCGTCGTCTAACACTTGCCTTCAACTGCGGCGCGCGATCAGCATCCAAGCTGAAGGAATGATGTTACTTGAGAAGCACGCTACCGCGCCGTCAGATGCAAGGCTTTGTTAGACGACGCGCTGGCCAAACAATCATCGCACGCCTACATGATCTACGGTGACCACCAGCACTACGACAGCATTAGATAGTGCATTTGTAATTGTTCCGACTATGGTCGGAACGCCGTCGCGTAAGTTCAACTCCGTGGTAATACCTGTCCCTACGGTCTCAACCAAAGGAGGTGTGGCACCCATGGCAATGCGCTGGCGAGCCTCAAATCTAAACTTGGGTACACGTAGGAAATTATTATTAGTGTTCAACTTGATCCCTGAGATTCCGAGGTCGAAGAGCATTGGATGGAGAGCACCTTCCCCCTCAAATGCCGCATAAGTAACATCATGTACCTCAAGCGCACTGCTTTCTGCAACGTTGTAAAAATAAGTCGCGACCAGATAATGCTTCCTGTAGGGCAGGAGAGATTTAAGTTCTTTGACAACCGCCTCTAAAGACGTGGGATAGTCCGTTCTCGTTTTGGGATCTGCAAGATTTGAAGCCACAAGGAACTGCACTTGTACTCTATAAGTAATATCACCGTGTTCTGCCTCAACAGATGTCGGCCTAGGACTCTGAGTCTGTGCCACGATCTGGTCAGATGAGCTAAGGCATAAAGCGAAAATGATAATCCACAGTGGCTGACGCAAATTACATTTCATGGTTTTCACCTCAGTAATCAGAAAGGTGTCTAACTACTAGTTATACTGCGGGTCGCAGTATAACCACGCTTTGTGACATCTGCGCCGAATCAAGAGGGCTCTTTGGCGCTCTTGAGTTCGTCGATTGCCGCGAGGACGGCTTTGATCTTGGCGAGCAGGTCTGTGTCGGGCGAGACGAGTTGTTCTTCGAGCGTCTTGAGTTGGGCGAGCGCGGCTTTCGACTTGTCGAGGAAGTCTATCGCCTGTTTGAACTGGATGCTCTTGGCACTCTGGTCGGCGTGGGCGGTCGCGCCCTGGATGGCGGCGGTCGCCTTGGCGAGATCGGCGTCGCGCGAGGCGAGGGAGGCGAGCGCGGCATTGACCTCGGAGTTGAAGAGATCGCGCGCCGTGTCGCGCGCCACCGCGTCGAGCGGGGCGCAGAAGCTCGGCGAGTTGGTGATGAAGTCCGTGAGCGAGGCTTGCGTCGTGAGCCGCGCGTCGGAGTCGTTGTTCTGAACCGCCGCTTTGGCTTCGCCGATCAAAGTCTTCAGCGCGTTTGACCAGTCGTCCACCGTTGAGAGCGCGTCCCAATCAATCTGTGCCATTGCTCTTCTCCTTCTTCACGAATGACTCCAACTCATTGACGACACTCAACAGCCCCGCAACCGTGACGCGCTGCCGCTGCGCGAGCGCGGCTTTCAGATTCGAGTGCGCGCTCGCCCACGTCTCGATGGCCGTGCCGCTCAAGTCGAGCGCGTTAGGCGCGACGAGGGCTTTGATGTCAGCTTTCTGCTTCTGATAAGCGTCGTAGTCGGGCGCGGTGCGGTTCAACTCACCTTGTAGATACTTCACGCGGTCGTCCCAGAAAGACTGTCTGCGTTTGACGAGCGAGAGTGTCAGCGCGTCTCGGTCGGCGGCGGTCGCGTTGGCGGGAAGCGTGGAGACGCCCGCGTCGATCTGCGCAGCTAAATCCTTGTCGGCGTTTTTCAGGTCGGCGAGGATCAAGGGTCGCACGTTCTCCTTGTCCTTGTTCTGGTAGTCGAGAATCTTGGTGAGGACGACTGTGATGCGGTTCATCTCGGCGGTGAGACCATTGTGATAGTCGCGCAGCGCGTTGTTGTCGAATTCCAGCTTATTAAGAATCTCCTGCCCGGCGGCGCGGTTGATGCGCGCGAGGTCGCGGAAGTTGAGCGAGAGAATGGTCGCCGCCGCGCCGAGAGACTCGTCCGCCTCGTTCACGATCTCCTTCAGCGCCTTGCGAGCACGCAGTCGCGCGACGACGCCGTTGATCTTCTGGAAGGCTGTGACGACAGTCGCGGGCACGCCGCCCGGTATGCCGGGGACGAGCGCGCCGACCGCGTCGCGCACGCCCTCCAGGGACGAGATGAGCGCGCCCGCCGACTCTTCGCCCTTCGCGCCCGCGTCGGCGAGTGCGGCGAGGGCGTCGGCATAAGCGACCATCGCGCCCACGGCTCTGCGCGTCGGCTCCCAGCGCGCGCGCAGTTCATTGACTTTCGCATCGCCGACTCCGGTGCGGATGAGTAACGTCTCGGTCTGTGCGTAGCCGCCCTGCATCGCGGTAGCCATGCGCGCGGTGGCATCGGAGAACGGCTTGAGGTCTGGGAGTTCTGCGCAGGCGGAGAGGAGTGAGATGACGAGGCAGATGACGAGACACTTTGCCCGAACCGTCTTTGGTTTCATGCTGAAGTACCTTTCCGTAGAGAGCTTCATTGTAGCGCGCGCTTTGTGCGACGAGGGGGGGGCGGGGCACTAAGCGGTCACGCCGTCACGAGCCGACAATCTCTTTGAGGAAAGCCTTGACGCGCGCCGCGTAGCCGGCGGGCACATCGCTCATCTCGCGCCCGAGCAGGCGCGAGAGGGCGGCATACTCGGCGCGCTCTCTGAAGGCGCGGAAGTTGAGCTGGTTGTGCTCGCGCGCCTTGCGCTCGAAGGCGGCGAGGCTGATTCGGTTCTGATCGTTCGTCTCGCGCTGGTTGCCGCTACAGATGGCGTCGATGATGTGCGAGCCGAGCGCGCGGTACGACTCGAACTGCGCCTCGCTGAACCACTGATCGACGATCACCTCTTGCGGGAAGGTCTTGCTGCCGCGTCCGTAGTTGATCACGTCGCGCGGCTCCTCGCCGATCATCGAAGCCTTGATGTAGATGAGCGTGCCGTCGAAGTCGGCGTCCTCCAACTCCTGATTCCCGCGGCGGTCAACGCACGAGTAGCGGATTTTGCCGACCGAGCAGTACTTGCCGCGCAAGCCCTGCGACGGCGGCGAGATCGAGACGTCGCGCATCTCGATGGGCACGCCGAGATCGACGCGGATCTGTCGGATCGACTGCGCCAGCGAGTCGAAAGAATAGGCGGCGTCGGTCGAGGCGTCGCAGACGACGATGAAGCGGCAGCGGCGCAAGACCATCTCATAGAGACCGAGGTTCTCGAAGTGCCCACCGTCGGAGAGATAGACGTAAGGCGACTTGTCGTCGGTCTTGCCGAATGCCTCCGAGGCGATGGGCAGTACCGAGAGCAGCGGCGACGCCGACTCGAACGGCTTGCCGCGCTTCTTGCCGAAGCCGATCAGGTGGCGGACAAGGCCGATGGCGCGCTCGATCAAGTCCGTGTCGTCGCCCGCCGCGCCGGGGTTGCCGAGCCACCAGCCGAAGCGCACGTTAAAAAGTGTCATCAAAAACCTGACGACCGGCGAAGACATCATGTAGCCCATGTTCGGGCTGACGAACGCGCCGGAGATGGCGACCGCCGTGCCGAGCGTGATGCCGCCGTCGTCGCCGCCGTAGGCGCGCGTGCGGCGGTAGCCGAGCCAGTAGCTGCCCGCGTGCAGCGGCGAGACGGTGAACGACTCCGCCTTGCGATCCTGCCACGCCAGCTTGTCGCCGCCCGCCAGGTTGAGCGCGATGTTCAGGACGTGGAAGAGCTTGCGCCGCGCGACGGGGCTCTCTTCGCCGAGCGCCTGTCTGGGCTTGAGCACCTCTGGTCGCCCGATGCCGTGCGGCTGCTCGCGCAACTCACACATGTAGATGTTGTCGTCCGTGTCGAAGTTCGTAAACGGCTGCGGGTTGCGCCGGGCGGGATCGCGCGACGCGCCGAGGTAGGCGCGGATGATGCGGTCGCGCCACATGTAGTGGAGCGAGAACTTGTTCGTGTTAATCAGCATCCCCATCAGCGTGCCGATGGCGATGAAGAGCACGCCGCACATCGAGACCAGCCAGAGCGGCGTGCGGAGCACAAGCGTCGCGTGATCCGACAGGGGAAAACTGAGCAGTCCTGCTGCCGTACGCGGGAATGCCTGCGGTGCAAACCAGTCGCTCAGAGACACGAGCAGCCAGTTCGTGCCGAGCGCGAGCAGGATCATAAGGAAGGAAAAGAAGACGGGCGCGAGCAGGCTCGTCAGCCAGCCGAGCAGTCGCGCGCCGAGGCCGGCGCTCTTGGCTTCCTCGCTGTTCGCGGGGGTCTTGCCGCTGAAGCCACCGACGAGCGTGATGAAGCCGGAGAGGACGCCGCCCACGACGGTCAGCACTTTCGCGAGCGACTCCAGCGCCTTCCTGTCCCAACCGCCTCCGCTTCGCAAGTCGCGCAACGCGTCGCCGAAGTAGAGCACTGCGGACGGCCCGTACAGCACCAGCAGGTGGACGGCGATCCAGCCGACGACCACGATCATGAACCACGCCCCGGCACGCGCCCACCACTCCATGTCTTCGTCCCTCGTCAGCGTGCTCGTCAGCCCGGCGATCAGCGCGCAGCCCGTGAGCAGCACCGAGATGACGAGCGGCACGGACAGAGTGGCGTAGAGCCGTTGGTGTTGCTCCGGGTGGGCGAAGACGTTGATCAGCAGAGCGTAGAGCAGTGTGCCCGCCACACCCTGCGCGACGAAGATGAGCCCGGTGGCGAGCAGGAGCCTGAGCAGTATCCGGGACGTCGCCCGGATGGTGGTGAGAGAGTTTCTCAGGAATGGTAAGAGGTTGAAGAATTTGCCGGCTCCGGCTCCGGGCGTGCGGAGCGCCGCAGCTGTGAGATCGCCCAGAAGCCGGTAAACGAAGGTGAAGAGCCACGGGACGAGGACGAGCGAGATCGCGAACAGCACGAAGCTCGGCCACGAACAATGTGCTCTGACCTGATCGCCGAGTCTTTTCGTGAGCCGCGCCCAATAGACGGCGAAGGCGGAGGCGGAGACGACGCCGGGCAACAGGCAGCCGACGAGGAAGGTGAACTCGCGGTTCTTGTACTGATTGATCTCGGCGGACTCACGCCTCTTTTCCTTCTTCCTCGCGAGCGCCAGTCCCGTGAAGGTCAGCGCGATCCACGCGCCCGTCATGCCCGTCCAGAAACTCCAGAAGAGCGTGGCGTCGGTCGCTGGCGTCGCGGGCGCGACGATGGCCATCCACGCGCGTGGGACGAGCAGCGCCAGCGCGAGGAAGGGGACGAAGACGAGCCACGTTAGCAGCAGGTTGCGCAAGAGCGTCGAGATGAGCGTCCACGTGTCGGCGCTGAGCAATCCGGGGCGCGGGCTGAGGTAGTTGCTGAAGACGCGCAGGTGGTTGATCGGGTGCGGTTCGGGATCGACGGGCGAGGGCGGCGGCTGCGTCAACTGACGCATCACGGTCTCGGTGCCGCTGCGGTGCAGCCAAGCCGTCAGCCAGCCGCCGATGAAGCCGCCGCCGGAGACGGTCGAGAGATAGTCGAACTGTTCGAGCAGCCCGTGGCGCGCGAGCCCCTGCAGGACGCCGAGGTTGAAGGTCGCGCTGCGGATGCCGCCGCCGGAGAGGCACAACGCCGAGCGCAGCGTGCGCGCGTAGGCGCGCCGGGCTTCGTTGAGGGAGTTGTAGTCAGCCATCGCTTCGGTCACCTGACCAGGTCGTCGTCTTCCTCATCGGCTGAGGACGTGGCGGTCAGAGGCTCATCCTCCGCCGCGGCAGCCGTGTCGTGCGTCAAGGCTTCCTCGACCGCCATCGAGGCAGCCTCACCACCGCGCGCCCATCGCCCCGTTCGCGCCCGATCCGTGCGGCTTCCTCTACCGCCCGCGTCGGCAGCGGCGCGGTAACTGACGAGCCACGATTCGAGCGCGCGGCGCTCGATCTCGGCGCCGCGCGCCTCTTCGTCCTTGATGTGAGCCGTGGCCTGACGGTGCTCCTCGCGCAGGTCGTCGATGAAGCCGTGGATTTCATGTGCGGCCAGAGTTTCGGCCAACTGGTCGAGCTCTTCGCCCTCCGGCGCGTCGTCCCAGCCTTCGAGGAATTCGCGGTCGAAGATGGCTTTGATTCTGAGGCGGTACGCGGGGAGCAGGTTCTTCAGCTTGCGCGCCTCTTCCTGCTGCGCCTTCGCCATCAGGGTGAAGAAGCCAGCGGTGCGCTCGGCGTCGCACTCGTCCGCAGACATCTCGCCGCCGCCGGCACCGAGAGCCTCCACCTCCTTCTTCTTGAGCGTCGGCTGCGTCACGTTCTTCAGATCGGGCGCGTACAGTCCCTCCACCATGGCGGCCAGTTCTGATTCGACAGAAGTGTTGTCGCTTTCGTCGAAGGGCGCGTGCGTCTCGTACTCCTCGATCAGCGTTTCAGGAAGCCGCACGCGGCGCGCGATGAAGTCGGCGTCGTTCGCCCCGGCGGCGTTCGACTCGGAGGCTTGCGGCTCGGCGTCGGGCGGAAGGGGGGCTGCGAGTACGTCAGAGTCGTCAGACATGGCTACTCCGAAATCTTAGTGGCGGCGAGACGCGCGACGGCAGAGGAACATGTCGAGGATGACGCGGCGCAGGCTCACTTGGGTTGATGAAATGAACGTGAGCGCGGGGCGCGCGGCAGAAAAACGGTCGTGAGAACGCGGGAAAGATAGACGCGGCCCGGCGCGAAGTCAAGAATTTTGTCCGGCGCGCGGGCGGTGAGTTATGACGCGGTTGGCGAAGAGGTCTGCGACCGCAATCAACTGACTGCAGCGCGCAAGGATTGCGCGATGACGGGGACGATGCGGCGAGGCACGTCGATGGCGGCTTTGATGTGGCGCGCCTGCGTGAAGTGACCCGCGACGTACACGCCGGGGACGTTGGTCTCGAAGGTTTCGGGATCGTAGGTCGGGACTTCGCAGAGCCCCGCGCGCGCCGTCTCGACGCCGAGCTGGCGGAGCAGCGTGAGGTCGGCGTCCGCGCCGATGAGGACGAAGACGGCGTCGTTGGGGAGCGCGACCGACGCGCCGTCATCCTGTCTGATCCTGACTTCCGTCTCGGTGATCGCCTCAATGCCTTTGCAGAGCAGGACGTTCAATGCGCCGCGCTCGATCTGCCGTTCGAGCGGCTCGCGCACCCACGGCTTGATCGCGCCCTTTTTCGGATCGCGGTTCTCCCAGTCGGAGCGCCACATGGCGATCGTCGTGCGCGCGCCGCCTTCGGCGAGGAAGAGCGCCGCCTCTGCCGCCGAATTTCCGCCGCCGACGACGAGCGCGTCCTTGCGCACGTAAGGGTAGGGTTCGACGAAGCGGTGTTGGACTTTCGGCAACTCTTCGCCGGGGACGTTCAGACGCCGCGGGTACGCCATCGCGCCGACGGCGAAGAGCAGTCGCGCCGCGCGGTACTCGGCGCGCGACGTGCGGACGACAAAATCCCCCGCCACGTCGCCCGCGCCGGTCTGCCCTACGGGCTCGCCGTCTTGCCCCTCGCGCTCGACGGATAAGACTTCCTCGCCCGTGTTGATGCGCAGGTTGTTTTCGAGCGCGAAGCGGACGTAGTGCGAGAGCAGCTCTTCGCGCGTCGGCTTCTCGCGGCAGGGCTTGAGCGTGCCCTCGCGCAGCTCTAGTTCGTTGACCGTGGAGAAGACCGTGAGACCGACAGGGTAGTGATAGACGGTGTCAGCGATGAGACCCTTTTCGACGACGAGGTAGTTGAGCCCTGCGCGGGCAGCGCAGTCTCCCGCCGAGAGCCCGGCGGGTCCCGCGCCGATGATGAGCAGGTCGAGTCGTTCGTCTTCGCGTGTCGGCATGTGCGTGTCGGGAAATATCCTCGCACGCGGCGCGCGACGGTGGCAACCGGCGACGCGGCGGAAGAAGACGATGCGGGAACGCGCATGACGCAAAGGGGCTCGCGGATCGTAGAAACGATCCGCGAGCCCCTTTGCGCGGGCGAGAGTCTCAGTCGCAGTGGGGCAGAGTTCCCGTGCGCGCTTTGATCAGCTCGAAGAGTTGTTCAACCGTGAGCGGGGCGGGCGGCGAAGCGTTCTCGAAATCCTCGACGCCGTAGGTCTCGCAGATGCGCTTGAAGGCGTGCGAGCCCAGCTCGCGGTAACTCTCGAACTGCTCCTCGCTGTACATCTGATCGCCCGTGGACTCGTGCGGGAACAGCCCGTGCGCGCGCGAGTAGTTGTAGATGTCCTTGGGCTCGGTGCCGGTCAGCGTCGCCTTGATGTAGAGCAGGTAGCCGTCGATCTCTTCGGCCGCGCCGGTGTACTCGTCCACGCACGAGTAGCAAATCCGGCCCAGGGCGCAGTAGCCGGGCGTCTCGCCGCTCTTGGGCTCGTAGTCTTTGGGGAAGATCGAGATCTTCTCGAAGTTGACCGGGACGCCGAGATCGACCCGCACCTTGCTGATCGCGTTGCCTAAGCCCTCGAACGTGTACTCGTGATCCTCGCTGCCGTCGCTGACGACGATGAAGCGGCAGCGGCGTAGGATCATCTCGTAGACGCCGAGGTTCTCGAAGTGGCCGCCGTCGGAGATATAGACGTACTTGTTGCGGTCGTTCGTTAATCCGAGCGCCTCGGAGATGATCGGACGGAACGCGAGCAGCGGCCCCGCGTGGTTGTAGGTGTCTTTGCCGGCCTTGCCGGGGTTGCCGAGCCACCAGCCGAGCCGCACGTTGAAGAGCGTGAGCAGGAAGGTGACGAGCGGCGAAGAGTGGTAGCCCATGTTCGGACTGACCGCGGCGCCCGAGACGGCGACCGCCGTGCCGAGCGAGATGGCGCGCCGCTCCGTGTCCAGCGCATAGACGCGCGAGTCGCGGTAGCCGACGCAGTAGCTGCCCGCGTGCAGCGCCGAGATCGTGAACGACTCCGCCTTGCGGTTCTGCCACGCCAGGTCTTCGCCGCCGACGAGGTTGAGCGCGATGTTGACGACGTGCAGAGGCTTGCACATCCCGGCGGGCTCGAAGACGGTCGCGCGGAGCTTGGTGTCGGCGTTCGACTCGTCGTTGAACGCCATCTCGACGAGCCGCCGGTTGGCGCGCAAACGCTCGACGCCCACGTTGCCCACGTCGTCGCCCTCGTGCGGGACGAGCCTGCCGATTTCGTCGGAGTTCGTCCAGTAGCTCTTGAAGGCGTCCTCCTCGTAAAGCTCCTCGTCCGTGATGATGAAGTTCAGCTCCGCCGCGAGCGCCGCCTTCAGGTCGTTCTCGCGCGTCGGGTCGAAAACCTGCGAGGGGCGCAAGTACTCTTCCAGCCGCCGCCGCACGTCTGCGCACAGGCGGTTGTAGATGAACTCCGCCGGGTCATCGTCGCCCTTGCGCGACTTCGCCGCGACGAGTTTCTCGGCGAGCGCGCGCAGGTCGCGGATGCCGTCGGCGTAGAAGCGCTCGGTGCGCAGCTCCTGCATCTGTAAGTTGTCCTGCTCGTCGAAGCCGGTGAAGGGGTTTGGGTCGCGGTCGCGCTCGTTGCGCGAGGCGCCGAGGTAGGCGCGGATCAGCCGGTCGCGGTAGGCGGCGTGCAGCGAGAACTTGTTGATGTTGATCCCTAAGCCCATCACGACGCTCACCGCCACCGAGACGAAGATCAGCGCCAGCAGGACGCGCCCCGGTGTGTGGTAGAGCACGTTGAGCAGGCCGAATCGTTGGTCGAACGAGGCGTTGGGCAGATCGTTCCAGTTGATGGGCTGGTGCGGGATGAGCGTGTGCGAGAGCCACGCGAAGAAGCCCGCGGACGGCGCGGGCGTCAGGTGGCCGACGACTTCGCGCACGATGCCGACCGTGAGCAGCGAGAGCAGCGTGAGGAGGAAGACGGCGAAGACGGCGGCGGCGAGCGAGAGCGCGAGATTGCCAAGCGCGGAGGTGGTCGAACTCTGCTGCGCCTCCTTGCTGTTGGCGGGCGAGCGGGAGCTGCGCCCGAAAACGAGCGTGACGAGGCCGGAGAGAACGCCGACGGAGGTCAGCTCGGTGTAAGCCAACTTGCCGAGCGCCGGGTGCAGCAGCAGGACGGGCGCGAAGACGACGACGATGCTCGCGAGCGACCACGCGAAGCAGACGATGAGCAGCCACGCCCCGGCACGCGCCAGCCACTCGCGGTCGGCATCGGTCGTCAAACGGCTCGTCAGCCCGATGAAGATCGTCACGGCGATGAGCACGAGCAGGAGGAAGAGCGGGAGCGCGAAGCAGGAGTAGTAGGCCGTCTGCACCACCGTGAAGGCGCGCTGGTCGCCGAGCACCGCCCCGTGCGCGAAAATCTTGGTCGCGAGCAGCCACGTCAGCAGCCCGCTCAGCGCGCCGCCGACGAGCGCCACGACAAACTCCAGCGCGTAGCGCGAAGCCTCGCGCTTCGGCGTGCCCGCCGGGCTCTTGAAGAAGGGCAGCAGGATCATGGCAAGGACGAAGCCGCCGATCTGGAGCACGACGCCGAAGGCGGCGAAGATGGCCCACAAGTTCGTCCCGTCCGGTTTGTATTGCAGCCACACCGGGAGCCACGCGGGCGCGGGGATGGCCGGATACCACGAGTAGGCGAGCGTGCTACAGACCGAGAGCGAGACGAAGGGCAGCAGGCACGCCCAGAGGAACCACTTCTGCCCGCGCCAGCTCTGGGGCAGCCCGACGCCGAGGCTCGGTCGGTTGAGGTAGGTGTAGGCGATGGCGACGATGCCGCACAGGACGCCAAAGACGAACAGCGTCGCGCCGTGCTCGGTCGCCCACCCGCGCGAACTCGGCTTCTGCGCGATGGCGATGCCCCACGTATAGACGCGCGGCAGGACGAGCGCGGCGAGGACGAGCGGGACGAGCACCAGCCAGTTGAGCAAGAGGTTTCTCAGGTAGGTGGCGACAAGCGTCCACGTGTCGGCGGAGAGCAGGCCGACCTTCGGGCTCATGTAGTTGCTGTAGGCGCGCAGGTGCTTGATCGTCTCCGCCTCCGGTTGCAGCGGCGACTTGCGCGACGGCTCGTTCTTCAGCCGCTTGACGACGCCCGCGAGCCCGCGCCGATGAATCCACGCCGAGAGCCAGCCGCCGAGGTAGCCGCCGCCGGAGACGGTCGAGAGGTAGTC
Source organism: Pyrinomonadaceae bacterium (assembly GCA_045807785.1). GTDB lineage: Bacteria > Acidobacteriota > Blastocatellia > Pyrinomonadales > Pyrinomonadaceae > JAIVGV01. Next base: position 23,585 of record JBJMGS010000076.1, read on the forward strand.
GAACTGTTGCAGCAGATCGTGGCGCGCGAGCCCTTGCAGGACGCCGAGCCCGAACGTCGCGCTGCGGATGCCGCCGCCCGACAGACAGAGCGCCGTGCGCGCGCGCCGCCGGTCTTCGTGCAGCCAGCGATAGAACTCCTTGACCATCTCGGAGTTGATCTTCTTCTCGATGCGCGTGCGGTCTTCGGCTCCCAACTTAACTGTGCCGCCGTCCGCGCCCGTCAGCCCGTAGTCGGTCTTCAGGCTCGCGAGTTTCAAGGCGAAGCGCTCGGTGGGCGGGGCGTCTCCGCGCCGCTGCGCCGCGTACTCTTCGAGCAGGACGCGGTAGAGAGGCAGGGGCGCGTTCGCCTCCGGGTAGAGCGAGAGCGGATCGTTCGACTGTGCCATGTGAGACTCCAGTTGGAAGTGTCGGAGCTTGCGGCTCGCGTGCGTAAGCGCGAGGTGTGCGGGTCGTGGTCGGCGCGTGGCGTGGCGCGTGAAAAAACCGGGGCTTGTGAGAGCGCGTGCAAGATATGTCGCGGAGTTTGAAAAGTCAATAGAGTCGTGCGCGCGCCGCCGCAGAGTCGTGAGCGCGCGCCGTGCAGAGTCATGCGCGCCGCGCGCGCCATCGCCCGCCGCGTTGCGCGCATTTTCGCCCGGTCGCTATAATGCGCTGTCTTGAGCGAAAGAGAAGAGATGACCGGGCGCGTCGAGGGCGCGCGCCACGTCGCGGGGCGTCTGCGCGGCGTGCTGCTGCCGTTCACCACGCCGTTCGACGCTAGGGGCGAACTCGACCTCGCGGGCCTGCGCGCGAACCTCGCGCGCTGGAACGAGACGGGTGTGGCGGGCTACGTCGCCCTCGGCTCGACGGGCGAGCGCGTCCATCTGGACGACGCGGAAGTGGCGCGCGTCGTCGAGACGGCGCGCGACGCCGTGCCGCGCGAGATGGCGTTCGTCGTCGGCGTCGGGCAGCAGAGCACGCGCGCGACGATCACGGAAGCACGACGCGCGGCGGAGCTGGGCGCGGACGCCCTGCTCGTCATCACGCCAAACTTCTACCGCGCGGCGATGACGCAAGCCGCGCTCATCACGCACTACGAACGGGTCGCCGACGGGTCGCCCGCGCCCGTCGTCATCTACAGCATCCCGCAGAACACGAATGTGACGCTCGCGCCGGAAACCATCGCGCGCCTGTCGCGGCACGAGAACATCGCCGGGCTCAAGGAGAGTTCGGGCGACGTGGTGGCCTTCGTCGAGATGCTGCGCGTCGCCGCGCCCGGCTTCGCGATGCTCACGGGGCACGGCTCGGCGCTGCACGCGGCTTTGTCAACGGGCGCGCACGGGGCGATACTCGCCGTCGGCTGCGCGGCGCCGCGCTTCACGGTCGCGCTCACGCGCGCCGTCGCAGCGGGCGACCACGAGCGTGCGCGCGCGATGCAGGCCAAACTCGTCCCGCTCGCCCGCGCCGTCACGACGCGCTTCGGCATCGGCGGGCTCAAAACGGCGCTCGATCTGGCAGGCTACGCGGGCGGCACGGTACGCGCGCCGCTCTCGATGCCGGACGAGGCGGCGCGACAGGAGATCGCGCGGCTGTTGGCAGAGTTTGCGGACGAAGAGGGTTGGACATTGGCGGCGGGCGGCGCGTCGAAGCTCGGCGATGCGCGTGCGGCGGACGAGGCGGCGAGCAAAGGAGCGACCACTTGAGCACAGCAGCAGAACCCGCCTGTTACAGCACGCCCGAAGAGGCCGGCTTGCGCGTCGAGTCGCTCGCGTTCGACGTCATCCCGCACCAGACGCGCCTCTTCCTAGACTACCTGCGCGATCCGGTCGCGCTCAGACGGTTCTACCCTTCCGCCGTCCGTTACCATCACGAACTCTCTGCGCGCGCGCCCGAAGTGCTCGCCGCGCACATGACCGACCGCGAAGCGTTGTGCGACGCGCTCGCAGACTTGAACCGGGGCTACGGCGCTGGGAAAGAGACGCTCGCCAACATCGAGCGCCTGCGCTCGCCGAATTCTATCGCGGTCGTCTCCGGCCAGCAGGTCGGACTCCTGACGGGGCCGCTCTACACGATCTACAAGGCGCTCTCGGCGGTGAAGCTCGCCGGCTGCCTGACGCAGCGCGGGACAGACGCCGTGCCCGTCTTCTGGATGGCGACCGAGGATCACGACTGGGAAGAGGTGCGCGTCTCGGAGTTCACCGCTTGCGACGGTCGGCTCGCCTCGACCGACGTGACCGGCGCGATGCACGAAGAGGGCGTCCCCGTCGGCACGGTCGTCATCAACGCGTCGATTGACGAGACGATCAAGCGCCTTCTCGACGTGCTGCCGACGACGGAGTTCTCCGGCGACTTGGAACGCATGGTGCGCGACGCTTACGCGCCGGGCCGCACCTACGGCGAAGCCTTCGCACGCCTGATGACGGCGCTCACGCGCCAGCACGGTCTCGTCCTGCTCGACCCGCTCGACGCGCGCCTGAAACGTTTAGCCGCGCCGCTCTACAGCGAAGCCGCACGGCGCGCGCCGGAGATCGCCGCCGCGGTCGAGGCGCGCAGCCGCGAACTCGTCGAAGCCGGATACCACGCGCAGGTTCACGCCTCGCTCGACGCCTTCCCGCTCTTCCTCCACGCCGAAGGCCGTCGCCGCGTCGCGCTCGCACGCAGCGGCGACGGGCGTTACTACACGAAGGGTGCGAAGGGCGCGGGCGACGACAAGGGCTACACGGCGGACGAACAGGCCGCGTGGGCTCTGCGCGAGCCGGAAATGTTCAGCCCGAACGTGACCTTGCGCGCCGTCGTGCAGGACTACCTGCTGCCGACGGTCGCCTACTACGGCGGCGCTGCCGAGATCGCCTACTTCGCGCAGACGGCGGAGGTCTATCGCGTGCTCTCACGCCCGGCGACGCCGATCCTGCACCGCGCGAGCTTAACCTTGATTGAGCGGCGCACGGGTCGCACGCTCGAACGCTACGATCTCAAGCTCGCGGACTTCTTCAACGGGCTCGACGCGGTCATCGCCCGCGTCGTCGAAGAACACCTCGGCGCGGATCAGGCGCGCGCCTTCGACCGCGCCGACTCACAGATCAAGGGCGCGCTCGCCGAACTCGGCGACACGCTGCGCGCCTTCGATCCGACGCTCGCCGACGCGCTCGCGCACGGCTCGGACAAGATCGGGCACCAACTGACGGGCTTGCGCGCGCGTTTCCACCGCGCGCAGATGGCGCGCGACCGCGCCGCGCACCGGCAGCTTGAGCGCGCCGCCACGCTGCTCTACCCGGAGAAGGCTTTGCAGGAGCGACACCTCAACATCACCTCGCTCCTCGCGCGCCACGGCACCTACTGCCTCGACTGGATTTTCAGCGCCATCGACATCGGCTCGGTCGATCATCAGATAGTTTATCTCTGAAGCTATTAGCTATTGGCGATTAGCTGTTAGCTTTTAGCCAGAAGATGAATGCCATCGGTTTTCGCGTGGGCTTTCGCGCAAAGTATGCTTTCGGTTTTGCTAACAGCTAATCGCTAATAGCTAACAGCTCTTCACATGTCCAAAATCCGCGTCCTCTCCGACCACTTAGCCAACCAGATCGCCGCGGGCGAGGTCGTCGAGCGCCCGGCGTCGGTCGCCAAAGAACTCGTCGAGAACTCGATTGACGCGGGCGCGCGGCGCGTCGAAGTGGATGTGGAGGCGGGCGGGCGCAGGCTCTTAAGAATTACTGATGACGGGAGCGGGATGACGCGCGACGACGCGGTGCTCGCCTTCGAGCGGCATGCCACGTCGAAGATCGCGACGGCGGAAGACCTCGCGGCGATCTCGACGCTCGGCTTTCGCGGCGAGGCGCTGGCGTCCATCGCGTCGGTCGCGCGCGTCGAGCTGGTGACTTACGCGGACGGCGAGGATGCTGCGACATTAGTCAAGATCGAGGGCGGGCGGATGCGCGATGTGTCTGCTGCGGCGCGCCCCGTGGGCACGACTCTCACCGTCCGCGATCTCTTCTTCAACGTCCCGGCGCGCCGGAAATTCCTGCGCTCCGAGGCGACCGAGAGTTTTCACCTGACGAACCTCGTCACGCACTACGCGCTCGCGCACCCCGAGATCGCGTTCACGCTTGTGAACAACGGGCGCGAGGTGTTGCGCTGCGCGCCCGCCACGGATTTGCGCGAGCGCGCGTACCAGATTTTCGGCGCGGAATTTTTAGAGAGCCTGCTCGCGGTCGCGGGCGGCCACGACGAGGTCGCGCGCGTGCGCGGCTACGTCTCCGCGCCGCGCGAGCGCCGCACGTCGCGCGACGCGCAGTACCTGTTCGTCAACGGGCGCTACGTGCGCGACCGTCTGGTCAGCCGCGCGCTCACCGAAGGGTATCGGACGGTCTTGCCGCACGGCGTCTTTCCCGCGGCGCTGCTTTTCTTAGACGTGCCGCTCGAAGAGGTGGACGTGAACGTCCACCCGGCGAAGACGGAGGTGCGCTTCCGACGCGCCTCTGCGGTCGCCGACGCCGTGCGCGAAGCGGTGCGCAACGCGCTCGCCGCCAACGGCTACGTGCGCGCGGCTGAAACTTTCGACCCGCGGTCTCAGGCGGCGGACGCAGCCGAAGTGGGCGCCTTCGCGGGCGGGGGCGAGGGCGGCGACGCCGGGCGCGCGGCGACTCGCGACGACGCTGCCGCGTGGCGCACGGATGTCGGGACGCTCGCGCGCGTCGGCAGCGGCGAGGGCGCGCGGCAGGAAAGTATCGAGTTCGGCTTCGACGCGCCGCCGCACGAGTCGGATGCGCGCGTGCGCGGCGCGGCTGCGCCACCGCCAGACGCGGCTGCGCACGCGACAGGGGCGGATGCGCAGCCTATAGATGAGCTTGCGCACGCGCCAGACGAGCTTGCGCACGCGCGAGACGGCGATGCGCGCGCGACAGACGCGCCTGCGCAGGCGCGAGACGAGGCTGCGCGCCCGTTAGGAGAGGCTGCGCGGGCGCGAGGCGAGGATGCGCGGGCAAAAGACGCCGATGCGCAGGCGCGAGACGAGGCTGCGCGGCTGCGCGGCGCGGATTTAGTGGGGAATTCGGCGGGAAAATCGGCGTTCGGGGCGTCGGCGCGCAGCGCCGGGGCGTCGCCGGGCTCGCTCGCGCGGACGCCGAACGCGTGCGAGTCTGCGGCGCCGCGCAACGGTCACGGGGGCGAGAGCCGCCTGCTGCCGCCGCTCAACTCGATGGCGGGCGCGGTGCGCGAGGTCGCGGCGGGCGCGGTCTCGTCGAACATCCGACCGCTGTTCCAGCTCGAAGAGAGTTACATCGTGGCGGTGGACGAAGACGGCTTGCTCTTAATCGATCAGCACGCGGCGCACGAGCGCGTCCTCTTCGACAAGTACCGCGCGCTCGAAGAGGCGCGGCAGCCCGAATCGCAGCAGCTCCTCGTCCCCGAAACTTTCGATCTCACACCCGCGCAGGCCGCCGCCTTCGAGACGGTCGCCGCAGACCTCGAAGCTTACGGCTTCGGCCTGATGCGCCTGTCGGGGCGCACGGTCGCCGTCAAGAGCGTGCCCGCCGACCTGCCGCCCGCAGAGGCGCGCAACATGTTAGCCGAGGCGCTGGACGCGGTTGACGCCGAGAGACGCGGCACAGTGCGCGTCACCTTGCGCGAGCGCGTGGCGGCGTCGCTTGCGTGCCACGCGGCGATCAAGGTGAACATGCCGCTCGCGTCGGAGAAGATGCGCTGGCTGATCGACCGGCTGCTCGTTACCTCTTCGCCGACGACCTGTCCGCACGGTCGCCCCGCCATCCTCCGGCTCACCACGCGCGACATCGAGCGCGGCTTCCACCGACCTTAAACTTTCAACGCGATCAAAGAAGAAGCGCGGCGCGGAGGAGAGTCGCGCCGCGCTTCTTCGCTTGCCGGAGCGTTTAACGCCGACCGTGACGCCGATCCTCGCGCCGCTCATTCTCCTGCCGCGGGAGCCGTGTGCGCTCGCGCGCGGTCAACACGCCGCCCGAACGGCGAGCGCGCCACTCGGTGCGGCGCAGGCGCGACTCGCGGCGTTCGAGGTGGCGCGCCTCGCGGCGGTTCAACTCTCCGC
>JBJMGS010000077.1:0-14264 GCA_045807785.1 Pyrinomonadaceae bacterium
ACGGCTTCGTCGAGCATGATCCGTCCGTCCAGCATTTCGTCGATCAACGCCTCGAGGCGTGCGCGCATCTGCATGTTTTCTCCAGAGGTCTCGTTAGTAATAGTGCTAATGCCCCGCGTGTTCTGCGAATAAGAGTTGAGAGAGATGCGGACTCAGGCGGTGAGTCGTCTGTAACCGGCGAGGAATCGCGTGCGCACGTCCGACGAAGTGAACAGGCTCAACACGCGCGCGCCCTCTGCGAGCACGGGGGCGGTACGCGCCTCCGCCACCGAATCGAGGCGCACGGGGAAGGCAGTCAGCGCGAGATACATCGCCGAGCAGAAGGCGACGCCGCGCGCCAGGCCGAACGATGCGCCGAGCAGCCGATCAACCCAGCCGAGTTTCGCGCGCTTGAGCGTGCCGCGCAGCAGGGCGCCCGCCGCGAACCCGACCGAGACGAAAAGGAGCAGCAGCACGAAAAAGCCGCCCGCGTCCGCGCCCGTCGAGGTCTTCACGACGCCGAACGCGCGCAGCCACCCGCCTGCCCAAGCGTACCCTTGAGCCGCCACGACGAGCCCCGCGCACAGCGCGACGGTCGCGACAATCGCACGCACCGCGCCCCGCAGCGCGCCCGCCACCACGGACGCGACGACGAGCGCGAGGACGATGAGATCAAAGACGGTCATGGGGAAGCTGTTAGCGATTAGCTTTTAGCTGGTAGCAAAACTTTTTGATTCCCGCCGTATGCGAGTGATCACTCTCCGATGCTCAGACTCAAAATGCCGAAAGCTAATCGCTAATTGCTAACGGCTAATAGGTCACGTCCCGTGAGCAGCCTGTAGGCTTCGAGGTAGCGCGTGGTCGTTGCCTGCGCCACGTCGGGCGGGAGCGGCGGCGCGGGCGGTCGCTTGTCCCAGTCGAGCGTTTCGAGGTAGTCGCGCACGAACTGCTTGTCGAAAGACGGTTGCGAGTGGCCGGGCTCGTAAGTTTCGACCGACCAGAAGCGGGAAGAGTCGGGCGTGAGCGCCTCGTCGATCAGGATGATGCGCCCTTCTGGGTCGCGCCCGAACTCAAACTTCGTGTCGGCGATGATGATGCCGCGCGTGCGTGCGTAAGTCTCGGCTTCGCGGAACAGGCGCAGGGAAGTGTCGCGTAGGTAGTTTGTCGCTTCGCGCCCGACGATCTCGGCCATGCGCGCCTCCGAGATGTTTTCGTCGTGCCCCTCTTCGGCTTTCGTCGCGGGCGTGAAGATCGGTGCGGGCAGCTTGTCGGACTCGCGCAAGCCGGGCGCGAGTCTGTGCCCGCAGACTTCGCCTGTGCGCTGGTAATCCTTCCAGCCGGAGCCGGCGAGATAGCCGCGCACGACGCACTCGACGGGGAAGACTTCCGTGCGGCGCACGAGCATCGAGCGTCCGCGCAGCAGGTCGGCGTGTCGGCGCACGCGCTCCGGCATCTCGTCGATCTCGGTCGTGATCAGGTGATTCGGCGTGACGTGTGAGAGCCGTCCAAACCAGAAGCGCGAGAGCTCGGTGAGCACTTCGCCCTTGCGTTCGATCTGTGTGGGCAGGATGCAGTCGAAAGCGGAGATGCGGTCGGTGGCGACGACGAGCAGGCTCGCGTCGTCCACGGCGTACACGTCGCGCACCTTGCCGCGCCTCACGAGTTCGAGATCGCCGAGCGAAGTTTGGGTGACGGTCGCTGAGGGGAACATCGTGGTTCGCGTGTGGTCGAGTCTGAAGTCGGGTGAAACGGCGCAACGAGGCGAGGCGGGATTGTGCTCGCGCACCGTGCCTTTGTCAAGAGATGTGTCGGGGCGCGCAACGTGGCTGCGAGTTAGTAGTTGGCCGGGCGAAAAACTGGCGCGCGATGGTGTCAGCGCAGAGCTCATATCCTGCGTCTGGCCTTCCTTCGTTGCGCCACTTCAGCGGGGAAATGTTTGGGTGTCAACACTGTCGCCGACCGCTGAGCGCGAGCGTGGCCGTCTCCATTCACTGAATAGTCGTGCTCCGGTTAATCATCGAACACGAAAATGCAGCACGCGAGTTCGAGTGCAATCTATGTGTCGCACACCGTACAGACCGCCTCGCTCAGAAATAACATAATGCTTGTGTTTGTCGCGATTAACCTGTTATATTCCTAACCGTCAGAGGTTGCGGTCGGCGACTCTGTGACTCTGACGCGGCTTTCCAAAACTTCCCTCTGCGAAGCTACGCCGAAACGTCTGTCCCGATGACAACAAAACCTGCCGACAGCAAAGCCAAAGGCAGCGAATCCGAGGTTGAGTTTGCCGACGCCCCGGAGCGTCGTCTGAGCCTGCTTGTCATCGAAGACGACGAGAATATTTCGTCCGTCATCCGCGAGTATTTCACGCGCATGGGCTACGAAGTGCGCATGGCCGAGGACGGAATGTTGGGTGTGCAGGCTGCTTTGCAGGACAGACCCGACGCCGTCGTACTCGATCTGATGCTCCCCAAAATGGACGGACTCGCGGTCTGCCGCGAACTGAGGGAGAAGGCTCCCTTCCTGCCGATCCTGATGCTGACCGCCAAAGACAACGAGATCGATAAAGTCCTCGGGCTTGAAATGGGCGCCGACGACTACATCACCAAGCCCTTCAGTCTGCGTGAACTCGAAGCGCGCCTGACGAGTGTGCTGCGCCGTGTACAGGCGGCGTCGCGTGCCGAGTCGGCGGGCGACGAAGCGCCGGTCGTGCGCGGCAAGCTGCGCATTGATCCGGCGAAGCGCGAGGTCTCGGTCGGCGACCGCCTCGTCGAACTCACGCCCAAAGAGTTCGAGCTGCTCCGTCTCTTCGCGTCCAACCCCGGGCGCGTCTTCCCGCGGAAGTACCTGTTAGAGAAAATCTGGGACTACTCCTACGAAGGCTACGACCGCACCATTGACTCACACATCAACCGCCTGCGCGCCAAGATCGAGGACAATCCCGAGAACCCGCAGATGGTCTTGACCGTGTGGGGCATCGGCTACAAATTCAGCGACGACCAACGCTGATCTGCCCCGCAGTTGGTCGTCCCTCTCCTAAACGCGCCGAAGAGACCAAACTCTAGCAAGGTCTGACGACGCTTCCCAAACTAAACAACGAAACTCGCTTCGAGCGATAAGTCTTTTAGGCAGACCCCTCACGCGCTCTGTCTGAACTGCCCGACCCGGCTCCAAGACTCCCGAAGTCCGAAACACTTTTCGTGCGCCGCAAGCGCCCTCTCCGTGAGGCAGGAAATTTATGCGTGAACTGAACACCTTCGTCGTGAAAATGGCGCGCACACCGCTCGCCCTCTTCGCCCTCGCGCTGGTCGTCGCCGTCCCGTGGTTCGCCACGCGCGCGCAACACTCTTCGCGAGACCCGCAGGTCAACGTCACCGGCGTGACCTCGCGACCCGCGGGCGGCGGCGAAGTCGTCTCCATCACGGCTGACGCGCCGCTCTCTCGCGCGCAGACGTGGCAGGACGACGAAGGTTTCCACGTCGTGGGCTACAAGTGGGTCGGCGCGTTCGGGGGCGCGCCGCGCGGCGTCAAGGTGCGGCGCGTCGGCGACTCGCTCGAACTCGTCGTGCCCACGCACGCGGGCGCGCGCGTGACGGTGCAGCCGCACGCGAACACGCTCGACGTGGTCGTCAGCGGCGGCATGTTGGCGACGGTGGAGCCCGCGCCGAAGCCGTTCGTCGAGCATCACACGCCGACGGCGCGCGCATCGCAGCAGACGGACGCGCGCGCACTCAACCCGAAGAGCGAGCGTTCGGCTAAGTCCATCACGACGAAGAAGCAAGCGAACGCCTCGACGAAAGAGCTACTGACGGGCGGCGCGGGCTGGCAGAAGACTTCGGACCCGCGCGTGCAGGTACAACCCGCGCAGGCAAAGGGCGAAGGGCAGGCGAAGAATGATCAGCAAGCAAAGTCTGACCAGCAAATAAAGTCTGAGCAGCCGGGCAATCAGCAGGGCGCGCAGAACATGCCCGCGCAGACAGCCGTGGCGGGAGTCGCGACGCAGGCCGCCCCAGTCTCAGGCGTGCAGCCTCCGCCCGCGCAGACTGTCGCGCAGGTCGGCGCCACGCCGCTGCTCATAAACGCCGTCGGGTCAACCGGCGTCAGCTCGTGGTCATCCTCGCTCGTCGTGATCGTTTCGTTCCTCGGCCTGGGTCTCGTCGCCTTCCTCTTCATCTTGCTCAAGCATCTGCGCACGGCGAAACGCGCGGGCGAAGGCGAAACCGTGGACGCGAAAGCGTCCACGACGAAGAAAACAGAGTCGGGTGCGAAGGCGACTGTCGCTCGTGACAAAACTGAGGAAGGGAAGGACGCGACTGCGGTCGTGAAGACGGCGACGGGCGCGGCACTCGTCAAGCAGGAGCCGAAGCACGTCGCCCCGATCTCCGTGCCGCCCGTCCTCTTCGGTGCGTTCCGCATCGAGCAGGAGGTGGACAAGCTCGTGCGCGGCGAGACGCACGCCATCGCAGTCATCGCCTCGCGCGCGACCGACGACCGGCGTGCCGTCGAGGCGTCGCTCTTAAAGGCTCTCGGCTCGCCGGAATTGTCCGAAGCGGAACACACGCGGGCGCGCACGGCGCTCGAAGAGTACGGCTTCGTCGCGCGGCAGAGTGCGGCGGTGCTGCTCTCGCCCGACGCCTACGGACGCTCCGCCGCGGCGCGCACGCTCGGTCAGGTCAAGTCACAGGCCGCGCTCCCGTTCCTACTCGAAGCGCTCTACGACGCCGACACGGTCGTGCGCACGGAGGCGGTCGCGAGCCTCGGCACGCTCGGCCTGCCCCGCGCCATCGGCGCGCTGCTCGACACGGCGCGTCGCCACGCCGACATTCCCAACTCGCTGCTCACGCACGCGCTCAACGCCTGCTCGGTCGATCCGCTCGACTTCTCGGACGACATCATCGGCGACGCCTTCGACGGCGAGATCGAAGGGCTCGAACCCGTCGCGGCGATCGATCAACTCCCCGAATGGCTCGAAGACGAGACGCTCGCCGACGCGCTCGAACGACTCGCCGCCGACGACGTGGAGGCGCGTGTCGCCGCCGCGCAGCAACTCGCGCAGTTCCAGGTGCAGCGCTCGGTTGACGCGCTCGCGGCGATGGCTGCGCGGGACGTGGACTCCTCTGTGCGCGCCACGGCAGTCACGAGTCTCGGCTTGATCAATCACGAGTCGGTCTTCGCCTCGATCCTGATCGCGATGGCGGACGAATCGCGCGAGGTGCGCGCCGCTGCCGCTCGCGCCCTCTCGCGTCTCAGTTTCGACCGCGCCGACGCTTACGTCCGCGTGCTCGAAACTTCGGACGCGGAGACGCTCGAACGCACCGCCGAGGCATGCGTCACGGCGGGGCTCGCGCGGCAGGCGATGGATCGCCTGGCGAGCGAGGATCGGCGTCAGGCTTACGAGGCGTTCTCGCTGCTCGCGCTCGTCGCGCGCGGCGGTCAGTCGGAAGTAATCTTGACGGTCGTCAAAGCCCACCCAGACCTGAACGCGCGCCTCGCCGCCTCGCGTCTGCTCGCCTTGCAGGGCGACGAAGAGGTTAGCAATAAGCTGCGCCGCCTCGCGATGGAGGGCAACACGCCGGAGAAGCTGCGCGAGACGATCCTGGAAGTCTGCGAGCGGCGGGGGCAGGGGGCGCTCGGCGCTACCGCGACGCTGACAAATGAGGATGACAAGAGGGTTCAGCCTATTGCATAATCCACAGCGTCAACCCGACTTGTCCGTCAACCAGACTTGCCCACTGGCTCCGATCTCTGATGTACCAACATAATCTGATGTCACAAGCTCGAAAGCTCCCTCGCCGGCGCGTGTTCTGGGCGCTGCTCGCCTGCGGCTGCCTCGCCTTCGCGCTCGCCTCGTCGGGCGCGCGCGCGCAGCAGCCGTCCGGCGCGAATACACCGCAGCCCGCCAAGCAGCGCACGAAGCGCATCACGCCGCTCAAGTCTGCCGACGCGGGGCAGGGCTCGCGCGTCACGATCACTTCGGACAGCGATCTGAACGACTACCGCGCTTACCGCAGCGGCGACCGCTTCGTCGTCATCATCCCGCAGGCCCAAGGGGGCGACAACGCGGGCGCGCGCGGTCGCGGCTTCGAGGGCGCGCAGGTCTCGCGACGCGGCGACGATCTCGTCTACACCTTCAAGCTCGAACCCGGCGCGACCGCCAAAGTCAACCAGCGCTTCAACCGCCTCGACGTGCAGTTCACCGCGACGAAACAGGCGCAGGCGAACGAGAACAACTCGCCCGCGCCGTCGTCCGCCACGACGCCCCGCACCGCCGCCGAACTCTCTGGAATCAAGAGCACGCCGACTCCTGCCGCGACCCCGACCCCCGCGCGCACGAACGCCGTGACGGGTCAGACGCCGGGCGTCGGCGTGCCGCCCGTGACCGGTGCGACGACGAACCCGAATGAAGTCTCGCCCTCTTTCTCCGTCACTCCCTCGCCGGCGACCACGCCTTCCGTGATGCCGTCCGCGTCTCCCGCGCTTGCGCCGAGCGCGACGCCGGAACTGATCGCGCAGGCACAGCCGACCGCCGCGCCCATCAGCGTCGTCGCCCCTTCGACTGCCGTCGCGACGACTTCGACGCTCGGCGCGACCGTCGCGCGCAACTGGTATTGGATCATCGCGGCACTGTTCGTCGTCGGCGTTGGGTTCCTATTCGTCTCGCGCTTCGGCGAACGGCGCACCGCCGCGCCGCCGCCCGCTTCTGATCTGACCGCGACCAAGCCTGCGCTCAACGAAACCACGACGGCGAAGCTCGCGCCGTCGGCGAACGCGACGGAAAAGATCGCCGCCGCGACGACCGCCGCGACGCTCGCGTCCGCCGCGCAGCCCGCAACTTTCAAATCGAAGAAGGGCAAGAAGAATAAAAAGAATCGCGCCGCCCAAACTCTAGCCGAACCGGCAGAGACGGCGAAGTCGGTCGCAGCCGAGTCGGGTGCGGCGACTCCGATAACTTCCACGCCCACCGAAACGAAGCTTGGAGAGGCGACCGCCGCCGCCGGAATTGTCGCCGCTTCGCTCGCCGCGTCGAAGCTCGCCGGAACGAAGGGCGTCGAGAAGAAAGAAGATTTGATCGCGCCCGTCTCCGCGGCTGACGCCGAGCGCGTCGGCACGGAGATGAAGAAGCTGCTCGCGGGCGAAGCGTACGATGAGTCGGTCGTCGGCGCGACTGATCCGGCAACGCGCGAACTGGTCGCCTCAGAGTTGCTCGCGGCGCTCTCAAGCCGCAACGTCGAGCGCAACGAACGCGCGCGCGCGGCTTTTCTGAAGCATAAATATTTCGAGGATGCGGCGCGCGACCTGCAATCGGCGCAAGCCCCGGCGCAGCGCGCGTCGGCGGCGCACGCGCTCTCGCTGCTGCACGAGCGCGCGGCGACGCCGCACCTTGTCGCCGCGCTCGATGACCCTTCGGCGGACGTGCGCCGCGCGAGCGTCGAGGCGCTCGCCGCACTCAAAGACCCCACCGCGCTTGAGCCGCTCGAAGGGCTGCGCTGGCGCGAGACCTCGCGGCTCGTGCCGCGCTCGCTCATCCAGCACGCGGTCGAAGCCTGCACGCCGAGCGACGAAGAGACGAAGACGATCCAGTTGCGCGAGCCCGGGGTCGTCGCCGCGCCGGAACCGGTGTCGGCGCCCGCGCCCGCGCCTGTGACAGAGACGACCGAGAATCCGACCGAAGCCGCCGAAGCCGCCGCGCCTGCCGTCGTGACGGAAAAGGCGCAGAGCATCGCAGGCGTCGAGGTTCCCGTCGCGACGTCTGACGCTGCGGCGACTGCGCCGCAGGTCGCCGCGCAAGACGAAACACACGCCGTCGCAGAAGAGAAGACTCTGATTGAAGAGTCGGTGCTCGCGGTGCCGCCCGTCGAGTTGACGGCGGACGCGGAAGCGCCGCTCGGAGAGTTCTCGAACGAGCTGGACGAAACGACGCTGGCGGTCGAGTCGCCTTCGGCGTCGAGCACGGTTGAAGCCGCCGAGCCAGCTGCGGCAAGTCATGACGTGGCGGCCAGGCCTGACACTGATCTGACGCTGCCGGGCGAAGAAGTTGCGCTGGGCGGGGCGCACGCAACCGCACTCGCCGCGACGGTCTATTCGTTTGACGAGAACGAGGGCGCCAAGTGGCCTTCGCGGCACAGCGAGGACGAGACGCTTCAAGCCAGACGCGGTACGGGCGGCCTCGAATTCAAGTCTCAGACCGCGCCCGACACGGTTGCGTCTGCGCGTGACGAGGCGGCGGAGTCGCCCATCTATGTCGCGCCGGAGTTCGCCGTCGCGAGCAGCCCGAAAGTCGCCGACGACTGGCTCGACGTCGATGTCGAAGAGCAGCACCTCTCGGCGGACGCAGTCTTGCCGCATGCCGAACCCACGCCGCACCCGCTGCCGCCGCCGGTGCCGTTCGAGCGCACCCGTGAAGAGCCCGCGCCGCCCGCCGAAGGGATGAGCGCCGCGCCCGTCGAACCCGCCACGCCGCTTGACCCCGGCGCGGAAGCGCCAGCCGCGACGACACCCACGCGCGACATCACGCCGCACGTCGGTCGCGAAGACGCCGGGGTCACGCTCGCGCAGAAGGGCATCGAAGTTTCGGGCGCGTTCGCGGACGAGGACGTCTCGATCATCCCGCAGGCGATCCAGGTGCGCCTCGAAAGCGAGGACGCGGCGGAGCGCGCCGAGAGCGTGCGCGCGCTGGCGCGGCTCAACACGGACGAAGCCTTCTACCAAATCTGCGCCGCCTTCGACGATCCGGCTGTCGAGGTGCGCAACGCCGCCGCGCGCGCCGTCTATGAAATCACGGACGACCGCGCCGACTCGTTCACGCGCGCGTTGCGCGAGTCGCCAGCCGAACGCCGCCGTCGCATCGGTGCATCACTCGCGACTTCCGGTCTCGCCGACGAAGCCGTCTCGCACCTCACGGGCGAGAGCCGCGAGAAAACCTACGACGCCTTCTCGCTGCTCTTCCTGATGGCGAAGGCTGGCGAGAACACGCCGCTCATCCGCGCCATCGAAAGCCACCCGGACGCGGAGGTGCGCCTCGCCGTCGTGAAACTGCTCGCGCTCTCGGGTCAGCAGGAGGTGCTCCCGGCGTTCAAGCGCCTCGCCGTGCGCGGCTCGCTCCCCGCCGAGGTGCGCTCCGCCGTGATGGAGGCGATCTACCAGATCAGCAGCGCCGGCACGCAGTCGCAGACGCCGAAGCCGACGCGCACTGCTTAGCGAGTTCGGGCTCGGAGCAGCCTCCGAGCCCGACGCGCTTTACGCGAGAACGGTCGCGCACGACTGCCCGCCTTACGCCTCTCTCTTTTGGCCCATCCATCCTAATATCGAAAGGTTGTGTCTCACACATGGAAGCTCTGCTGCTCCTGCTGGCGAAGTTCATCGCGTACAGCGCGTGGTGTTACCTCGGCTTCCACTTCTTCCGCACGCCGGACGACCGCACGTTGATGGGGGCGCTGGGGCTGGGTTTCGTCCGCTTCGTCATGGGGTTCTTCGCCGGGATTGTGATCCTCGTCTTGATCGTCCTCCTCTTTAAAAAATCCGGCAACTCGTTCGACAAGCTCGTGCTCGCCTACGCGACCGTCTTTGTCCCCGTCCGCCTCGCGGAGTGGGCACTCGTGTCGAAGTTTTACTGGAAAGCTGAGCGCCACGCGAACACACTGCTGTGGGTTGCCGGCGGCGCGGTCATTTCGTGCATGTCCGATATCCCTTACGGCTTCGATCTCATTCCGCTCAACTGGCACATGTGCTAAGTAGCGGCGAGGCTGCGCAGTTCGAAAACGCCCCGCTTGATGTTAGAATTGAGCCTTCAATTCTTTCCAGGCGGGTTCATTTTTATGCCATTCAAGCTCCGTTCGGACTTCACGCCGCAGGGCGATCAGCCTGCGGCCATCGACGCGCTCGTGCGCGGGCTCGACGCGGGCGAAAAGGATCAAGTGCTGCTCGGCATCACGGGCTCGGGCAAGACGTTTACCGTCGCCTCCGTCATCCAGCGCACGCAGCGCCCGACGCTCGTCATCGCGCACAACAAGACGCTTGCGGCGCAGCTCTATCAGGAGTTCAAGTCCTTCTTCCCCGAAAACTCGGTCGAGTATTTCGTCTCCTACTACGATTACTACCAGCCGGAGGCATATGTGCCCGCCTCCGACATGTACATCGAAAAAGAGGCGACCATTAACGAGGAGATCGACCGCCTCCGGCTCTCGGCCACGCGCGCGCTGTTCGAGCGGCGCGACGTGATCGTGGTCGCCAGCGTCTCCTGCATCTACGGCCTCGGCGACCCCGACGCTTACTATGACATGATCCTCTTCCTCGAACCGGGGATGAAGATGACGCGCGAGCAACTGCTGCAAAAACTCGTAGAGTTGCAGTACGAACGCTCCGACATCGAGTTCGACCGCGGCTCTTTCCGCGTCCGCGGCGACGTCGTCGAGGTCTATCCCTCGTATCAGGATCAGGCTTACCGCATCGAGCTGTGGGGCGACGAGATCGATTCCGTCTCGACGATTGACGCGCTGCTCGGCGAAGTCTTGCAGAAGCACACGTCGCGCCTGCCGATCTACCCGAAGACGCATTACGTGATGCCGAAGACGACGGTCAAACGCGCGCTCAAGACCATCCGCGAGGAGTTGGACTGGTGGGAGCCGAAGCTCATTCAGGACGGCAAGCTGGTCGAGGCGCAGCGGCTGCACCAGCGGACGATGTACGACCTTGAGATGATCAAGGAGATGGGTTTCTGCCGCGGCATCGAGAACTACTCGCGCCACCTGACGGGGCACCCACCCGGCGCGCCGCCGCCGACGTTGCTCGACTACCTGCCGAAAGACTCGATGGTCGTCATAGACGAGTCGCACCAGACCGTCCCGCAGGTGCGTGGCATGTTCCACGGCGACCAGTCGCGCAAGAGGACGCTCGTCGAGTACGGCTTCCGCTTGCCCTCGGCGATGGACAACCGCCCTTTGAACTTCGAGGAGTTTGAGGTGCGCATCGGTCAGACAATCTACGTCTCGGCGACGCCGGGACCATACGAGCTTGGCAGGGCGGGCGGCGAGGTCGTCGAGCAGATCATCCGCCCGACGGGCTTAACCGATCCGGTCGTGGACGTGCGACCCGTCAAGGGGCAGATCGACGATCTGTTAGAAGAGTGCCGCGTGAGGGCGGAAAAGAACGAGCGCGTGCTGGTCACGACTTTGACCAAGAAGATGTCGGAGGACTTGACCGAATACTTCGCCGAGGTCGGCGTGCGCGTGCGCTATCTGCACTCGGACATCGAGACGTTGGAGCGGATCAAAATCCTGCGCGACCTGCGCCGCGGCGAGTTCGACGTGCTCGTCGGCATCAACCTTCTGCGCGAAGGGCTCGACCTGCCGGAAGTCTCGCTCGTCGCCATCCTCGACGCTGACAAGGAAGGCTTCCTGCGCTCCGAGTCGTCGCTGATTCAGACAATGGGTCGCGCCGCGCGCAACGCGAACGGCAGGGCGATCCTGTATGCCGATAAGATCACCGATTCGATGCGGCGCGCGATTGACGAGACCGAGCGCCGCCGCGCCATCCAGATCGCCTACAACGAGGAGCACGGCATCACGCCGCAGACGATCATCAAAGCCATCGAGTCAACGCTGGTGACGGCTTACGAGGCGGACTACTTCAAAGTCCCGCTCGATCTCGAATCCATCGAGGAGTATTCCAAGGGCAACATCCGCGAGACGATCAACCGGCTCGAACAGGAGATGCGCGTGGCGGCCAAGGCGATGGAGTTCGAGCGCGCCGCCGAAATCCGCGACCGCATCAAGTACCTGCGCGAGCGCGAGCTGGTCGCCGTCTGAAGCCACCCCACATGCTTGTAAAAACTGCGCCCGACGAGTTGCAAGGCTACTTCGTTGACGCGAGCAACCTCGCGGGCGGCAGCGCGCAGCGCGTCGTCTTCCCCGAAACGACAGAGGATGTCGCGGCGGTGCTGCGCGAGGCGACGCGCGCGCGCACACCCGTCACGGTCTCGGGCGCGGGCACGGGCGTCGTCGGCGGGCGCGTGCCGTTCGGCGGGATCGTCTTGGCGACGGATCGCCTGAACCGGATAGGAGAGATCGTGCGGGAAGGGAAGGGCGGGCGCGCGACCGCCGAAGCCGGCGTCGTGCTCGCAGACTTGCGCCGCGCGGTCGAGGCGCAAGGGCTGCTCTATCCGCCCGATCCGACCGAGTGGAGTTGTTTCTTAGGCGGCACCATCGCGACGAACGCTTCGGGCGCGCGCACGTTCAAGTACGGCGCGACGCGTGCTTACGTGCGGCGTCTGAAAGTCGCGCTCGCGTCCGGCGACGTGCTCAATCTCGCACGCGGCGACGTTCGCGCCGAACGGGACGGGCGTCTGCGCGTCCCGCTCGCGTCTGGTCAAACGATTGACGCGCGCCTGCCGTCGTACCGTATGCCGCAAACGCGCAAGCACGCCGCGGGCTACTTCGTCGAGCCGGGGATGGATTTGGTCGATCTCTTCGTCGGCAGCGAGGGCACGCTCGGCGTCGTCACGGAGGCCGAGTTGAAACTACTGCCGAAGCCGGCGGGGCTGCTCAGCGGCGTCGTCTTCTTCCACGCAGAGGGCGACCTGCTCGGCTTCGTGCGCGACGCGCGCGGCTTCTGCGTCAGCAAGCGCGAACTGCGCGCGGCTGACGGCTACGACCCGCTCGGCGGCGGCGGCTTTGACGCACGCGCGCTCGAATACTTCGACCGCGAGTCTCTGGAACTGCTGCGCGCGAAGTTCCCAGCGATCCCTGTGGGTGCGGCGGGCGCGGTCTTCTTCGAGCAGGAGACGGACGAGGCGACGGAAGAGACGCTGACGGGCGCGTGGCTCGCGCTCTGCGAACGACACCACGCGCTCGCGGACGACTCCTGGTTTGCCACCGCCGAGCGAGATCAGGAACGACTGCGCGAGTTTCGCCACGCGCTGCCCGTGCTCGTCAACGAATGGCTCGCGCGACACGGGCAACGTAAAGTCTCGACCGACATGGCGGTGCCCGACCGACATTTCGCCGAGATGCTCGCTTTCTACCGCGACACGCTCGGCGCGAGCGGCCTCCAATTCGTCATCTTCGGGCACATCGGCGACAACCACGTCCACGTCAACATCCTTCCGCACGACGACGCGGAAGCCTCGCGCGCGCGAGAAATTTACTGGACATTCATCCGCCGCGCCGTCAGTCTGGGCGGCACGATCTCGGCGGAGCACGGCGTTGGCAAGCTCAAGCGCGAATACATGCGCGAACTCTACGGCGAGCAGTCTCTGCGCGAGATGGCCGCGCTCAAACGCGCCTTCGATCCGGCGTGCGTCCTTGGACGCGGCAACATTTTCAGCGAAGAGTTTTTAACATGTGAGACATGATCATCTTTGTTTCACTTCGCGCCTTTGCGTGAAACCTGTTCTCACGCAAAGGCGCAAAGGCGCGAAGCAACGTCGGAAGAGAGTTGATCGTATAGATGAGTGAAACTTCTGACGGCGAGTTGGTCATGCTCTACGACGGCGTGTGCGGTTTCTGCAACAAGAGTGTGAAGCTGATCCTCGACCACGACCGGCGCGGCACGATGCGCTTCGCCGCGTTGCAGAGCGACTTCGGCAAGGCGGTCATCGCGCGCCACCCGGAGATACAGGGCATCGACTCGGTCGTCGTCCTCCAAAGGGCGGCTGAGCTGCGTGCGGAGCGCGTCTTCGTCCGCTCGACGGCGGCAATGAAGCTGGCGGGCTACCTCGGCGGCTACTGGAAACTCTTCCTCGCCGCGCGCGTCATCCCCGCGCCGCTGCGTGACTATCTCTACGACGCCTTCGCGCGCAACCGCTACCGACTCTTCGGCAAATACGACACCTGTCTGCTGCCCGCGCCTGCAGTGCGCGCCCGCTTCATCGACGCCTGATCCGCCTTTCGACGTTTACGATTCACGATTTACGATTTACGATTCACGACAAATGTTTCGCTTCAACACCGCCGGCGAGTCACACGGTCGCGCGCTCGTCGCGACGGTCGAAGGTCTGCCCGCGGGCTTAGCCATCAGCGTCGAAGAGATCAACCGCCAGCTTGAGCGGCGGCAATGGGGCTACGGGCGCGGCGGGCGGATGAAGATCGAGCAGGATCGCGCGGAGATTTTAAGCGGCGTGCGCCACGGTCTCACGCTCGGCTCGCCCGTCGCCATGCTCATCGAGAACAAGGACTGGAAGAACTGGACGAACATCATGTCGGCCGGGCCGCCCGACCTCGAAGAGGTGCCCGAGGAGAAGATGCGGCGCGTGAAACGGCCGCGACCGGGACACGCAGACCTCGCGGGCG
>JBJMGS010000078.1:0-4785 GCA_045807785.1 Pyrinomonadaceae bacterium
GGCTGGTGGCTGAGCAACTGGTCGGCGGAGCCTGGGGCGGTGACGACCGTGCTCGCCGAGGACGAGATGGGTCTCGCCGCGGCGTGGGTGCGGCGCTACGGCGGCGGCGAGGGCACGGGCTTCGTCCGCGTGCCTCTGGTCGAGCCTGCGGGCGGCGCGCCGGCGAACATGGCGGCGATCAAAGTCGCGGCGGAATACCTGCCGCGTTGAAAACTGCCAGAGGTATTTTGCGGCGCGGGAATTTTCGTCGCGGCTGGGGTGGCTGGACGTGCGTAGCAGGGGGCGAGAAAGTCGAACGCCTTCAGGCGGCGCGTTTGTTGTGGCGCGTGCGACTGACAATCATGCGGACGACGCCGGCGTGGATCGTCCAAGTGTGGCCGTCGTGCTCGCGCTCCACGACGACGTGCGCCGGGTTCGTCGTCGAAACGCCGCGCACCGTCACTTCCGACGCGCCGTCGGAAAAACTGCGGCCGACGAGATCGGCATTCGGCGTCGTCGCCGGCGCGCGACGTCTGACGATTGGCGTCGTCTTCTCTTCGCGCCCGAAACCTTCGAGCGTTAGTTGTCGAATTTCTGACGGGTTCATCCCTTCACCTCCCGAATCTGAAAAACAGCTCTCGCGTGCGAGGGGCGTGGGTTAAAAGCGCGGCTTCCGATGCAAAGAGCGCCTGTGGCCGCGCCGTCCCTTATTAAGATGTACGCCCGGCATGTGAAGTTTGCGTGAACAAAATCGTTCTTCGGGCTTAATTTTTTGCGGCGGATGTGTCACGCCGAAAAGTTGGAGCGGCGCGAGCTTTCGTTTATATTCAGCGCGGCAAAACATTATGAGGGGTAGATGCGACTGGGTGCGACGCGACAACGCCGCCTGAGTCGCTCCGAGCTGATGGGCGCGAGACTCAACGTCAACATCGATCACGTGGCGACCGTGCGGCAGGCGCGGCGTGCGCCGGAGCCGAGCGTCGTCGCGGCGGCGCTCGTGTGCGAGGGCGCGGGCGCGGACGGCATCACCGTCCACCTCAGGGCCGACCGCCGCCATATACAGGACACAGACCTCTCTGTGCTGCGCCGCGCCGTGACGACCTACCTGAACGTCGAGATGAACGCCTCCGAAGAGATGACGCGCATCGCGCTCGACGCGCGCCCCGACGCCGTGACGCTCGTCCCCGAAACGCCGGACGAGATCACGACCGAGGGTGGACTGGACGTGCGCGCCAACTTCGACGCGGTGCGCGCGGCGATCAAGCAACTCCGCGATGGAGACCTCTTCGCGAGCGTCTTCGTCGATCCAGACGCCGCGCAGATCGACGCGGCGCGCGACGCGGGCGCGCAGCAGATCGAACTTTGCACGGCGCTCTATGCGGAGGCGACGCTCGGTGCGCGCGCGATGCACGGCGAGGGCGCGAGCCGCGCCGCCGCAGAGCTTGAGCGACTACGCGAGGCGGCGGCGCACGCCGCGCGCGTGGGCCTCAAGGTCGCCGCCGGTCACGGGCTCACCTACCGCAACGTCGGCGCGGTCGCTGGTATAGGTGAGATCGAGGAGTTCAACATCGGCCACAACATCATCGCGCGCGCGGTGCTTGCGGGGCTCGACGCCGCCGTGCGCGAGATGCGCGAAGCCATCGCCGCGAGAGTTTGACTCTCTTGCGCCAGAAGAGTGCAGCATCAGCCGGACGACCACTGCTGTAAAACTGCTGCGCCTGATCCTGCTGACAACGCCACACAACTCAGCCCCAACCAGGAAAAATTAAGGAAGAAAGGCGCGGCATCATCGTTGCTTCGTCCTCGCCCGAAGTCTGACAACTCGAGGAGGCATTCGATGAAGCGGAGACTGATTGCATGTTTGGTCGCGACGGCGGTTTTGTCGGCGGCTGCGCCCGCGGGCGTGGCGGCTCAGGGCGAGCCGAAGGTCGAAGAGGTAAAGGCGCGCGCCGCCAAGGCGCAGGCGGAAGGCAAGACCGTCGTCGTCAAGCTGCGGGAGGGCGCGAAGGTCTTCGTCGGCGGTAAGGAAGTGCCCTACCACTTCAAGCGCGGCGAGAGCTTCGACGGGAGGATTAGGGAGGCGCGGGATAAGGACTTCACGCTCGTCGAGTCGGACGGTCGCACGGAGATCGCGACAGTCATCAGCTACGACGACGTGCTCAGCGTCGAGCACCCCCCGCGCTTCAAGCGGGCGCTTAAGGTTGTCGGCAGGACTTCGCTCGGCGTGACGCTGCTGCCCGTGCTCCTCCCGCTCTACGGCATCCTGGCGCTGACGGGGCAACTGCCGAGCTGTTGAGGCGGCGCGCGGGAAAAGACCGAGGGCGACTCGGGACTGGCGGCTCCCGATCCGCCTGTCCTTCGTCGCCCTCAGCCGTCTTCGGTCGGCACGTAGCCGCCGAAACTTTATAACTCGTCAACTCGCGATCAACTCCTGCTGCACCTTCGGCGGCGCGTAGCCCATGTGCTTGTAGGCAGCGCGGGTCAGAACGCGACCGCGCGGCGTGCGGTTCAAAAAGCCGATCTGGATGAGGTACGGCTCGATGATCTCCTCGATGGACTCGCGCTCCTCACTGATGGAGGCAGCGATGGTGCCGACGCCGACCGGCCCGCCGTCGAACTTCTCGATGATCGTCGTCAGGATTTTGCGATCCACTTCGTCCAGCCCAAACTTATCGACCTCCATCTCGTCGAGCGCGCGCCGCGCCACTTCCTGCGTGATACGCCCTTCGGCGACGACCTCGGCGAAGTCGCGCACGCGCCTGAGGAGCCGGTTCGCGATGCGCGGGGTGCCGCGCGCACGCCGCGCGATCTCACGCGCGCCCGTCGCCTCGATCTCGACGTTCAGGATTTCCGCCGACCGGTGGACGATGATCTCCAAATCTTTCTGCGCGTAAAAATCTAAGTGGAAGACGATGCCGAAGCGACCGCGCAAGGGTGCGGTGATCAAGCCCGCCCGCGTCGTTGCGCCGACCAGAGTGAACTTCGGCAGGTCTAACTTAATCGAGCGCGCCGCCGTCCCCTGTCCGATCATCAGGTCTAACTGGTAGTCCTCCATCGCCGGGTAGAGGACTTCCTCGATCTGCGGCTTGAGCCGGTGAATCTCGTCGATGAAGAGGACTTCGCCCTCCTGCAAATTGGTCAGGATCGCCGCGAGGTCGCCGCCGCGTTCAATCGCGGGCGCGCTCACGCTTTTCAGCGGCGCGTTCATCTCCTGCGCGATGATCTGCGAGAGTGTAGTTTTCCCTAAGCCCGGCGGCCCGAAGAAGAGCACGTGGTCGAGCGCCTCGCGACGCCCCTGCGCCGCGCGCAGGAATATCTTCAGGTTCGTCGTGATCTTCGACTGCCCGACGTACTCTTCAAGCGTGCGCGGGCGCAGACCCGCCTCGACCTGTTTGTCTTCGGGCGTCGCCTCGCCCGTGACCGCAGCGCGCGCTTCTTCCGCCGACCCGTTAGTGACTACCTGTGACATGCGAACGTGAACCCCCTTGCAGACTCTTGCCCGACAGCGCGAACGTGAAACGGATTATACCTCATCTGAATCATTGTTGCAACAATGAAACACAGCCGGGAGTAAAAAAGCGGACTTGCTGATGTGGGCAAGTCCGCTTCTCTTTAGTCTTAGGAGCGCGCGATGGCGGAGTGATCTTCGCCGGAGAGTTGCAGGCGTACCAGCGAGCGTTCGAGTTCGGCGTGGGCGCGCTCGAAGTCTTCCGGCGAGCCGGTGAAGGCGTTGAGCGTCTTTTCGGCGTGCTCGCGTGCGAGGCGCGCGCGGGCGGCATCGATCTCTTCGGGGCGCTCGGCGACATCTGCGAGGACGGAGACGCGGTCGTCTCGCACCTCGACGAAGCCGCCGGAGACGAGCAGGCGCTTGGCCGCCGCGCCCGTTTGCGCGTAGGAGAGCACGCCCGTCTGGAGCTGCGAGATAAGCGGCGTGTGGCCGGGCAGGATGCCCAACTCGCCGCCCAGGCCCGGCACGTTCACCGAGTCAACCGTCTCCGACAGGACGTTGCGCTCGGGCGTGATGATGTCGAGTCTCAGAGGCATAAGGAACGTGAATTGTGAATCGTCAATCGTGAATCGTCAGAGTTGTCTTAAACCATTGACGATTGACGATTCACGATTCACGTCTTTTACGCTGAGGCAATCTCCTGCGCTTTCTTCCGCACGTCTTCGATGGTGCCCTGAAGGAAGAAGGCTTGTTCGGGGATGTCGTCGCACTTACCGTCGAGGATTTCGCGGAAGCCCTTGATGGTCTCTTCGAGCTTGACGTACTTGCCTTCGAGCCCGGTGAACTGCGCGGCGACGAAGAAGGGTTGCGAGAAGAAGCGTTGGACTTTCCGCGCGCGCGAGACGACCAGCTTGTCCTCTTCCGACAACTCGTCGAGGCCGAGGATAGCAATGATGTCCTGCAACTCCTTGTAGCGCTGCAAGACCTTCTTCACGTCCTGCGCCGTCTGGTAGTGCTCGTCGCCGATGATGCGCGGGTCGAGCAGGCGCGAGCTGGAGGCGAGCGGATCGACCGCCGGATAGATGCCGAGCTCCGTGATCGCACGCGAGAGAACGACCGTGGCGTCCAAGTGCGCGAACGCCGTGGCCGGCGCCGGATCGGTGATGTCGTCGGCAGGAACGTAGATCGCCTGCACGGACGTGATCGAGCCGTTGCGCGTCGAGGTGATGCGCTCCTGCAAGTCACCCATCTCCGTCGCGAGCGTCGGCTGATAACCCACGGCGCTCGGCATACGGCCGAGGAGCGCGGACACTTCAGAGCCGGCCTGCGTGAAGCGGAAGATGTTGTCCACGAAGAAC
>JBJMGS010000079.1:0-8223 GCA_045807785.1 Pyrinomonadaceae bacterium
GAACCCAGACCGGCTGTGGGCGATCGTCGAAGCCGAGGACGGCGGCGTCTTCCGCTCCGACAACGGCGGTCGCGCGTGGACGAAGACCAACGAGCAACGCAACCTGCGCCAGCGCGCGTGGTACTACTCGCGCATCTACGCCGACCCGCAGAACGCCGACACCGTGTATGTCCTGAACACCGGCTTCTACAAATCAAACGACGGCGGGCGCACCTTCACCGGCATTCAAGACCCGCACGGCGACAACCACGATCTCTGGATCGCGCCGAACGACAACCAGCGCATGATCAACTCGAACGACGGCGGCGCGAACGTCTCGTTCAACGGCGGGCGCACGTGGTCGGAGCAGGATCAGGCGACCGCGCAGTTCTACCGCGTCGCCGTGGATAACGATTTCCCGTATCACGTGTACGGCGCGCAGCAGGACAACTCGACCGTCAAGATCGCCTCGCGCACGACCGACTTCGGCATCACCGAGCGCGATTGGTACGACGTCGGCGGCGGCGAGTCGGGCTGGATTCAGCCCTCTCCGAAGGATTCCGACATCGTGTACGCGGGCAGCTACGGCGGCCTGATCACGCGCTACAACCACCACAACGGCCAACTGCGCAGCGTCACGCCCTACCCCGACAACCCGATGGGCGCGGGCGCGGACGTGCAGAAATACCGCTTCCAGTGGAACTTCCCGATCATCACCTCGCCGCACGATCCGAACGCCATCTACGCGGGCGCGCAGGTCGTCTTCAAGTCAACGGACGAGGGGCAGAGCTGGAAAGTGATCAGCCCCGACCTCACGCGCAACGACAAGTCGAAGCAGGGCAGTTCTGGCGGCCCCATCACGAAAGACAACACGACCATCGAGTATTACGACACGATCTTCACGATGATGGAGTCGCCTGTGAAGGCGGGCGTCATCTGGGCCGGCTCGGACGACGGGATGGTTCACGTCACACAGGACGGCGGCGGTCGCTGGGAGGACGTGACGCCGAAGGGGATGCCGGAGTGGATACAGATCAACTCGATTGACGCCTCGGCGTTCGATGCGGGCACGGCTTACGTCGCCGCGACGATGTACAAGCTCGACGACTACAAACCGTATCTGTTTAAGACCAGCGACTACGGCAAGACCTGGAAGAAGATCACGACGGGCATCCCCGACGGTGCCTTCACGCGCGTCGTGCGCGAAGACCCGAACAAGAAGGGGTTGCTCTACGCCGGGACGGAGACAGGCATGTACGTCTCATTTAACGACGGCGACACGTGGCAGTCTTTGCAGTTGAACCTGCCCGTCGTGCCGATCACCGATCTCGTCATACACAAGCGCGAGCAGGAGCTGGTCGCCGCGACGCAGGGTCGCTCGTTCTACATCCTCGACGACCTGCCGCTCCTGCACCAGTTGATGGACGCAGGCGGGACGCTCGCGAACCTGCCCGACGCGAAGCTCTTCAAACCCAAAGACACTTACCGCATGGACGGCGGCGGCGGCATCCTCCCGCCCGGAACGCCCGTGGGTTCGAACCCGCCGAACGGCGCAGTCGTCTATTACTACCTGAAGTCGCGCCCGACGACCGACGTCGTCCTGGAATTCTTAGACGCTTCTGGCAAGTCGATCCAGAAGTACACGGCGGCGGCGCCGAAGCCCGCGCCCACGCCCGCACCCGGCGCGGCGCAGGTGCAGCGTCCGCCCGAACAACCGCAAGCGCCTTCGGGCGAAGAGTCGGAGCAGTTCGTCTTCGGTCGTGGCGGCGGCGGCGCGCGTGTGACGACCACGCCGGGTCTCAACCGCTTCACTTGGAACATGCGCTACGCCGACGCGGCGACGTTCCCCGGTTTGATCATGTGGGCGGCGGGCACGCAGGGGCCGCGCATCATCCCCGGCGTCTATACCGTGCGCCTCACCGCCAACGGCCAGACGCAGACGCAGACCTTCGAGTTGAAGAAAGACCCGCGCGAGGCGACGACGCAGGCGGACTTCTCCAAGCAACTCGATCTGTTGCTCAAGATTCGCGACAAGGTCTCGGAGACGCACAACGCGATCACGCAGATTCGACAGGTGCGCACGCAGCTCGACGACTTGCAGAAGCGCGTGCAGGGTCAGCCCTCTGCGCCGAAGATCACCGACGCGGCGAAGAGTCTGAACGCGAAGCTCACGACCATCGAGGAGGAGCTTTACCAGACGAAGAACCAGAGCAGTCAGGACCCGCTCAACTACCCGATCCGGCTGAACAACAAACTAGCCGCGCTGAGCGGCGTCGTCGGCGGCTCGGATGACGCGCCGACCGAGCAGACCTACGCCGTTTACGAAGACATCACGGGGAAGATCAACGCGCAGCTTCAGAAGCTCGATCAGGTGATGAAGACCGACCTGCCCGCCTTCAACAAGCTCGTGCGCGACGCGGACATCCCTGCAGTCGTCGTCAAGCCGCCGACGGGCGGAAGTCAGTAACTATGCTTCGACTTGGGAACTAGCGACGTTAAAGCGCACCGCAGAGACGCAGAGGACGCGGAGGATGCGCAGAGAAAAAATTGATCTGGATTTCCCGATCAGGCTCTCTCTGCACTCCCTCTGCGCTTCTCTGCGTCTCTGCGGTGAGTCTTCGCTTCTCTGATATTCAAGTCGAGTTAAACTGAAGCACCCAAAAACATGCCAGTCGCAAACGTCTTCGGCTTCAGTGAGGAAGTTGAAAACGCGCTACGAAATGCCCGACCCGTCGTCGCGCTCGAATCAACCGTCATCGCGCACGGCCTGCCGCGTCCGCAGAACATCGAGACGGCGCAGAGGCTCGAACAGATCGTGCGCGAAGCGGGCGCAACACCTGCGACCGTCGCCGTCATCGGCGGCAAAATCTGCGTCGGCTTGGGCGCTGATCAACTCGCACACGTCGCCGACAGTCCGTCGGTGCACAAACTCAGCACGCGCGATCTGCCCGTCGCCGTCGCGCGCGGGTGGGACGGCGCGACGACCGTCGCCTCGACGACGTACATCGCCGCGCGCGCAGGGATCAGTGTCTTCGCCACGGGCGGCATCGGCGGCGTCCACCGCGGCGCGCTCCCAGACGTGTCGGCTGACCTGCCGGAACTCGCGCGCACGAGCCTCTCGGTCGTCGCCTGTTCCGGCGCTAAGAGCGTTCTCGATCTACCCGCCACGCGCGAGTGGCTCGAAACCAATGGCGTGACGGTCGTCGGCTACGGCTGCGACGAGCTGCCCGCCTTCTACACGCGCAGTTCGGGGCTCCCGGTGGACGCACGCTGTGACACGCCGGACGAAGTGTGCGCGCTCGTCGTCGCTCGCCGCGAACTCGGCATGGAGGGTGCGCTGCTCGTCACCGTGCCCGTCCCCGTTGAAGACGAGGTGGCGCGCGACGTGGTGGAAGCCGCGCTCGCGCGGGCGTTGGAAGAGGCCGAGCGAAATGGCGTCGGCGGACACGCGTTGACGCCGTTCCTGCTCAGGCGCATGGCGGAGCAAAGCTCCGGCGCGACGCTCAGGGCAAACCTCGCGCTGCTCGAATCGAACGCGCGCGTCGCGGCGCGCATCGCCGTGGCGCTCTGTGATCAGAAGGAAGGGAAACGAGCGTGAAGGGTGACGATAAAAAGAGGGCGCGCGAGATCGTCAAACGACTCAAGCGGGCTTATCCCGACGCGCGCTGCTCGCTGAACCACGCGAACCCGCTGGAGCTGCTCGTCGCGACGATCCTCTCGGCGCAATGCACGGACGAGCGCGTCAACTTGGTGACCGCCGAACTGTTCCGCAAGTACCGCCGCGCGGAAGACTACACGGGGGTCGCGCCGGAGGAGCTTGAGCGCGACATCCGCTCGACCGGCTTCTTCCGCAACAAGGCGAAGGCGATTCAGGGAGCGTGCGCGCTGATCGCCGGGCAACACGGCGGGCGTGTGCCCGAGACGATGGAGGAGTTGTTGGAACTGCCCGGCGTCGCGCGCAAGACGGCGAACGTCGTGCTCGGCAACGCCTTCGACGTGGCGTCCGGCGTCGTCGTCGATACGCACGTCTCGCGCCTCTCGCAGCGGCTGAAGCTGACCCTGCACGAGCAGCCCGACAAGATCGAGCAAGACCTCTGCGCGCTCATCCCCGAAGCCGATTGGATCAACTTCTCGCACCTGCTCATCGCGCACGGTCGCGCCGTCTGCAAGGCGCGCGCCCCGCTCTGTGAGGAGTGTCAACTATTGGAGCTGTGCCCGACCGGGCAATGGCTAAAGGATGAGGGGTGAGGGGGTGTCCGTGGTCAGTAGCCCGTCGTCCGTGGTTAATACTTAACTATCCTTATCAGGGTGACGGTCAGCAGACACAAACAACTGACAACTGACCACGGACAACTGCCCTTTGCTCCCGCCTCACTTCTCCGCGATCCAGTCCTTCGTCAGGTCGCACCAGAGGGCGAGGCCACGCCACTCGCCGAAGCGGGCGTAGTGGCCGGCGATCTTCTTGTCGGCGGCGGCTCGCCCCTCGTTGTGGATGCGTGCGAAGGTCGCGCGCACCCACGAGTCGAGCGCGAGCACGTCGTAGCGTCCGACGAGCTTCAGAAGGTTTTCCGCCGCGTAGTCGCCCACGCCCTTGACGCGCTTCATCGCGCGCCGCAGCTCGCCGGTCGGAAGCTCGGACGACAGCCACCCCTCCACGTCCAACTCGCCCGCAGCGACGCGCTCGGCCAGTTCCTTAAAGTATGAGGCGCGGTAGCCGGAGCGCATCTCGTCACGGTAGAAGTTCGCTGGGGCGTCGGCCATCGCTGCGGGCGCGGGGAAGCTGTGCCCGCCGCCGCGCGCGGGGCGACCGAGATTCTCGACGAGGCGCGTGACCATCGTCTTCGTGAGCGACCAGGAACAGTTCGTCGTGCAGATCGTCTTGACCAAGTCCTCGAAGACAGTGGGCGAGCGCAGGAGCCGACCCGCGCCGGAGCGTGCGACCCACGCGAAGGCGGGCTCCGCCGAGAGCGCCGCGTAGAAGGGGTCGAGCGCGTCGTCGAGGCGCAACATGTGGCGCACGTTGTGCCTGATCTTCTCGACCGCTGATGCGCTTAACTCGCCTTCTACTTTCACTTTCAAATCGTTCTTCGCGCCGGTGATTTCGATTGCCACGGGCTTGCTCCGCGCGCCGAGATCGACGACGCGAGAGAGCGCGGAGTAGGTATCGTTGATCTTGAATGGCAGCAGCTCGCTCCAGCCGTGGCTGATCGCTGTGCGCGCGAAGTTGAAGGTGGGCGGCGTGCGGATCGTGATGTTCATCGTGTCGCTCGTGTGGTTTGCTGCGGACTATCGAGAGAGCCGGGAAACGGTACTAACAAAACGCGCCGTCGGCAAGTTTGCCGGACGGCGCGCATCGTTCATGTGGGCGACGACGAAGATCGGTGAAACACACTCACGTGCTCTACCATTGAGCTACAGTCCCTCTTCAGGAACCGCCGGGACTCGAACCCGGAACCACGCGCTTAACAAGCGATGTAGTTCCACCTGCATTCGTCGCCCGCGCGAAGAACTGACCGGGGGTGACAAGTGTTGGAAAGACTGTTTGAGCGCGACCTCGAAAGATCGCCGGGGTTATCACGCCCCGCGCGGCTCAAGCCGACCTGTCGGTCAGCCGTTGGAGATGTAGTCCTTCCGGCATTCACCCCGGTGAGGCGTTAATCGTGAATCGTCAATCGTAAATCGTGGAAGCCAGGGCGAGCAGTGACGATTCACGATTGACGATTCACGATTCACGATGTTGTCTGGCGACGAGTGTGATCGAGAGTTTGATTGATCGCACGCTTGCGGCGTGCGACGTGGGATTCGAACCCACCATGCACCGTGTACTCCCGAATGCATTCGCCAGATGTTTGTGGGCTGAGAGCCGACGAGGGTCGCCGAGATACGTTCGTCACATCCAGAGTGTGATGTATTCCCGGCGGCATTCGGCTCTCCGCCCCCTACAACTCGACTGACTCGACGGCGCCGACCCAGTGCGACGTGTTCAGGCGACCGGCGGCGAGCTCTGCGACGAGGTCAAAGACCCGATCCGAGAAGCCGCCGACGTTGAGCACGTCCGCGCGCTCCGCCGCCTGCGTCGTGCTATTGGGCTGCACGTCGATGCAGACGAGTCGCGCCTGCGGGTTGCGCTCGCGGAAGATGTTCCACTCCGCGAGCGTCGCCGTGCCGCGACCCGCGCCAGCGTCCACCCACGACTCGTTATCCGAGACGTAGATCACGAGGTCGCCCTTCGCCCCGCGGCGGTTGAGCGCCCGAAGCGGCGCGCTGCAATTCGTGCCTCCGCCACCGATTGCCGCGAGTCGCGCCGCGTTCGTCATCACGCTGTCACGCGCATTCAGTTCGACGCTTACCACGTCGTGCTCGAACGGTAGCACTTCCGCCGAAGGGTTCTTGCGCACAATCGCCGCCGCCACCAGCGCGGCGACATCCACGCAGCGCACAGCCGTCGTCGCGCCCGGTCGGTAGCCCGTCACGGGCGAACTCATCGAGCCCGACACGTCCGGGAAGACGTAAACCTTGCCCGGAAACTCAGGCACGTTGCCGAGCGCGACCTCCATCGCGTCCTGCAAGGCGTCTCGCACCTCGCGCGGCACGCCCTCGACCGTCGAGGCGTAAGCCGCCATCAACTGGTAAGGGAAGACGCGCGCGTGCGCGATCTTTACGGGGTCGCGCAGTCGCTCCGCGATCAACTCCGTGAGCCCCACGACCTCGAAGACGCCGTGGCGGGCGAACGTGTTGAGGTTCATGCGCGTCATCTGCCATGGCGCGCGCCGCGCGATCTCCGCCCAGTCAGCCTGCTTGAGCGGCAGCGCCGTCAACATCTGGAACGGCACGCGGGGCACGTCGGGCGAGTCGCCAGCCTTGTACGCCTCGAAGTCGCGCACGACGGCGGGCAGTGCCGCGCGGTTGTGCTCGCGCCCGACGAGGTAGCCGTAGAGGGCTGCGCGGCTCGCGTCGCGGGGCTTCGGGTGAACCATCTTCACCACGTCGGCGAGCGACGGGGCCTGACCTACCGACGCCTTGAAGATCGCTTCGTCGTCGCGCGCGTCAAGCCACTCGCGCACGGCGCGCTTCGGCAGAGTGCCGAGCGACTTGCGACCCACGACACCCGAACGCACGATCTGGACGAAGTTGCGCAGCATCCGCGCGTTATCGACGACACGCGCGAAGGTGCGTGCGAACAGCGCGCGATCCTTCTGCGAGAGCACGGCGACGAGCAGCGCGGGCACGTCCTTCATGTGACCCTGCTCGCGCGCGTACACGGCGAGCTTCGCGACGAACTCAGCGTCAACCTGCTCACAGAGCCCGAGAACGACCGAGAGCTGCTCCTCGGCATTCGCGTAGAACGTCGAGCTCATGCAGCCCGTCGCCGCGTACTGCGCCAGCGCGTGCTTCGGCGTGAAGGCGTAAGCCGGAGCGCGCTCCGAGTTCCGCGCGTCCGCCAAGGGGATGAGCTTGCCGACAATCGACTTGAAGAGCGTCTTGTTTGCCATGACCGTAAAAACCTCCGCACACATTCAGCCGCGAAGAATCGTGCGGCTGACGAAAAACGATAACCGGATTACCTTGTGTAGAATTTGAGAGCGTGAGAGCCGACTGCGGAGTTTGGGATCGAACCAAAATCTCCGGGTTCAAAGTCCGGCGTCCTGCCCATTTGGACGACTCCGCAACATGATCGCGGCGGAAGGAGTCGAACCTTCGTCGCCCGCTTATCAAGCAGATGCTCTAAGCCGTTGAGCTACGCCGCGCGGAAGTAGTCCGGGTCGGATTCGAACCGACGATCCCCCGCTTAAAAGGCGGATGCTTTGAGCCGCTTAGCTACCGGACTAGGGTGTTTGGCTCCGGCGGGAGGATTCGAACCTCCGATGACTCGATTAACAATCGAGCGCCTTACCTGCTTGGCGACGCCGGAAAAATTTAATCGCGGGGGCGAGAGTCGAACCCGCCGCGTGCGGCGTATGAAACCGCCGAGCCGCCCTTGCTCTATCCCCGCATACAGATGTGATTGCGGCGGCGAGAGTCGAACTCGCATCCTCTCGTTTACGAGACGAGTGCTCTAAGCCGATTTGAGCTGCGCCGCAAGAATGGATCGGGTGAGAGTCGAACTCACACCTAACAGTTTGCAAGACTGTCGCTTTGTCAAATTAAGCTACTAGCCCGGAAGAAAAATGTTTGGTGGCTGCGGGAGGAGTTGAACCTCCAACCTCACGCTTATGAGACGTTTGCTCTTTCCACTTGAGCTAC
>JBJMGS010000080.1:0-12983 GCA_045807785.1 Pyrinomonadaceae bacterium
GCGGAGGCCGCCGTCGCCGTGTGCGTGGGCACGAGCAGCGGGTACGAGTTGAAATCCTGATGGCTGTCGAGCGGCACGGACGCTCGGACGATGCCGCCGCGCAATTGCACGAGGCACGAGTCGCCGAGGGCGCAGGCGTGCCAACTTAACCCGGACTCGCCTGCCTCCAGGCTCAGGCCGACGAACGCCGCGAACGATCCGGCTCGCGCCTTCTCCTCCGCATACCAGGGCAGCTCGCGCCCGGCCCACTGTTCGCGGTGCCGCGCGCCCACAACCTTCGCCCACGCGGCGAACTCGGCGGCGGTGCGCGGCGCAGCGTCGGCCGCGACCCACGCTTCGGCCAAAGCCCGCGCCCAGTCCCCCGCGTCGAACGCTTCGGTCGCGCCGTCGGCGACGGCGAACCTTAATCTCTCGACACAGACACCGACCGCGTCGTCGCACTCCTCCGGCGTCATGCCTTCTTTTGGCAGGATGAAGTGTGTGGCGCGGACGGGTGTGTGCGGGGGCGTCATGGCGCGTGAACGTCTCGCCGCTTTAGGCGTCCATCCAGATGTGGGGGGCCATACCCGTCAGGCTGGTGCCGATCTCGTAGAACTGCACGACCGAGGAGGGGTCTGCATTGAAGACGAAGCCGCGCGAGTCTTCGGCGACCGCGACGCCGAGCTGCTGCGCCGCGGCGCGGAAACTTTCGGGGAGCGGGCTGGAGATGTCGTAGAGCGTGCGCGCGAAGCCGTCCGGCAGCCCCGCCGCGTCGCGCGGGTACTCGACCTTGCGCGAGCGGCGCGAAGAGACGTGGCAGTTGAAGAGTAGCGCCTGCCCGTCGTCCGTCGCGAGCGACATGATCTCGCGCCCGACTTCGGTCGGGTCGCCGTCGCCAGACTCGCCGTCCGTCAAATGCAGCACCGTCGGCGGGAAGCCCCGAGGGTGCTCGGCGAGCCACTGCCGCAGCATATCTCTCGTGCGCCTGAGCGCCTGGCACATCGGCGTGCCGCCGTCCGCGTGTGGAAAGACCCAGACGGGGTAGCGCACGGGCACTTCGAGATAGCCGCCCGCGCCGTCAGCAGCGCGGCGGTAGCCCGATTCGATGCGCGCCGGCTGGTCGGCCACCTCTGAGACGGGCGCGAGCAGCCGGTCGGAGAGCGTGCCCGCGAGCGCGGGGCCGACGGCGCGCCCGTAGCCGATGACGGCGATGTGGTAGTAGTCGCGCACCTCCTCGGTCTTCGTGCAACGGATGACGAGATCGTGCAGGGCGTTGTTGACGACGCGCGCGACGAAGTCGGCCTTGCGCGTGAGATCGTCGCCGCCGAAGGGGTCGGCCATCGATCCGCTCTGATCTATGAGGAAGACAACGCACGT
Source organism: Pyrinomonadaceae bacterium (assembly GCA_045807785.1). Lineage (GTDB taxonomy): Bacteria > Acidobacteriota > Blastocatellia > Pyrinomonadales > Pyrinomonadaceae > JAIVGV01. The sequence goes on from JBJMGS010000080.1 coordinate 1,357, forward strand.
CGGATTGGCGCGCGTGATTTGCGAAGAATACACTCCCCCGCCCTCGACTTTCCCGGTATTCGAGTTGGGAACAACGCCCGTGATTATAGACGACCCGGACGTGCGCGGGACAGTGCGCGCACAGCCGCGCGCCGCCGCGCCGCCGTCGTGCCGCCGCTCAGTTCCCCGCTGCCAACGCCGCCGCGGTCGCCCTATCTTTTTCGGCGCGCAGCCCCAGGTAGATGAAGACGGAGAGGACGACGAAGGCCGAAGAGAGAAACTCGGTGACGACCGCATAGACGAGCATCGGGAAGAACGACCCGCCGGCGTGCCCCGCGCCCGACGCGCCCGTCAACCACGTGACGACCGCGACGATCGCCCACAGCAGGAAGAAGGTCATCAGGATCAGTATGCGCGAGCCCTGCGTCAGCTCGGCGCTGCGCCTGATCGCCTCGACCGGCCCCAAATTCTCGACGGCGAGTGCCGGCAGCGCCACGGAGAATGCCAGCGACGCGATGACGCCGGGGACGACGAGCAGTAAGAGCCCCGCCATCTCGATGACGGCCGAGAGGAGCGCGCAGAGGAGCAGCCTCCACCACAGCCCCAGCCCACGGCGGTAAGACTCCGCGAGCGTCGGGCTCTTGCCCGTGCGGAGCAGCGAGAGCACCGTGTGGATGAGCGCGCCCGCCATCAACGGGTTGACGAGGTACGACGCCGTGCTCCCGAGTGCGGCGGCCGTCCACGGCGACACCACCTCTGCGGAGGCGAGCGCCACCTGCATCACAACCACCGGCAGCGTTGCCACGAGCACGATCTGTCCGAGCGGTAGGAAGTGCTCGCGGTAAGTTGTGGCGGTCGGCGTGAGGGCATCGCCGGGGCTCTCGAACCGCCTGAACTGGAAGTCGGCGGGCAGCTCGCCTTCCCCGGCGACGTGCGAGTTGAGCTGCGGGGCGAGGCCGGCGGTATACTTCGACGCGACGAGCGGCTCCTTGCACCATTCGCAGCAAGCCGACGCAGGATCGCAGGGGAAGTCACATTTCGGGCATTTCGTCAGGCTCATGGGTCAGTCCTGTGACGACGTTCGGGTGCGCCGTGAAAGAGTCCAGTCCGGTGAGACGGAAGCCCCGCGCACGATGGCGTGACTCCCCGAAGGCGCTTCGGCGGAAACGATAGTGGGGGCGACGAGCGGATGTCAACGACGAGGCTCGGCGGCACTGCCCGCGCGCGAGCATCTCCCGACGACCTTTGTCGCGACTGGCGTGCGTGCGGTTTCGCGCCCGTTTTGTTATGTTTAGCTGTTAGCGTTTAGCTATTGGCTCTTAGCCAAGAGGGGCGGCTTTCATCCCCGGAGTCGGCAGCGTCGGCTTTTGTTTTGCTAACAGCTAACAGCTAATAGCTAACGGCTTCCTATGAACCCCGAACGCATCAGAAATTTCTCGATCATCGCGCACATCGATCACGGCAAGTCCACGCTCGCCGACCGTCTGCTGCAACTGACCGGCGCGCTCTCCGACCGGGAGATGTCCGAGCAAGTCCTCGACGACATGGATTTGGAGCGCGAGCGCGGCATCACCATCAAGGCGCACGCCGTCCGCCTCAACTACACGGCGCGTGACGGCCAGCAGTACGTCCTGAATCTCATCGACACGCCGGGTCACGTCGATTTCTCTTACGAGGTCTCCCGCTCGCTCTCGGCGTGCGAGGGCGCGCTCCTGATCGTTGACGCGTCACAAGGGGTGGAAGCGCAGACGCTCGCGAACACCTACCTCGCCATCGAGAACAACCTCGAGCTGATCCCCGTCATCAACAAGATCGATCTGCCGGGCGCGGAGCCCGACAAGGCGAAGGAGCAGATCGAGCACGTCATCGGCATCGACACGCACAACGCCGTGCTGACGTCTGCCAAGACCGGCGTCGGCGTCCCAGACGTGCTGGAAGCCATCGTGCGCGACATCCCCGCGCCCAAAGGCAACCCCGACGCGCCGCTCATGGCGCTCATCTTCGACTCGTGGTACGACTCGTACCGCGGCGTCATCGTCCTCTTCCGCGTCATCGATGGATCGATCAAGACCGGTACGAAGATTCGCTTCTTCAACACGGGTCGCGACTATCAGGTCGAAACCTTGGGCGTCAACCGCCCGCGCCCGACGCCGATTGGCGAACTCGGTGTCGGCGAGGTCGGCTTCCTCACCGCCTCGATCAAGACGGTGGCGGACGTGCAGATCGGCGACACCATTACGGAAGCCGCGCGCCCGACGACTGTGCCCTTCCCCGGCTTTCAGGAGATCAAGCCGCTCGTCTTCGCCGGGCTCTACCCCGTCGAAGCGAACCAGTACGAAGAGCTGCGCGACGCGCTCGACAAGCTGCGCCTGAACGACGCCTCGTTTTTCTACGAGCCGGAATCGTCGGTCGCGCTCGGCTTCGGCTTTCGCTGCGGCTTCCTCGGCCTGCTCCACATGGAGATCGTGCAGGAGCGTCTGGAGCGCGAGTTCAACCTCGATCTCATCACGACCGCGCCGGGCGTGCGTTACCGAGTGACGACGACCGACGGCGAGGTGGTCGAAGTTGACAGCCCGGCGAAGATGCCCGACTCCGTCCGCATTGTGAAGATCGAAGAGCCGGTCATCCTCGCGACGATCCTCTCGTCCGACGATTACCTCGGCGGCATCCTGCCCCTCCTGGAAGAGAAGCGCGGCGTGCAGAAGAAGTTCGAGTACATCGCCGAGAAGCGCGTCATGCTCGTCTACGAGCTGCCCTTGAACGAGATCGTGCTCGACTTTTATGATCGACTGAAATCAGTCTCGCGCGGCTACGCCTCGCTCGACTACCACTTCACCGAATACTGGGAGAGCGACCTCGTCAAGCTCGACCTGCTGGTCGCGGGCGAACCCGTCGATGCGCTCTCGATCATCGTCCACCGCGAGAACTCGGAGGCGCGCGGGCGCGTGCTCGCAGAGAAGATGCGCCAGCTCATCCCGCGCCAACTTTTTGAAGTCCCGATCCAGGCGGCCATCGGCAACAAGGTGATCGCGCGCGAGACCGTCAAGGCGATGGGCAAGAACGTCATCGCCAAGTGCTACGGCGGCGACATCTCGCGCAAGCGCAAGCTCCTCGACAAGCAGAAAGAGGGCAAGAAGCGCATGAAGCGCGTCGGGCGCGTCGAAATCCCGCAAGAGGCTTTCCTCGCCGTGCTCAAAGTGAACGAATAGAATTCCCGCCTGAGTCCGCGAACAGGCTTCGGTAAACTTATGAACATCTGCCTGACATTCCCTCCCTGGTAACCCGCCACACGCGGGGCTGATCTAACGAGCGCGGCTGTCTTGCCGCGTAAGTATTGTTATGCCCTTGCGCGCTCCGTGATTCCTCCGCCTTTAAGTTTGACGTGCGCTCACTCACCTCGAACGTCAACTTTTTAACGGGAACAGAGGAATCATCAAGTGTCGAAAAAAGAATCGTCGGAGTCTGCCCCGTCCAACGGGGGCAAGTCGGGTCGTGCGTTCTCGCGCGTCTCACGCGGGTCTGGGCGGGCGCTCGCGTCGCTCGCGTTCGCGCTGCTCGCGGTAGAGTTTCTGGACGAGTTGGTTGACGGCGCGCGGCAGGCTTCGTGGGCGCTCGTGCGCTCAGACCTCGGCTTGTCTTACGCGCAGATCGGCGTGCTGCTGACCGCGCCGATGGTCTTCGGCAACGCCATCGAACCCGCGCTCAACCTGTTGGGCGACACGCGACGGCGGCGCTCGCTCGTCATCGGCGGAGGCTTATGCTTCGCGCTCGCCTGCACGCTCACAGCCGCGAGCCGCGGCTTCTGGTCGCTGCTCACGGCGCTCCTCGTCTTCAACCCGGCGTCGGGTGCGTTCGTCGGCTTGTCTCAGGCGACGCTGATGGACACCGCCCCCGCGCGGCGCGAGCAGAGCATGGCGCGCTGGGTCTTCGCCGGATCGCTCGGCGTCGTCGCGGGCTCTCTCTTACTCAGCCTGACCGTCGCGGCGGGCACGGGCTGGCGCGCGTGCTTCGGCGCGATCTCGGCGGTCGCGCTCGTTGTCCTCTGGCGCGTGCGACGCTTGCGGCTCGTCGCGTGCGCCGTTGACGATGAAGAAGAGGCGGGAACGAGTTTCGTCGATGGCGCGCGCGCGGTGTTCGTCGCGCTGCGACGCCCGGATGTGTGGCGCTGGCTCGTGCTGCTCGAAGTCGCGTCCGTGTTGATGGACGCCTTCCAGGGCTACCTCGCGCTCTACTTCGTGGACGTGGTCGGCGCGAGCAACGCGCGCGCTGGGGTCGCCGTCGCTGTCGGGTCAGTCGCCATCCTCGCGGGCGATTTTTTGCTCATCCCGCTCTTGGAGCGCGTGCGCGGTCTCGTCTACCTGCGTTGGAGCGCGGCGGCGATGCTCTTCCTGCTACCCGCGTTCTTCTGCGCGCCGGGCGAGATGTTGAAGATGGCGCTCTTTGGCGCGGTCGGCGCGTGCGGCACTGGCTGGTATCCGATCCTCAAGGCGCAACTCTACGGCGCGCTACCGGGTCGCAGCGGCGCGGCACTGGCGCTCGCGAACGTCGCGGGTTTTGCCGGCTCGCTTGCCCCGCTCGCGTTCGGGCTCTTCGCCGAGCGGTTCGGGCTCGCCCGCGCGATGTGGCTCTTGCTGCTCTGCCCCGCCGCGCTCCTTGTCGCCCTGCCGCGAGGGACAAAGCTTCGCGCCCCGTGATAGGCTTAACCCTCACGCGCACGCCTAATCTTCACGCGCGAAAGTTAGCGCGGCGGGCGGCGCTGACGTTGCCGAAAAAACCATGCACGTCTCGCGAGTCGAACTCGACAACATCAAGGCATACGAGCACGCCGAATACAATTTCGAGCCGGGGACGACCGCCATCGTCGGCCCGAACGGCGCGGGGAAAACGACCATCCTCGAAGCCATCGCGTGGGCGCTCTTCGACACGCTCGACTACTCGAAGGACGACTTCCTGCGGCGCGGCGCGAAGAAGGGGTCGGTGCGCGTCACCTTCGAGTCCGACGCCGACGGGCGCAGCTACACCGTCTATCGCGACACGGGCAGCGGCTATTACATCTACGATCCCGGCCTCAACGCGAAGATCGCCGAGCAGAAGACGAACGTGCTGCCGCAGCTCCGGCTCCTGCTCGGCGTCGAGCCGGGCACGGACGTGCAGTCGCTCTTCAAGTCGGCCATCGGCGTGCCGCAGGGCACGCTCACCGCGGACTTCCTGCGCCCCGCGCGCCAGCGCATGGACTCGTTCAACCGCCTGCTCAAGGTCGAGGAGTACGTCGAAAGCTCGAACCGGCTGTTGAAAGTCGAGCGCCTCATCGGTGAGCGCATCAGCGAGGCGCGCGAGCGCGTCGGTCGCGCCGAGGGCACGCTCGCCCGCTACGACGAACTGACCGCCGAGCACCAGGCGTCGCGCTCACGTGCCGACGAGCTGACCGTCGCGCTCGCCGCCGCACAAGTCGAGACGCGCGAGCGCGAGCGCGCCGTCAGACTTCTCGACGAGGCGGAGCAGCGCGTCACAGAGACGCGCGCGCGGCAAGAGCGTGCGCGCTTCGAGCGCGAAGCGGCGGAGAGACGTCTCGGCGACCTGCGCGCGGAACTCGATGCCGCGCTCGCCGCGCGCACACGTCACCGCGCGACCGAACGTGACGCGCGCGCGCACGTCGCCGCCCTCGCCGCCCTCGCCGCCCTCGAAGCCGAACGCGCCGAGCGCGACGCGGCGCGCGGTGATGTCGAACGCGTCGAGCGCATGATCCTGTCAGCGAAATCGGACGAGCGGCGACTCGCCGACGCGCTCGCCGCGGCGCGGCTGGCGCGAGAGTCGCTCGCAGGGCTCGCCAAAGAGATCGCCACGCAGGAAGAGCTTGAGCGCGAGCGCGACCGCACGCGCGAGTTGCGCGCACACGCCCTCGCCGCGCGCGAACAGCTCCGCCGCCTCGACGCGGAACTGACAGACCTGCGCCGCCAGTACGAACGCACGAAAGAATCGCTCAGGCTCGCCGAGGGCGCGAGCGACGCGCCGCGCCGGGTCGCGAGCCTTGAGAGCGAGCGCACGGACATCGAGACGAAGTTGAGCCGCGCCGAGCGTGCGCGCGCCGAGCGCAAGCCGCTCGTCAAGCAGCGCGCCGATCTCGCGCGCGAGGTGGAACGTCTGCGCACCGGCGTCGCCGCACTCGAACGCAAGAGCGACGAGCTGGCGCGCGCGGCTCGTGGCGCGGATCGCCTCACAGAGCTGCAAACGGGCGAGCGCGACCTCTCCGAGCAGGCGGCACAGCTCCGCGCAGAGATCGCGCGTGACGAGCGGACGCGCGAGGAGACACGCGGCGGCGTCTGCCCCGTCCTGCGCGAGAAGTGTACGAGCTTCAGCGCGGGGCAGAGTTACGAAGACTATTTCAAGGGGCTCATCGCCGCGAACCGCGCGCGCCTCAAGACCGTCGAGGCTGAAGGTGCGCGCGTCGGGCGTGAGGTCGCCGCCGCGCGCGAAGCCGGTGTCGCACTCGTCCGGCTGGAGCGCGAGCGCGCGCAACTCTCTGACGAGCGCACACTGCTCTCGGAGCGCGAGCGCGCGCTCGCGGCGGTTGACGAGCGGCTGGCGGCGATTCAGGTTGACGATGCGGGGCTCGAACAGTTGCGCGCGCGCCTGACGGGACTCGACGCGGAGTTGATCTCTGCGCGTGACGCGGAAAAGATGTTCGTCAAGCTGGAACAGTTCCGCGAACAGCTCGCAGAGATCGAGGAGCGCGGCAAGCGCACGAAGGAGCAGCGCGCCGAACAGGCTGCGCTCGCGGGCGGCATCGAAGGTCTCGAACGAGAGATCGCTGACGCCGAGGCGCGCCTGCGCGCACTCAACGATCCGCGCGGGCGCGCGGCGCTGCTCCGCGAGGCGGCGGAGGGCGCGGCGTCAATCGAAACGCAGCTGGCGGACGCGCGCGGCGTTCTCGCTGATCTGGAGCGCGAGCGCCAGACTTTCGCCGCGCGGCTCGCGCGCTTCGCAGACTTCGACGCGCGTTGGGCGGCGGGCGTCTCAGAGCGCGAGCGCTCGGCGGGCGCGCACCGCGAGCACCTTGAGAGCGCGGGACTCGCGGCGACGGTCGAGGCGCGCGAGGCTGAAGTCGCGGGCGCGGCGAAAGAGGCGGAGCGTGCGGCGAAGGAGGCGGAGAAGGCGCAGGCGGCGCACGACGCGGCGGTCGCCGCATACGACGCGGCGCGGCACGCCTCGGAGCGCGAGTCGCTGACGCTCGTGCGCGCGCTGGTTGCGACGACCGGCGCGCAGCTCGAAGCAGCGCGGGCGAGCGCCGACAAGCTCGCGGCGGAGATCGCGCGGCTCGAAGAGGTGCGCGCGCGTTGGCGTGAAGAGCTGCGTGCGCAGGAGAAGCTGAAGCGTCTGGACGAGGCGACGGAGTTCATGCGCGAGACTTTGAAGAAGGCCGGGCCGGAGGTGACAAAAAGCTACGTCGCGCACATCTCGGTCGAGGCGAACCAGTTGTTCCGCGAGATCACGGGTGAGGCGGGTCGGACTTTGCGCTGGACGAGCGACTACGAGATCGTCGTCGAAGAGGGCGGCTACGAGCGCTCGTTCGTGAATCTTTCGGGCGGCGAGCAGATGGCGGCGGCGCTCGCCGTGCGCCTCGCGCTGCTTAAGCAGCTCTCCGACATCCGCGTCGCCTTCTTCGACGAGCCGACCGTCAACATGGACGCCGAACGTCGCGAGAACCTTGCGCGCCAGATCGGGCAGGTGCGCCACTTCGATCAACTCTTCGTCATCTCGCACGATGACACCTTCGAGGAGACAGTCGATCACGTCCTGCTGCTCGCGCGGCGCGAAGAAGGGGCGGCGGCGTGAGCGCACAGGCGAAGCAGGTCACGATTTTTTGTGACGGGTCGAGCCTCGGCAACGGGCGCGGCGAGACGCGCGCGGCGGCGGTCGCGCTGTTGAACTTCCGAGATCAGTGGCGCGCGTTCGGGTGCTATCTGGGGAACGCGACGAACCAGCAGGCGGAGATCGTCGCGGCAGCGGTCGGGCTAGAAAATTTGCGCGAGCCGTGCCGCGTCAAGGTGTTCACCGACTCGCGCTACGTCGTCGAGACGATGGCGGGTCGCTTCCGCCGCAAGTCGAACCACGAGTGGTGGGAGAGATTAGACCGCGCCGTCGCGCCGCACCGCATCGAATGGCAATGGATCAAAGGCCACGCCGGCCACACCGCGCAGGAGGCGGTTGACAAGGCCGCGCGTACAATCGCCGCCGCGGGACGCGCCGACGAAAGCATCCTGAGCGAGGCGGCGGAGAGCGCGGGCGGCGCGACACTTTCGTGAGGTCGCACCGTCGGAAAGTGGCATCAAACTGACTCGGCGCGAAAGCTCGCCACGGCGCGCACACGGGTGTAGCATCTCTCTCCTCGAGCGAGCTTCAAATCCTGCCGCCTGAGTAAAGCCCCATGCACACGGCTCACCCACACAACGCTGGACGACGAACGCCGCGCTCGCTCGTCGCGCTCGCGTGTCTGGTCGTGTGCGTCGCCGCGGCGTCGGCGCAGACGCGCGGGTGGGTGTGGCAGAACCCTCTGCCGCAGGGGAACGCAATCAACGCGGTGCGGTTTGCCGCCGATAAGCGGCACGGGTGGGCGGTCGGGGGCGACGGCGTGATCCTGCGCTCGGACGACGGCGGCTTCGCTTGGGAGTCGCAACCGTCGCCCGCGCAGACGACGCTCTACGGGCTCTTCGTCAAGGACAGGAAATCTGCCGTCGCGGTCGGCGCGCGCGGCGTGGTCGTCGCGACCGAAGACAACGGCGACCACTGGCTGCTCAGGCCGACCGGCGTGAAAGATCATCTCGCGGCGGTCGCCTTCGCGGGCGACGGGCTCAAGCACGGCTGGGCGGTCGGCACCTACGGCTGCATCGTCGCGACCGCGGACGGCGGCAAGACCTGGCGCGAGCAAGTATCGCACGTGCGCGCGCACCTCTACTCGGTCTCTTTCGCCGATGAAAAAATGGGCGTCGCCGTCGGCGCGGACGGCACGGTGCTCGCCACCGAAGACGGCGGCGAGACGTGGAAGGCTTCGGCGATGCCCGAAGAGTTGCGCTTTCCCCTGACGAGCGTCGCCTTCGCCGGGAAGACGAAGCGCGCCGTCGTCGTCGGCTTCGGCGGTCTGATTCTGCGCACGGACGACGGCGGCGCGACGTGGACGCGCGAGCAGGTTTTCCAGCCGAGCGATCTGCTGAGCGTCTTCTTCGCAGACGAGCAGACGGGCTGGGCGGCGGGCAAAGACGGCGTGATTTTGACGACCGCCGACGGCGGCACGACGTGGTTGCCCATCGCCGTCAAAACCGCGCCGCGCTTAAAGACGATCCACTTCGCCGACGCCGACACGGGCTGGGCTGCCGGGGCCGACGGGCTCATCCTGCGCACCGACGACGGCGGCCTCGAATGGCGGCGCTTGAGCGAGGGCGGGCGCGAAGACCTCTCGGACATCTTCTTCCTCGACGGCTCGCGCGGCTGGGCGGTCGGCGCGCGCGGTCGCATTCTCGCCACCACTTCGGGCGGCAGGCGCTGGTCGCCGCAACTCTCTCTGACGACAGCGAAGCTCGCGCGCGTCTTCTTCGCCGACCGGGAGCACGGCTGGACGGTGGGCGCCGGAGGGACGATTCTGCGCACCGGAAACGGCGGCGTGACTTGGGAGAAGTGCGAGACGGGCTCGCAGGCGGAACTCTCCGGCGTCCACTTCGCCGATGAGAAGCACGGGCTCGCGGTCGGCGCGCGCGGGACGATCCTCGCGACCGGCGACGGCGGCGAGACGTGGGCGCTGCGCCGCTCGGACACCGTGACGTGGCTCGAAGAGGTCAGTTTCGCCGATGCGAAGACCGCTTTCGTCGTTGGCGCGGCGGGCACGATCTTGAAGTCAGAGGACGGCGGCGAGACCTGGCACTACATCGAGACGGACACGAAGGAGTGGCTCTACTCGGTCGCCTTCGCCACGCCACAGCGCGGCTACATCGTCGGTCAGCGCGGGCTGCTCATGCGCACAGACGACGGCGGCGCGAAGTGGAAGCAGTTGGAGACGAAGCTGAAAGTGAACTTCTTCGGCCTCTCGCTTGCCTCGCCGGACGACGCGCTCGTCGTCGGCGATCAGGGGCGTGTCATCAGCACGCGCGACGGCGGCGAGACGTGGACAGAGGTGCCGATGGCGACGAGCGTGCCGCTCTACGCGGTCGCTTACCGCGGCGGCGCGAGCGCGTGGGTGGCGGGGCGGGGCGGCGCGATCCTGCGGCGCGCGGATTCGATCTCGACCGTCTCGCTGCCGCGCTCGAAGCTCCCGACCGCGCTCGGCGGCGACAAGCCCAGGCTCCAGAACGATGAACTGCCCGGCTTAAACGACATCCCGCGCGCGCTGCCCCCACCCGACAAGAAGAAGCCGCCGCAAGTCTGAGACGGTTTTACGCTGGGAGCGCGGGCATCCTGCCCGCTTTGAGCGGCGCAGGCGCGAAAAGGTTAGCGCCGCCATTCAACGCTTGAATGGCGGCGCTAGTTTGTTAAGCGTGCTCACGCACGCTTCGGCGGGCCGAGATGCCCGCGCTCCCAGGCTTCGGCAGTTGTCCGCGCCTACTCCTCGACACCGAAGTAGAGCAGCACAAGATCGGTCGCGCCCGTGTTCCTGATCTCGTGGTGCTCGCCGGGCGCGACGGCGACGCAGACGCCCCCGGCAAGCCGCAACTCTGCGATATCAATCTTCATCACACCATCACCCGACTCGACGTAGAAGACTTCGTGCATGTCCGCGTGGGCGTGCGCGCGGGCGACCTGACCGGGCGCGAGGCGCGAGCGCGTGAAGTTCGTCAGGTGCGGCAGGTCGCCGCGCCGGAGCAGCACGCGCTTTTTGATCTGCGGGTCGTGCGAGACGCCCTCTTCGGGCACGTCTGTGAGTGAGACTTTTTTCATGCAGTTGTTGACTCCGCGCGCGTGGGCGGAAAAATGTTGGCGGCGCGGCGCGGCGTCGGCACATCATAACCCGCGCGCGAACCGCGGCGAACCGCGCGGCGGCGAAGTTCACCCGCGCCGAGCTAAGTTTTACGCGGCGCGCGCCGCGCCCGCCGGGGCTCGTTGGAATAACCGTGCGCGCTCTGTCATAATCGGGCGCCCCCTAAAACCGGACTTCGAGAGCGCGGATGAACTGCCCCGACTGCGGACAAGAGAATCTAGATACGGCGCGGTTCTGTGTGAACTGTGGCTTTCAGTTCCGCGCGTCGAAAAGTGTGGAGACTTCGCGGCTCGTGCCGCCGCCCGCCGAGGAACTGGAGGCCGTGGGCGCCGCGCAGGCGGAACTCCTGCCCGCCCCGCCGCCGCCCGACTTCGGGCAGATTTCCACCGCGCCGACGCACGCCGAGACCAGCCGACTCCATGAGCAGATGAACACGCAGGAATTTAAGGCGCGCGACTTCCTGTTGATGATCGTGGACGACACGCCGGACAGCCTCGTCGTCACGAGCCTGTACCTGCAACAAGAGGGCTATCGCGTCATCACTGCGTCGAACGGCGAAGAGGCGCTGCGGGTCGCAGAGATCAGCGCGCCCGATCTGATCCTGATGGACATCGGGATGCCCGGGCTCGACGGCCTGGGCGCGACGCGCCGCCTGCGCGAACACCCGACGCTGCGCCTCGTCCCC
>JBJMGS010000081.1:0-1898 GCA_045807785.1 Pyrinomonadaceae bacterium
AGCTCGCGCGCGAGATAGGCTCCGTCACCATCTCCGCGGACGCGGGCAAGCAGTTCGCCTTCGACCTCGGCGTGATGGCGGCGAAGGCTACGCTGCAAAGCTCGGCGGGTGAGTTCCTGCGCAAGGTCAAGAGCGGCGACGTGCTCATCATCTCGGCCGCGGCGAAGTCGGCGCTGCAAGACGCGCTGCATTACCTCGACGCCAACGACGAAGAACTAGACGCGTCGCTGAAGGAACTCGGAGGCGTGGGGGCCGCCCCGCGCAAGGCCGTTCGCCGACGCCCCGCGGGCTGACGGGCGCGCGTTCGTGTCCCCCGATGAGACCGGCGGCGCCCGTCCCGCTCCGCCTTTCCCACACTCGGCGGCCTCGCGCCGTAACCGGTCGCGGCTGCGGCGCGAGAACTCAGATGGAATCATGGCTCGCCACACACGCACTAGAGGTGCTCTTCACCCTGATCGTTGCCACCTCCGGCGGCGTCGCCGGGTGGAACAAGCGCCGCGACCGACAACTGAAGGAGTGCCGCGCGAAGTGCAAGCAGCTCACGGCCGACCTAAAGAGGGCGCGCCGTGACTACGGACAGAGTCTTGAGTTCAACCTTCAGGACAGGTGGACGATCCGCGAGCTCGCGAAGATGGTCAGCGACTACAGGCGGCAATTGAAACTCCCCGACGGCGACATCCTTTTGGACCTGTACAGGAAGGCCGAAGCAGAAATCCGCGTCCGCCGATTGCCGGCGGGCATACACGTTACTTCCTCGCACCCTTCCGAGGAGGAGACTTTCACCGATGAATGATGAAACGAAGAGACAGAGACCCCTAGTGCTTTTCGTTGACGACCAGCCCGACCTGCGAGAGCTCATCGAGCTCTACGCGCGAAAGTTCGTGATGCCCTTCGATCCCGTGTTTGCCGAGTGCGTCGAGGGGGCGCTGCGCGCCGTGCGCGAGCGGAGGCCCGAGGCCGTCGTGCTCGACATTAACCTGTCGGGCGAGACGGGGATGGACGTGGCCGAACACCTGCACGAGTTTTACCCCGACGTGCTGAAGGCCGCTCTTACCGCCTACGACATGACGACGACGCACGCCAACTGCGAAGAGTACGGGATGCAGGTATGGCCCAAGCCTGTGAAGTCAATGCCTGAGCTTATCCGTCGCGTCGTCGGGTTGCTCAACAGCCGCCCGGTCGCCAGCTCCATCGGCACAAACTTCCCGCGCGTCATGGCCGCGATGTTGGGACTGTTCAGCGGCTTCCACATACCGAGGTTGTACTGAGGACGAATGTCGAGCGCTAAACAGGGAAGGAAGGCAACGGCCGCTCTCAAGAGCGGCTACGTCGTATTACCTCTCTCCGCTGTGCGCGAGGATCCGAATAACGAGTTCATCCACCCGGAGCCGCAGATCGAGAGCCTGATGCTCGGCCTTACGACCTACGGCCAACAGCGCGCCGTCATCATCGACCAGGAAGAGGTAGTCATCGCCGGCGAGGGCGTGCTCACGGCGATGCGGCGGCTCGGCTGGGAGACGGGGCGCTTCAAGTACTCCGCGCTCACCGGCGCGATGCGTGCGGCCTACAGGCAGCTCGATAACATGAGTCAGCGCCTCGCGCGCCTCAACGAAACGATACTGGCCGCGAACCTGGCCGGGATCGCCGAGGCGCAGGGCCCCGCCTTCGACTTCAAGGCGCTCGGCTTCGACGACGAATCATTCGCGCGCGCACTCGACCCCGGCGCGTGGACGGGCCGCGTCCTCGACCTCTCGTTGATCGGCGATTACGACCCGAACGCGGAGACGTTCGTCATCAAGGTCGCGGAAGTCGAACCCGCAGACGTGGACTTGCTTCTGATGAGACTCGGCGAGGCGCTGGAGGGAACGGGCTATGCCGCCGCACGCGCCTGATACAGA
>JBJMGS010000082.1:0-3219 GCA_045807785.1 Pyrinomonadaceae bacterium
CGGCCTTCTTCGGCGACGGCGCGGCCAACATCGGGTCCGTCCACGAGTCTATGAACATGGCCGCGATCTGGTCTCTGCCCGTCCTCTTCGTCTGCGAGAACAACGGCTACGCGCAGGCCACGCCGGCCGAGTACGCCACCTCCGTCCAAGACGTGGCCGTCCGCGCCGCCGCTTACAACATGCCGGGCGTCGTCGTTGACGGGCAGGACGTGCTCGCCGTCTATGACGCCGCGTGCGCGGCGGCCGAGAGGGCGCGCGCGGGCGAGGGGCCGACCCTCATCGAGTGCAAGACCTACCGCTACTACGGCCACCACCAGAGCGACGACACGCGCCGCTACCGCACGGAGGACGAAGAGCGCTCGTGGCGCGAGTGCGACTGCCTGCGCATCATGCGCGAGTACGTCGTCGGCAACTCCCTGCTCACCGCGGCCGAGCTCGGCGAGGCGGACACGCGCTGCCGCGCCGCACTCGACGAGGCGGTCGCCTTCGCCGAGCGCAGCCCGCTCCCCCTGCCGCACGAACTCTACACGCACGTTTACGTCGAGCCCGCGCAGACCTTACTAAGGAACGCACCGTGAGCACCGCACTAGCCACACACGCCGACGCGCGCGAGCTGACGCTGAGCCAGGCAATCAACGAGGCGCTGCGCCAGGAGATGCGCCGCGACCCGACGGTCATCGTCCTCGGCGAGGACGTGGCCGGCGCGGCGGGACGCGCGCACCTCGGCCTCGTTGACGCCTGGGGCGGCCCCTTGCGCGCCACGCGCGGGCTCGTCACGGAGTTCGGCGAGGGGCGCGTCATCGACACGCCGATCTCGGAGATGGGCTTCGTCGGCGCGGCGGTCGGCGCGGCGATGACGGGGCTGCGCCCCGTGGTCGAACTGATGTTCGTCGATCTCCTGGGCGTCTGCTACGACCAGATACTGAACCAGGCGGCGAAGATGCACTACATGCTGGGCGGGCAGACGCGCCTGCCGCTCGTCATCCGCACCGCCTACGGGACGCGCGGCGACAAACGCACTTACGGCGGCGGCGCGGGCGCTCAACACTCGCAGACGCTCTACTCCGTTCTCGCGCACGTGCCCGGCCTGAAAGTCGTCGTGCCGAGCACCGCCTACAACGCCAAGGGACTGCTCGCCGCGGCCATACGCGACGACGGCCCCGTCGTCTTCATGGAGCACAAGTTCCTCGGCTTCGCCGCGCGCGGCGACGTGCCCGCCGATCCCTACACGCTCCCCATCGGCCGCGCGGAGATCGTGCGGCGCGGCGCGGACGTGACCCTCTGCGGCATCGGGCGCATGACGCACGTCTGCCTCGAAGCCGCCGCCGCGCTCGCCGCCGAAGGCATCGACGCGGAGGTCTTGGACGTGCTCACGCTCGCGCCGCTCGACGAGGAGACGATCTTCGAGTCCGTGCGGCGCACTCACCGCCTCGTCGTCGTTGACGAAGACACGCCCGTCGCCTCCATGGGGCGCGACATCGCGGCGCGGGTCGCCGACAGCGTCTTCGATTATTTGGACGCGCCCGTCAAGACGGTCTGCGCGCCGGACACGCCCGTCCCGTTCGCCGCCGTGCTCGAAGCCGAGTACGTCCCGAACGCCGAGAAGGTCGTCGCCGCGGTGCGCAGACAAATTGGATAACCTCTATGTTACTAATTGCGGAAGAGACATCATCACTTGCTGAAGAGACTTCAGTCATCGAGGAAGGGACTTCGATCAAAGACGCGCTCGCCGATCTCATCGAGACGAAGCGCGCGCGCGTCGGGGTGATCGGGTTGGGGTACGTGGGGCTGCCTCTGGCGGCCGAGTTCGCGCGGCGGGGCTTCCAGGCCGTCGGCTTCGAGGTGGACGCGGGCAAGGCCGAGGCGGTCAACCGCGGCGAGTCTTACATCGCCGACGTCTCCTCCGCGCAGATCAGTGAGCTGGTCACCGCCAAGGCCCTGCGCGCGACGACCGACTTCTCGGCGCTCGCGGGTTGCGACGCGATCATCATCTGCGTGCCGACGCCGCTCAGGAAGACCAAGGAGCCCGACATCTCCTACATCCTCTCGGCCGCCGAGCAGATCGCGAAGGGCCTGCGGCGCGGCCAGCTCGTCATCCTCGAGTCCACCACCTACCCCGGCACGACCGACGAGGTCCTGCTCCCGATGTTCGAGGCCAAGGGGCTCAAGCTAGACGAGGACTTCCTGCTCGCCTTCTCGCCCGAGAGGGTCGACCCCGGCAACCCGCAGTTCCACACCGACAACATCCCGAAGGTGGTCGGCGGCTCGACCGGCGACTCGACCGAGGCGGCGGCGCTGCTCTACGCGCAGATCGTCGGCAGCGTCCACGCCGTCTCCTCGGCCAGGGTCGCCGAGGCCGCCAAGCTGTTAGAGAACACGTTCCGCGCCGTCAACATCGGCATGGCGAACGAGATGGCGCGGCTCTGCTACGCCCTGGGGATCGACACCTGGGAGGTCATCCGGGCGGCGGCGACCAAGCCCTTCGGCTTCATGGCGTTCTACCCGGGCCCGGGCATCGGGGGGCACTGCATCCCGTTAGACCCGCACTACCTGTCGTGGAAGGCGCGCCAGCACGGGTTCGACTCGCGCTTCATCGGGCTGGCGGAAGAGGTCAACTCGCGGATGCCCGACCACGTCGTGACGCTGGTCGCGGACGGCCTGAACGACGCGCGCAAGAGCCTGAACGGCTCGCGGGTGCTGCTCCTGGGCGTGGCCTACAAGAAAGACATCAACGACGTGCGCGAGAGCCCGGCGCTCTCGATCATCGACCGGC
The DNA here is from genome assembly GCA_045807785.1 of Pyrinomonadaceae bacterium. Lineage (GTDB taxonomy): Bacteria > Acidobacteriota > Blastocatellia > Pyrinomonadales > Pyrinomonadaceae > JAIVGV01. The sequence continues at coordinate 2,774 of JBJMGS010000082.1, forward strand.
TGCGGGCCAAGGGGGCGGAGGTGCGCTACCACGACCCGTTCATCCCGGAGGTGCGCTTCGACGACGCCCACACCGACTCCCACGGCGAGCCGCTGAGGAGTGTGGAGTTGACTGATGCGGAGCTTCAGTCGGCCGACTGCGTCGTCATCGTCACCGACCACACCGAGATCGACTACGCGCAGGTGTGCCAACTCTCCACGCTCGTCGTTGACACTCGTAACGCCCTCGGCGGCGACCTGCGCAAGACTGCCTGCGCGCGCATCATCCGGTTGTAATTTGTCAGTCGCCCGTTGTCCGTTGTGCGGCGTCGGATAGATCAGTTGAGAATTGATCTGTGCAACTGACCACGGACGACTGACTACTGACAGCCTCCATGCTCAAAGTGATCAATGTGGTGGGCGCGCGACCGAACTTCATGAAGGTCGCGCCCGTGGTCGAGGCGATGC
>JBJMGS010000083.1:0-27853 GCA_045807785.1 Pyrinomonadaceae bacterium
GGGGCTGACGCGCGCCGAGAGATCGCCGCCCGCGACGCGGTTCGTCACCTCGCGGAGCTTGACGACCGGCGAGACGATGTAGCGCGCGAGCATGTAGCAGAGAACGCCTGCGGTCAGGATCACCGCCGCAAGGCGCAGCGCGAGCGCCGTCGAGCTTTCGCCGAGGAGAAAATTCAGAGGCGTCGGCGGGAGGAAGCGACCGAAAGGCCCCGGCGGATGTGGCGGCGGGCGTCGCCCCGGCTGAGGGGGCGGCGGGCCGATGGGGAGCACGGCGACGAAGGCGTAGCTGCCGCCGTCGCGCGCGTGTTCGGGGCGCGCTTCGATGACTCTGCCGCCGGACATCTTCGTTGCGCCGTCGCCGGTCTGCGCGACGCGGCTCGCCAGTTCCTGCTCGTCCGGCGTCACGTCGCCGCCCGACAGTTCCGCACCCGCTGAGTCGAAGAGGCGCGCGCGCACGTTCACCTCGTGCTCCATGTGCCGCTCGAAGGAGTCGAGCGCGGCACTGCCATCGCGCTCGTAGGTCTCGATGGCACTTCGCGCGTAGGCTGTCATGATGCCTTCGACGAACTGCGGCGGGCGCGGCTCGCGCTGTGGTCGCGTGGCGAAGGAGGCGAGCGCCAGCGCCGCGATGACGAGCACCATCGCGAGCCAGAACCAGAGGAAGACTTTCAGGAAGAGACTGCGCAACCTTCAACCTCGAAAGCGATCCACGAGTGTGCTTCCTCACGCCCCTTCGGCGCGCGTGCTCACTTCGTCCGCCTGCCGCGCGTAGATGTAGCCGACGCCGCGCACGGTCTTGATCCGCTCGACCTCGCCAATGCGGTGGCCGAGCTTTTTGCGCAGGTGGCTGATGTGCATGTCGATGCTGCGGTCGAAGAGCGACAGCTCGCGACCCAGTACGGAGCGCACCAAATCCTCGCGCCGTACGACGCGGCCCGCCGAGGCGAGCAAGAGCAAGAGAATTTCGTATTCGACGTTCGTCAACTCAACCACCCGACCCGCGCGCCTGACGTGCCGCGTCCCCGTCTCAACGTCCACGTCGCCGACCGCGACGCGTTCGGGCGCGCTCGCCGCCGTGTTGTCGGTGATCATCGCGTCCTGCTCGCGCGTCGTGCGGGCGCGGCGCAGGATGGCATGGATGCGCGCAACCAGCTCGCGCGGGTTGAAAGGCTTGGGCAGGTAATCGTCCGCGCCGATCTCTAAGCCGACGATGCGGTCAACATCCTCGCCGCGCGCGGTGAGCATCAAGACGGGCACGCGCGAGCCTTCGGCGCGCAGACGGCGCAGCACCTCGAAGCCGTTCATCGCGGGCATCATCACGTCGAGCACGACGATGGCGTGCGTGCCGGAGCGTGCGCGTTCTAACCCGACTTCACTGCGGTTCGCCGTCTCCACCTCGAAGCCTTCTTCGTTGAGGAGTTCGACGACCAGCTCACTCAACTCCCGGTCGTCGTCAACGATCAGCACGCGCTCCATCAAGTTTCATCCCCTTCACCGGCAGCCAGCGCTCCGCTAGTTAAACCGGGGCATTCTAACCCAACGCTGCGCGCACGGTCGTAAAGAAGTGTCAGGCGGGGCGTCGCCGCGTTGACAAAACTTTACACACGGTTGACCGACTCTTTACGTCGCGCGGGGCGAATCTGGCATATAAGCTAAGAGCAATTCGGGGCGGCAAAGTTTTTCCCGCATGACGGTTCGGACGAAGAGGAGGAATCGAAGCATGAGATTGTCGAAGTCTAAAGTAAGCGGCGCGGTACTGGCGTTCGCGGCGGCGTTGTCTCTGTCGGTGATCGCGTTCGCGCAGCAGGGCGAGCGCAGGGGGCCGGGTGGCCCGCCGCCGGACGGCAGACCGGGCGAGGGCAGGATGGGGCCGGGTGGGCGGCGCGGCGACGTGCTCGGACCCGTCACGCACGAGCTGAATCTGACCGACGCGCAGAAGGCGCAGATCAAGCAGATCGCCGACAGCTTCGAGGAGAGCACGAAGAGCCTGCGCGAGCAGATGTTCAAGGCGGGCGGCACGCCGTTCGACGGGCTCGACGGAAACTTCGACGAGGCGACGGCGCGCGCCGCGGCACAGGCGCGGGCGAGCGTGCAGGTCGAGCTGGACGTGGCGCACGCCAAGATGCTGTCGCAGGTGTACGCGCTGCTCACGGCGGATCAGAAGGCGAAACTCGCAGAGCTGCGCCAGCAGTTCGCGCAGGGTCACAGGCCGCCGCCACCGCCGCAGCCCTAAGTGAAGGGCTTGTCCGTGCGTCGAGATAATTTCTGGCGCTTCGCGGGTTTCGGGGTAAGCTTCCGGCGACCCCCGACGAGAGGGGCGGGCAGAGCTGGCACGCGCTGCCCGCCCCGCCAAATTGCCGGACTTTTTCGGTCAGCCGTCAGACAATTTCTGACACGCGGTGACGAAATTGCCGGACTTTTTCGGTCAGCCGTCAGACAATTTCTGACACGCGGTGACGAAATTTTTTCGCCCATTCTTCGTGCAAAAGCATCAAAATGTCTTGCGTCAGAAGACTACGAAGGAGGGGTTTGCCGAGGCGAGATGATGGCGCGAGACGCGACTGATTTCCACCACGGCGAACCGTCAGGGCACACCATGAAGAGATTGCTACTGTTTAGCGTCATCGCGCTTTTGGCTTTTGTGCAGGCGGACACTTCGCGGGGTCAGACCGCTTCCTCGCAGGCTCAGACGAAGAGCACGGGCGGGGCGGTGGACGCCGATGCCATCATCCGCGCCTTCACGACAAAGGAGACGGAATTCCGGCGCGCGCTTAACAACTACTCGTTCCAGCGCGACGCCGTGATCCAGACCATCGGTATGGGCGGTCAGGTGACCGGCGAGTTTCACCGCACTTCGAGATACTCGTTCAGCGACGCCGGCGAGCGGTACGAGAAGATCACGTTCGCGCCGCCGCCGACTTTGACCGAGGTGAGTCTCACGCAGGAAGACTTCGACGACCTGATCGGCGTCGAACCCTTCGCCCTCGAAGCGTCGAGGATCAACCTGTACAACTTCACCTACGCGGGCAAGGAGCACATCGACGAGCTGGACGTGTACGCCTTCGACGTCGCGCCGAAGGTCATGCCGAAGAAGCTGAGCGACCGCATGTTCATGGGGCGCGTCTGGGTGGACACGACCGATCTCCAGGTCGTCAAAGTGCGTGGCAAGAGCGTGCCGGAAGATAAGAACAACAAGTATCCCGTCTTCGAGACCTACCGCGAGCAGATCGACGGCAAGTATTGGTTCCCGACCTACACTGCCGCCGACGATGTTCTCACCTTCTCGAGCGGGCAGAGCGTCCACCTCAAGATGTTAGTGCGCTACACGGACTTCAAACGGTTCGCGGGCAAGTCGAAGATCGTCGATGAGGGCGAGCCGGGCGCTGTACCCGCCGGGACGCCGCCGCCGGTCAACCGGTAGGGCGTGCGACCGCGCCTGTCCGACGACTGTTCGTCAAGACGCAACGCCTGCGTTTTCGTGAGTCTAAGGTAGCGACACAAGACGCTGAAAGACGCTACGGGGATGGCAGGCGATGGCAGAGAACTACGAAGAGTGGCAGGGCGTGGCTGAGGGCGGCGCGGAGAGTGAAGCCGCGCCGCGCTCCGACGATTATCAACTAGCGCAGAGGGTCGCGGGCGGCGACATGGAGGCGTTCGAGGAGCTGTACAAGCAGCACTACCGCCGCGTCTATTGCCTCTGCCTGCGCATGACCGCGAACGCATCGGAGGCGGAAGACCTCACGCAGGATGTCTTCGTCCACGTCTTCCGCAAAATCGGTGGCTTCCGCGGCGAGGCGACGTTTACGACCTGGCTGCACCGGCTCACCGTCAATCAGGTCTTGATGCATTTCCGCCGCAACAAGAAGCGCCGGACGCAGTCGAGCGAAGAGGTCGAGTCGCCGCTTGAGATGCCGAGCGGCGCTGAGATGGCCGGGCGGATGCCCGTCCACGATCAGATCGCGCTCGCCGACGCGCTCGCCCAGCTCTCGCCCGGCTACCGCACCGTGCTCATCCTCCACGACGTCGAAGGCTACGAGCACGAAGAGATCGCGCGCCGGCTCGGTTGCGCCACCGGGACTTCCAAGTCGCAACTCCACAAGGCGCGCATGAGACTCAGGAAACTCCTCAACGCGCGACCCACGCCGCGCTCGCTCGGCTTCCAGTCGTCCTCATAAACCGCGCGGCGGTTTTCGCGCTATAGCCCGCCAAACTTCGCCTAGTCAGATCAGTTAAGGACGTGTTACAGTCTGCGGCGCAAGTTTACAACCGCGAAGGTCGGGAGTTTTTGAGCCTCCCTCCGCCATTGACTGATTCCGCCCCGGTGCTGTCACCGGACTGACACACACACCAAGTTTTTCCGCGAAGGGTTCCGAGTTGGATCCTTCCGCACGACGCGTGTGTGCGTCTTGTGACGAGACGCCATGTCTCGGGGCGATCTTTGAGTCCAACCGTCCGCCAAAAGATTTGAAAGGAACCCACCATGAAAGTAAGGTCTAGCGCCACGTCCGCCTACGTGTGGCTGTGCGCTGTGCTCTGCGCGCTCGCGATTGGAACCATGGCGAGCCACGCGCAGCAATCACCGCCCGCGACGGGGCCGAATCAGACCCCGACGCCGACGCCGACCGCGACGCCGACGCCGACGCCCACCCCGATCAACTGGACGCAAGACCCTGCGCTGCAACGCTTCGTCTGGCGCGGCATCGGCCCGGCGAGCATGGGCGGGCGCGTGGACGACATCGCCGTCGTCGAAAACGACACCTACACGATCTACGTCGGCTTAGCCACGGGCGGCGTCTGGAAGTCCACGAACAACGGGACGACCTGGGCGCCGATCTTCGACACTTACTCGACCGCCTCCATCGGCGACATCGCCATCGCGCCCTCGGACGCCAACACGGTCTGGGTCGGCACGGGCGAGCCAAACAATCGGCAGAGTGCGAGCTTCGGCGACGGCATCTACAAGTCAACCGACGCCGGCAAGTCTTTCACCAATGTGGGCCTGCGCGACTCGCAGTCCATCGCGCGCATCGTCATCGACCCGCGCGACGCGAACACGGTTTACGTCGCGGTGCTCGGTCACCTCTTCGGACCCAACAAGGAGCGCGGCGTCTATAAGACGACCGACGGCGGCAAGACCTGGTCGAACGTCAAGTACATTGACGAGGACACGGGCTTCACCGATCTCGTGATGGACCCTTCGGACAGCAAGACGCTCTACGCCGCCTCCTACCAGCGCCGCAGGACTTCGTGGGGCTTCAACGGCGGCGGCCCCGGCAGCGGCGTCTGGAAGACGATTGACGCGGGCAAGACGTGGAAGAAGATCGAAGGCGGCGGTTTCCCCGAAGTGAGGCCGCTCGGTCGCATCGGTCTGGACGTTGCGCGCTCGAACCCGAACGTGATCTACGCGCAGATGGAAGTTGGCACGAGTCAGGGCACGGGCGGCGAGGAGCAAGCCGCGCCGACGCCTTCGCCAAGCCCCTCGCCGGGCGCGTCGCCTTCACCCAGTGCGACGCCGACGCCGAACCCCGGCGCGTCGCCCACGCCGACGCCGCTCGATCCGAAAAAGGCCGGCGTCTGGCGCTCGGACGACAAGGGCAAGACGTGGCGCATCGTGAGCAACGAAAACAACCGCCCGATGTACTACAGCCAGATTCGCGTCGATCCGAGGAACGCCGAGACCGTGTACGTTGGCGGCTTGAACTTCAGCATCTCGACCGACGGCGGCAAGACTTTCAAGTCTTTGGAGCCTGCCATCCCGCACAGCGACAACCACGCCATCTGGATCGATCCGAACAACAGCCGGCACGTCATGATCGGCAACGACGGCGGGCTCGACACGACTTACGATCAGGGCGTCACGTGGGAGTACAACAACCAGATTCCGGCGGCGCAGTTCTACGCCATTGCCGCCGACATGCGTAAGCCTTATTACGTGTACGGCGGCTTGCAGGACAACGGCTCTTGGGGCGCGCCGAGTTCGGTGCGTAATCAGGGAGGCATCACCAACTCCGAGTGGTTCCGCACGGGCGGCGGCGACGGCTTCTACTCGCAGGTCGATCCGACCGACTACAACACCGTCTATTCCGAGTCGCAGAACGGCGCGATGAGCCGCCTCGATCTGCGCACCGGGCGCAGCGTCTCGATCCGCCCGCGCGCGGCGGCGCAGCGTCGTGGCGGCGGCGGAGGCGGCGGCGGGCGTGGACAGGGCGCAGGCGCACCGGCGGGAACCGCGCCGGGCGCGTCGCCTTCGCCCTCGCCCGCGACGATGACGCCGGAAGAGGCACAGCAGGCGTTGATCGCGGCGGCTGCGGCACAGGGCTTCGGCGGTTTCGGCGGCAACGCCGCGACCTCGAACGTCGTCCCCGCGCCGCCTCCGGGCACGCAGTACCGCTTCTACTGGAACACGCCCATCGTCCTCTCCCCGCACAACCCGCGCGTGCTCTACGTCGGCGCGGATCGCCTCTTCACCTCGCGCGACCGTGGCGACACGTGGACGGCGTCGGGCGATCTCACCAAGCACCTCGACCGCAACACGTTCTCGATTATGGGCGTCAAGGGCACTGATCCGATGGCGTCGAAGAACGACGGCTACACGAACTACGGCTACGTCGTGACCATCGGCGAGTCGCCCGTGCTGCCCGGCGTGCTGTGGGTCGGTACCGACGACGGCAACGTGCAGGTCAGCCGCGACGGCGGCGCGACGTGGACGAACGTCTCGCGCAACATCGCTATCCTTGGCGAGAAGGCGGGCGAGCTGTATCACGTCACGCGCGTCGAGCCGTCGCACTTCGACGCGGGCACGGCTTACGTCTCGGTGGACGGCCACCGCTTCGACGATCTCAAGCCTTACATCTACGTCACGCACGACTACGGCGCGACGTGGAAGGCCATCCAGAACAACCTGCCGGAGATGGGCAACATCAACGTCGTGCGCGAAGACCCGAAAAACCGCGAACTGCTCTACGCGGGCACGGAGTTCGGTTTCTACGTCTCCCTAAACGGCGGTGGCGAGTGGAAGCGTTTCATGTCGGGGCTGCCGCTCGTGCGCGTTGACGACATCCTCATCCACCCGCGCGACAACGACATCATCCTCGGCACGCACGGTCGCGGCATCTACATCCTCGACGACGTGTCGGCGTTGCAGCAGTTGACGTCAAAGGCCATGTCCGACGATGTGACACTGATGGAAGTCAGACCGGGCACGCAGTGGCTCAACGACCCGCGCTACGCGCGCGCCGCGACGGGCGCGAAACTCTTCCGCGGCTCGAACGCTCAGCCCGGCACGGCGATCAGCTACTACCTCAAGTCGGCGCCCTCAGGCGACGTGAAGATCACCATCTCGGACTACACGGGGCGGGTGGTGCGCAGCCTGACCGGCACAAAGGACGCCGGACTCAACCGCGTGCAGTGGAACCTGCGCGCCAACGCTCCGCCGCGCCCGGCCAACTTACCCGGCGGCTTCGGCGGTGGCGGTGGCGGCGGTGGACAAGGCGGAGGCGGAGGCGGTGGTGGGGGCGGCGGCTTCGGTGGCCTCTTCAATCAGGGTCCGCCCGTCGAGCCGGGAACTTATCTCGTCAAGCTCTCGGTTGGCGGCAAGGACTACACGACGAAAGTCGTCGTCGAAGCCGACACGTGGATGAACCAGTAAGCGCCTCAAGCTAAAGACAAGCACGAAGACCCACACAGAGAAGGCGTGCAGCCGAGTTAACTCGACTGCACGCCTTCTTTCTTTTAGAGCTACCAATGGGCGAGAGCATTTCGCTCGCGATTCAAAACTTCAAATCATACTTTGAAGACACGTACACGCACGGCGACGACCTACGTCGCCTCTTCGTCGCGCGCCCGTCCAGAGTTTCGGATAGGCACATCCATACTTCTATAAACGGCTCACCGTTCACCCGCCGCCCCTCGCACGCGCCGGTCGCCCCGCGCGCGGTAATCGCATCAAGCCCCTTCACTTTAAGCCCGCGTCGCTTCGAGCCTCGCGCGAAAGGCGCGCGCGTTGGCGCGTCCGTTGCATGAAGAGGTAACCAACTTGTTAAGAAGCAGTCGGTTTCCCGGCACTTGGCAAGATGGGCGCGCGCGAAAATTCAAGGTTTCAAATCGTGCGGCTCAACCATTGAATGCGATGAAAGGGGCTTCAGATGAAAAGACTCATATCCAAGAGATTGACGGCGCACCTCGCGGCGCTCGTCGCCTTCGTGATCGCCTGCGCGCCGCTCGCGGCGGCACAGGTCACGACCGGCGCGCTCCAGGGCGTCGTGAAAGACCCGAACGGCGCGGTCGTCTCCGGCGCCGCCGTCAAGGTGACGAACGTTGACACGGGCAACGCCCGCGAGACGACCACTAATGAGGAAGGTTTCTACCGCGTGACCAACCTCACGCCGGGCAGCAACTACACGGTCGAAGTGACGGCGCAGGGATTCTCCTCGCAGCGCGCCGAGCATGTCGCCGTTCGCCTCGCTACCGAAAACAGCGCCGACATTCAGGTCTCCGTCGGCGGCTCGAACGTCACGGTGGATGTCACCGGCAACTCCGAGCAAATCTTACAGACGACGCAGAACCAGCTCTCGACGAGCTACTCGCCCGCGCAGCTCACCCAACTCCCGTTCAACGGCGGCGCCATCGACAACCTCGCGCTGCTGACGCCCGGCATCACCACGCCCGGCGACACGGACTTCGCCAACGGCGTCGGCATCAGCGCCAACGGCAACCGCGGCCGCTCGAACAACTTCCAGATCGACGGTCAGGACAACAACGACAACTCGGTGGCCGGCCCCGCGCTCTTCCTGACCAACACGGAGGCGGTCGGCGAGTTGCAGGTCATCACCAACAATTTCTCCGCCGAGTTCGGGCGCAACTCCGGCGCGCAGATCAACGCCATCACCAAGCCGGGCACGAACAACTTCCACGGCGCGCTCTTCGCCTTCAACAACAACGCGGCGCTCGACGCGGCGACGAAGGGGCAGGAAGTCGCACGGCAGAGCTACCAGTTCCTCACCTCGAAGGGCTTCTCGCAGTTCGCGGGGCTGGCTAACCGCCGCCTCGATCCTTTCACCAACAACCGCTTCGGCGGCGCCATCGGCGGCCCCATCAAGCGCAACAAGGCATTCTTCTTCGCCACCTACCAGGGCGACCGCCTGCGCGGCGAGGCGCAGACCAACAACCTCGGGAGCAGCACGTTCACGCTCGCGCCCGAAAGCATCCGTCTGGCGGCGCAGGCCGGCTACCCCGGCGCGCAGATTCTCCTGAACAACGGCGTCGGCGGCGGCCCCGCCTTCGCGCAGGGTGCCGGGCAGTTCTTCATCGCGCCCCCCGTGCTCGACGTGAACGGCGACGGCATCCCCGACACGCTGGCTTTCAGTGCCGCCGGCGTCGCGGCGACGGGCGGGGCCACCTACAACACGGCGAACAACCTCTCGCCCGCCGTCCAGATCAACCTGAACGGCGTGCAGACGCCTCTCTACGCGGGCGAGGGCGTGCGCGTCGTGCGCACCGACAACGACCACGATCAGTTCATCACCCGCGAGGACATCAACCTCACGAACCGCGACACGCTCAGCCTGCGTTACATCTTCGACCGCAACACGTTCCCGATTGCGACGGGACGCTTCCTGGCCGGCGCGCTCTTCGACGTGCCGAGCAAGAACAACAATCTCGGTGCTACCTACACGCGCACGATCTCTTCGCGCATGGTCAACGAGGCGCGCTTCGCCTTCTCGCGCCTCGACGTCAAGTTCGGCGACCCAGCAGGCCCCAAGCCGGCGCCTGGCTTCACGCTTTCCGGCAACGCCGACTTCTCTGGCGACATCGGTCTGACCTTCGGCACACAAAACACCTTCCCGCAGTCGCGCACCGTTGATACCTACCAGTGGCAGGACACGATCTCGCAGACGGTCGGCAACCACGCGCTCAAGTACGGCGCGGACATCCGCTACCAGAAGGTCAACAACTTCTTCCTCCCGAACTTCCTCGGCACCTACACGTTCGTGGGGAGCAACCCTTACTCGTCGAGCGCCAACGCCAACTCCGGCTCCGTTCCCGCGACCTTCCCCGGTGTTGCGGGCGGCACGGGTCCGGTCTTCTCCTTCCCGGCGTCGGACTTCGGCCCGAACACGTCGCGCGCCGGCTTCCGCGCCACCACCTTTGAGAACCTGCTCCTCTCGCGCCCGACGACGGTCAACTTCGCGCTCGGCAACCCGAACATCCTGACGAAGCAGAACGACTTCTTCTTCTTCGTGCAGGACGACTGGCGCGTGCGCCCGAACCTGACGCTTAACCTCGGCCTCCGTTACGAGGTCTCGACCACGCCGTTCAACCCGATCATCGATCAGGTGAACGCGCGCGAGGCCGACCCCTCGACGGCGATCTTCAACACATCTTTCCCGCTCTCGACGCGCACGGCGACGCGGCTCCCGATTGACAAGAACAACTTCGGCCCGCGCGTCGGCTTCGCGTGGACGCCGAACTGGGATGCCCTCGGGGAGCGCTTCACCAACGGGCGGACAGTCATCCGCGGCGGCTTCGGTGTCGCCTACGATCCGTCGTTCTTCAACATCGTGCTCAACACGGTGACGGCCGCGCCTTTCGCCGCCGCCGGCACGTTCCAGCAGACGCCCGGCGCGCCCGGCTCCGTCAGCTACCCGTTCCTGCCCTCGACGACGGCGCAGCTCAACCTGACGCCCGGTACCAATGGCGGCGACCCGCGCCTCTTCAACCAGACGATCGTCGATTCCGACTTCCACAACCCCTACACGCTGTCGTACAACTTCGGCATCCAGCAGGAGCTGTGGAAGAACACGGTGCTCGAAGTCCGCTACGTCGGCTCGCGCATCGTCGGTCAGTTCCAGACCATCAACGGCAACCCTGACGTGCGCGCGCTCAACCGCGCCGCCTACTGCCTCGGTCTCGACCCCGGCGCGTTCTCAGCCGGGAACGTCGTCGGCACAGCTCCCGCCTCGAACGCCGCGGCTTGCACCTCGACCGGCATCAGCGTCGCCGGCGGCTTCAATAACTTCCTCGTGGGCGGCGCGACCACCAACGGTAACGGCCGTCTTGACCCGACCCACGGCATCACGCGCCTGCGCACCAACGGCGCGACCTCGACCTACAACGGCATGCAACTGCGCTTCGACACGCGCCTGTCGAACAGCCTGTCTGCCAACTTCAACTACACGCTGTCGAAGACCATCGACAACTCGTCGGAAATCTTCGCCACGGGCGCGGGCGGCCAGGGCGCTTCCGATCCGCAGAATCCGTTTGATGGCAGCCGCGGCGAGCGTGGGCTTTCCGCCTTCCACCAGAAGCACGTCTCCACCTCGAACTTCATCTACGATCTACCGTGGTTCAAGGAGCAGAAGGGCTTCGTCGGTCACGCCCTCGGCGGCTTCCAACTGAGTGGCATCTTGCTGCTCGGCTCTGGCCGCCCCTACAGCCCGATTGAGGTGTTCGGGCCGGTCGATCAGGGCTACACGAGTGCGTTCGGTGGCGGCACCGGCGCGCTGCGTCCCTTCGCCGGCAACCCGAACGCGCCAGTCGGAACCATCGCCTTCGGCTACAACGCGGCTTGCAACCTGCTGTTTGCGAACCCCGTCTGCAACTCGGCGGCGGCGGTGCCCGGCACCTTCATCGTCTATGACACGCACCAGCTTGGCAGCATCGGCACGGTCGTTCAGGCCTCGCAGGTGACGCAAGCGGCACGGCTCATCTACAACGACTTCGGCTTCTACGCGCGCGGCTCGGTCGCCGACCCCCGCACGCTCGAAGCCTTCTCGCTGTTCAAAACGCCCTTCGGCACGGAGGGGCGCAACACCTTCACCGGCGATCCGACTTACACGGTCAACATGGCTCTCGCCAAGACGACCCGCTTGACGGAAGGCGTCAAGCTGGAGCTGCGCGCCGAGGCGGTGAATCTGCTCAACCGCCGTAACTTCGGCGTCCCGACCACGATCACGGAGGCCGCCGCCGGCTCCTTCACGGTCGGCCCGTTCCAGAACTCCGGCTTCAACAACGGCACATTCCGCAGCGTCCGCCTCGGTGCGCGCCTCATCTTCTAACCTTCGCGCGGCACTCGTGCGCGCTATTACGGGGAGGGCGAGTTGCAAAACTCGCCCTCCCCGCCTTTTGTTTCCGCTGCCACTGGCATGAAGCGGTGAGTTGAACGCTACCACGAACGATCTCGCGTCCGGGCCTGCGCGCGCTCTGAATTAGTGGAGGTTTTACTTGCCGCGCAACAGGATCGCGTCGCTCACCGTCGTGCCGCGTTCGTAGATGAGACGACCGTCGCGCGAGAGGTCGAAGCGGAAGACGCGGTCGGCCTTGAAATGGGTCAACTGTTTCGCGGGCGTGCCGTCGAGGGGGACGAGCCAGAAGTTTGTGACGCCGCCGGTCAACGCCGCGAAGACGACGCCGCGCCCGTCTGGCGTCCACCTGAGCACGGAGTCTGAGTAGCGCGCCGGGAGATCGATCTCTTTGACGAGTGTGCCGTCGGCGAACGAGACGTGCGCGAGCTTGGGCAGCCCGAGCGGGTCGTTGAAATGGTAACAGGCGATCAGTTTGCCATCGGGCGAGACGGACGGCGCATCCATGTACGGAGTTTTCGCTAGCTGTGTCGCCGCGCCGCCTTCAACAGACACCTTCCACAGCGTGGGCTGTCCCTCGACGTAAGACGAGTAAACGATCCACTTGCCGTCAGGCGTGACGGACGGCGCGACATCGCCTTCGCCGAAAGTGAGTTGGCGTGGGTCTGTGCCGTCGCTGTTGATCCGCCAGATGTGGCGCTGGCCGGTGCGGTAAGAGACGAAGATGATGTAGCGGCCGTCGGGCGAGACGGCGGGCTGGATATTCCCGCCCGGCTCTGAAGTCAGTTGGCGGCGGTTCGATCCGTCGTCGTCCATCACCCAGATGTCCGGGTTGCCTGTGCCTGCAGACGCATAGACGACTTTCCAGCCCGGCGTCCACGCCACGCCCCAGCGGTCGCTGTAGAGATCGCTGAAGCTGCCGCTTAGTTTTCTCTCCTCGCCGCCCGCAAGCGGCGCACTCCAGAAACTCGCCACACGCTCGGCGCGCGCCGTCAACATCGAGCTCCCGTCGCGCGACACGCTGACGCCCGCGAAGCCCACCACGTCGTTGGTGATCCGACGCGCCTCGCCGCCGGGGTATGAGAGATGCCAGACCTGATCCGACATGACCGGCGACTCTTTGTCCCAAGCCACGATGACGATCCCGTCGGCGAGCCACTGCGCGCGACCGATCCAGCTCCAGCGGTTGGTCGAGAACGGTCGCACCGATCCGTCCGCTGTGTTGACGATGAGGAGACGCGCCGACCACTTGGTGAGCGGGTTCGGATCGCTCCCACAGGCGATCTCGCGCCCGTCGGGCGACCAGGTGGGGCCGGCGAGCCCGAAGCCCTCGACCATGGGAATCTTCGCGAGTTCCTGTTCGCGCCCGTCCGCCACGTCGAGGAGGATGAGCGACGAGTCCTTCTGATCCCGGCTGATGCGCACGAACGCCAGACGCCGACCGTCCGGCGAGAGAGCCACGGGCGAATCAACGTCACCGTTGAGTTTCTTCGGCGTGCCGCCGAGCACCGGCACCTGATAGAGCGTCCCGTAGTTACTGCCCGTCTGGCGCGTGACGTAGAAGAGCGACGAACCGTCGTTCGAGAAAGTGAGTCCCGAATACCTGACTTCGGTGGGCGGGACGATCTCGACGCTGCCGGTGCTGCCGACGTGCTGGACGAGCAGGCGCGCGCGCCCGGCGGCGAAGGTCGTGTAAGCCGCGTACTTGCCGTCGGGGGAGATACCCATGACGCCCACGTCGCCCGATGAGGTGAGCTTCACCACGTCGAACTGCTCAAACGGAAGGGCGCGAGTTTTACCGCCGCGCAGGGCGAAGTAGGCGACGGCGAGCAGCAGGCAGACGACCAGCGCGGCGACGGCGGCGAGAGTCAGGCTGCGCCGCTTCGCGGCGTTTGAAGGCTCGGCGCTCGCAACCTGCGGGCGCGCTGCCGCCTTGGCGAGAGGGGCGACGGAAGTGTGCGGTGCCGGCGTTGCCGCTTCGTCGTCGGTCTCGAACTCCTGTTCGACGACGACCTCGGTGTGCGAGCGGCTGGCGGCGACGAAGTGGAGCGGCTCGCGCGAGGCGATCTTCACGTCGGCGGCGAAGCGGTAGCCGTGCTTCGGCACGGTCTCGATGTAGTCTGCGCCTTCGGGCGTCTTGCCGAGAGCCTTGCGGATCGTCAGCACGTTCTGCGCGAGCGTCTTCTCCTCGACGTAGGTGTCGTGCCAGACCTCTTCGAGCAGCCTGTCCTTCTCCACCAGCCGACCGCCGAAAGCCAAAAGGACAAGCAGGGTGTCGAAAGCCTTTGGCGTGAGCGCGACCGGCGCGTCATCGCGCAGCAGGACGCGTTCGCCCGCGTCGAGCCGGAACGGGCCGAAGAGGAAAACGTCCTTGTTCCTGTCCGGGATGAGCCCCGGAGCCGGTTTGGGAAACTCTTTGTTCAGCATTTGGAGCTTTTTTGAACGAGCCTTGGATACTTTTGCGGGCGCTCGCCCTATCTTACTCCTACGGGACGCGACGAATTTTTAAACGTCAGACGCGCCCGCTCGGTTCCGACGATGACAGCAAAAGGTGGGGCTGTCGGACACGAAAACTTAGCGGCTCATGGGATAGACGGTCATTATCGTCCGCCGCGTTGTCCCCGGCGCAGGATATTTCCAGTCGTCGGGCTTAAATCCCAAGATCGAGACGGGTCGGGGCGACCAAAGGTTGCGGGAATCTGACATGCGAAGAGGGCAAAGGCAGTGCGCGTGAAACAGACGATTCGGATCACCGTGACGCACGAAAACTTCGTCTCGCTGGGCGGCGCACTCGCGCCCAGCGCGGCGTGGTGCTCTCGCTGCGACGCGTTGGCCGCGATGCTCACGCCCGAACAGGCGGCGGCGCTCGCGGGAGTGGGCGTACGTCAGATTTTCCGCTGGGTCGAAACGGGGCGCCTGCACTTCGTCGAGATCGAAGGCGCCTCGCCGCTCCTCTGCTTCGCGTCGCTGCCGGCGGCGCGCGACGCCGACGAAGCGGGTGCTCGTGAACGGATCAGCCGGGAGTCACTAAATTCGACAAGGAAGGTGGGATAAGAAGATGGGCTTAGCTAACCTGCGTGCGATCACACCCGACGAGGACGAAACGGCGGACAGGGGGCAGAGGACTGACAAACTCATCAAAGCCGCACTCTCTCTGAGTCAAGCGATGGAGGCACTCGGCAGCCTGAACATCCTCGGCGAGCTACAGGTGCCCGACGTCAAAAACGGCATAGACTTTTACGATGAGGTACGACGCTTTGAAACGGCGCTCATCCTCGAAGCGCTGCGGCTGACGCGCGGCAGGCAGAAGCGCGCCTCCGAACTGCTCGGGCTCAACCCGACGACCCTCAACTGCATGATCAAGCGGCTGGGCATCGACGTCGGGACGATGGCCGAAACGAACGCCGGACAGGGGCAGAGCGTCGGCGCGGAAGCGTCTCGCAGCAACGTGCAGTCGATCCGGCAAGAGCCCACGCGCGATTAATCGCGTTCGTCGGGGAGTGGTCGGGCGAAAACCTGGGCGGCGCGCTGTTCGTCGTCTCGCGAGGTCTCGTGGGCTGCCACTTCAAACAGCGAAAGGAACAGACTTCCCCCATGCAACGTAAGACGCTCTCAAACGGGCTGAAACTTGCGACGCTCGCGCTCGCCGTCTTGGTGTTCGCGCTCGCCTACGACGGCTTCGCGTCGCGCGCGCAGGCGCAGGACGCGAAGCCGCTCGATCCACAGCAGGCGCTGGCGGCGCTGAACAAGCAGATCGAGGGGCAGGAGCAGAAGCCCGCCGAGCAGGTCTTTAAAAACATCCAGACGTTCAAGGGCGCGCCCGCCAAGCGCGTGCTCCTCGTGATGAACGCCTACACGCGCGCCCTCGGGGTTGACTGCGCGTACTGTCACACGCCCGAACAGTGGGACAAGGACGACAAGCCGACCAAGACGACCGCGCGCGACATGATGCGTATGACGGCGGCGATCAACAACGACTTCGTCAAGGCGATGAAGAACGTCGCACCCAACGCCTCGGTCAGTTGTTCGACATGCCACCGCGGTCAGCCGCACCCGGACGCGCGACTGCCCGAAGCAAAGCCCAAGGCAGACTAGAATCATGCGCGGCGCTGACTGATCTGGCGATGAGGCGAAGAGTGAAACAAATGGTTTGCAAGATTCTCGCCGGGGTGGCACCGCTCCAGCGTGAAGAGGCGGCGCGTCGTCGTGTGGGTCGGCGCGCCGCACTCAATCTTGTCGCGCTCTTGGCGCTGCTTCCCGCGACCGCACGCGCGGCGGACGGGCTGCCGCGTGGCGTCGTCGTCGAGAGCGTCCGCGTCGAGTCTGCGCCGGGGCAAACTTACGCGCTCTACCTGCCGACGGCCTACACGCCCCAGCGGAAGTGGCCCATCCTCTACGCCTTCGACCCCGTCGCGCGCGGGAAACTTCCGGTCACACTGTTCCGCGCGGCTGCAGAGCGATTCGGCTACGTCGTCGTCGGCTCGAACGACTCGCGGAATGGGCTCGGCGCCGCGCCGCTCTCCGAGATCATCAACGCGCTCTGGAAGGACACACACGAGCGCCTCTCGATCGACGACGCGCGGGTTTACGCCGCGGGATTTTCGGGCGGCGCGCGGGTGGCGAACCGCTTCGCCGCCGGGTGTCGCGGCTGCGTCGCAGGGGTCGTCGCCAGCGGCGCGGGCTTCCCGTCCGACCTCACGCCGTCGGCGTCGCTCGCTTACGCCTTCTTCGGCACAGTCGGGGTTGACGACTTCAACTACCGCGAGATGCGCCCGCTCGAACGCACGCTCGACTCGCTCAATGTGACGCACCGCCTCGCCACCTTCGACGGCAGGCACCAGTGGTGCCCGGAAGAGGTGTGCGCCGAAGGGCTCGAATGGATGGAGCTGCTGGCGATGCGCCGCGGGCGCGTGCCGAAGGACGACGCCCTGATCGACGCGGCGCTCGCGCGCTACACGGCGCGCGCGGAGAATTTGAAGCGTCCTGAAGACGCTTACGAGCGCTACGCGGCGCTGCGCGCCGTCGCGCAAACCTTCGAAGGCTTGCGCGACGTGGCGCGTTACGGTGCGGAAGCCACGGCTCTGAAAAATACGAAAGAGTATCAGGCGGCGGTTGCGGCGGAAGATAAACAGATCGAAGAAGAACAGAGGCGCGCGCGGGAGCTGGTCGTGTCGGGCGGCGGGCTGCTCGACGACGCGACGCACGACGACACCCTCGCCCGCGTCAGAAAACTGTTCGCGCCCTTGCGTGAACAGGCGAAGGCAGCCGAGGACGGCGCGGTGCGAAGGGTTGCGCGCCGCACGCTCGCGCACGTTTACGCGGAGACGCTGGAGTCGGCGCAGTTCCTCTACGAGCCGCGTAAAGAGTTCAAGTTCGCCGCCGCCAACCTCGAACTCGCGGCGGAAGCTTACCCGGCCATCGCGCAGACCGAAGTCGAGCTGGCGCGCGCCCTCGCCCTCGACGGGCGCAAGGATCGCGCCCTCGCCGCGCTCGTACGTGCCGCCGACAAAGGGCTGCGCGACGCGGCGGCCATCGAGCAGGACGAAGCTTTCGCCCCATTGCGGTCGGACGCGAAATTCAAGAAGGTCGTCGAGCGCGTGAAAGCCACGCCCGAAAAGGGCAACGACGAGGAGTGAAGGCGCGGGCGGCGCACGCCGTAAACCTGAAGATCGAATGGAGGGGACAGAGCCCGTGTTGAAAGACTCGTGCGCGTCGGTGAGTGTCCGCTTGCGTTCGGTCACAGGACTTCTTCTTCTCGCGTTTGCGTGCGCCGCGCCGCTCTCCGCGCAGACGCAGCCAGCCCCGCCCGCCGTGCCCGTGAGCCCGTGCCCGTCGAAGGCGGAGTACCGGGAGTTCGACTTCTGGCTTGGCGAGTGGGACGTTACCGATCAAGGGCGGAAGATCGCGACGAGCAGCATCCAGAGCATCGTCGGCGGGTGCGTCGTCTTCGAGAACTACGCGCAGGCCGACGGCTACACCGGCAAGAGCTTCAACTTTTACGACGGGGCTCTGGGCAGGTGGCGGCAGACCTGGGTGGACGCCTACGGCAACGTGAGCGAGTTCGTCGGCGAGTTCAAAGACGGCGCGATGCGCTACGAGGGCGAGACGCACCGCGCGGGTGGGGTGAAGGTGCTGCGCAAAATGATCCTGACGTGGCTCGACGCCGGACGCGTCCGCCAATTCTCCGAACGCTCGACCGACGGCGGGAAGACTTGGACGCTCGCCTACGACTACATCTACACGAGAAGGAAATAGCGACGGGCAAGAGATCGGCCAAACATATCCGAGGAGCGAAAGCGATGCTTACAAACACGAAGCTGAGAATTTTCCTGATCATCACGACGGCGCTCTGCGTCCTGTCGCCGGGCGCGCGAGCACAGCAGGCACAGCCGCCCGTGAAGTCGCCCGCGATGCAGTCGGCGGACGCGCTCTTCGAGGGGAAGAAGTGGGCGGAGGCGGCGAAGGCTTACGACGAAGTGACGAAGGCGGAGCCGACGAACGCGCAGGCGTGGTTCAACTACGGCATGTCGCTCTACTCTTCGGACAAGTTTGCCGACGCGGCGGCTGCCTTCAACAGAGCGAGTGAGCTGGTCAAGGCGGGGCAGTTGCGTCGCCTCTCCCTGTACAACACCGCCGCCAGCTACGCGCGCGCGGGCGACAAGGCGAAGGCGCTCGACAGTCTCGACCGCATCACGGCGGCCAATCCTCTCCTCGGCATCGGCGTCGAGGCCGACACGGATTTCGCCTCTTTGAAATCAGAGCCGCGGTTCAAAGAGTTCACGGTCGGCGTCGAGCGTGCGCAGAAGCCCTGCATGTTCGAGGCGGGCTACCGGCAGTTCGACTTCTTCATGGGCGACTGGGACGTCTTCGTGCAGGGGCGCAAGATCGGCGAGAGCCACACGAAGGTTTTACAGCAGGGCTGCATCATCGAGGAGAATTGGGTGACGCAGTTCCAGACCGGGCAGAGCTTCAACTTCTACAACCCGGTGACGAAGAAGTGGCACCAGTCTTACATGGACAGCAACGGCGGCAACTACATGATGGACGGCGAGTACAAGGATGGCGCGCTGCGCTACGAGGGCTTCATTTATTCGCCGGCGGGGCAGGTGCCCGTGCGGATGACCTTTTACAACCTTGAGCCGGGCAAGCTGCGGCAGACCTCTGAGACTTCCGCCGACGGCGGGAAGACCTGGGTGCAGGGCTGGGATGGGCTCTATGTCCGCAAAGGTAGCGATGCCGGTAACAAGTGACGAGAGGGTTGTACCGGTGCGGCGGTCGAGTCTTCACACAATATCTCCGAAGAGCAAGAGAGGGAGTAGAGCGTCATGAGATTGAACATGAAACGAGTCCTCATCGGGATGTGCGTCGCCGCCTTGGCCGCGACCTTCGTCTTCGCGCGCACGCACAGGCAGGCGCCGATGGTCAGCGCGACGGACGCACTGGCTGACGTGAGGCGTGCCATCGACAAAGGGAACGCGCAGTGGTCTGAAGGCTGGGCGAAGGGCGACGCGGCGTCGGTCGCCGCCATCTTCACCGACGACGGCGTGCAGTTGGCGGGCAACGGCAAGATCGTCAAGGGCCGGCAGCAGATCATGGAGCGTCAGAAGGCGGCGATGCAGGGCGTCGAACCGGGTGTGAAAGTGACCGTGACGAGCGTCAACGTCTGGCTCGACGGCGACACGGCTTACGAGACGGGCAAGTACAAGTACGAGTACAAAGAGAAAGGTAAGCCGGGCGTTGACGAAGGCCGCTACGTCACGGTCTGGAAACGCCAGCCCGACGGCTCGTGGAAGTTGTCGATGGACATGGGTGTGCCGCAGGACTGATCGTCTCAGGCGGCGCAATGCCCTCAACGAATAAAGAAGTTAAGGAGAGGACCTCCACCATGCTGAGAAAGTCGTTCGCTCTCACCTTTATCTTGGCGCTGCTCTCATTCGTCGCCGCACATGCGCAGACCGCGCGGCAAGGGAATGCGCGCGACGCCGACCGCGCCGCCATCCGCGCCAGCATCGAGGGCATTTCGCAGGCTTTCATCGACGGCGACATCGAGAAGATTCACGCGACGCACTCGGAAGACTGGCGCGGCTTTCTCGAAGGTACACAGGAGCCGATCCGCGGTCTTGACGAGTACATGAAGGCGAATGGCCTCACCTACCCGCCGCCCGCCAACGCCTCGGCGCAGCCCGCGCAACGTCCGGCCTCGCAGCCCGCGCCGCCGCAGCCCGCGCCGCCGCAGCCCGCGGGTGTGCCGACCTTCAAAATCTTCAACTTCGACGTGAACTTCTACACGCCGGACATGGCGGTCGCCTGCTTCATGATCGACTTCGGACGACAGAACGGCGACAAGTTCACGACCGGCAACCGCCTGCGCATCATGGACGTTTACGCCAGGCGCGCGAGCGGCTGGATTCAGGTCGCCTCGCACACGGTAGTCGATCCCGCGTGGCGCTCGCAGCAGACCGCCGCCCCGGCGAACCTCTCCCCGCGCACGCGCCAGCAGATCATGGACTCGCGCGAGGAAGTCTGGCGCGCTTGGTTCTCGAACGACCGCACCAAGCTCGATACGATGCTTCCCGAAGAGGCGATTGCGGTCGAGTCTGGCAGCAAAGAGTGGCAGAACCGCGCGGCGATCCTCGACGGCGCGAAGCGTTTCGCCGAGAGCGGCGCGAAACTCGTCCGTCTGGAGTTTCCGCGCACAGAGATTCAGATGTACGGCAACACGGTCATCCTCTACACGAGCTACCTATTCGAGACAGAGAAGGACGGCAAGCGAAACACGAGCGCAGGAAGCGGCGTCGAAACCTTCGTCCGCCGCGGCAACAAACTAGTCAACACGGGCTGGCTCTTAGCCGACGAAAAATAGACTTGCTGCTCGACGGGCGGCGCGGTCAACCCCGGTTCAACCGCGCCCGCACACACGGTCGCGGTCGTGTATTTGAAAGGAATGTCTGTGAGCCACCCCCGAAAAGCGAGTGGGCGCGTCAACTTCAGCGC
Source organism: Pyrinomonadaceae bacterium (assembly GCA_045807785.1). Taxonomy (GTDB): domain Bacteria; phylum Acidobacteriota; class Blastocatellia; order Pyrinomonadales; family Pyrinomonadaceae; genus JAIVGV01. The sequence goes on from JBJMGS010000083.1 coordinate 21,075, forward strand.
TCTTCTCGTCCTGCTGCTTGTCTGTGTCTGCGTCCTCTCCGGCGTGCTCGCCGCCAACGCGCAGGTCGAACAGCCAAAGGACGCCGCCGGCTACATCGCGGCGGCGCGGAAGGCTTACGGCGAGCAGAACTTCGCGGCGTTCCTAGAGAACGCGAAGCGCGCCGAAGAGCTGAGCCCGCCGAACTACCCGCGCGTGATGTACTACCTCGCCATCGGCTACGCGCTTAACGGCGACAAGCAGAATGCGCTCGCGTGGCTCGAACGCGAGGCGCGCATGGGGATCGTGCTGCCCGTCGCGTCGGACGACAACTTCAAATCGATCAAAGACACAGACGAGTTCAAGGCGGTCGCCGAAAAGTTTCGTCTCAACACGCTGCCCCTCGTTCGCAGCGTCCCGGCCTTCACCGTACGCGAGAAGGGGCTCGTCCCCGAAAGCGTCGCCTACGATCCCGTTACGAAAAACTTTTACCTGAGCAGCATCTACCGGCGGAAAATCTTACGCGTCGGCGCGGACGGCGCGGCGAGCGAGTTTGCGGCAGAGCGCGACGGGCTGTGGAGCGTCGCCGGGATGAAGGTTGACGCGGCGCGGAGACTCCTCTGGGCCTGTACCGTCGCGCACCCGCAGATGTCCGGCTTTCGCGCCGAAGAGGACGGCACGACCGCGCTCGTAAAGTTCGACCTGCGCACCGGCAAGCTCTTGAAAAAGTACGCGCTGCCGAACCAGCCCGCGCATCACTGGCTCGGCGACCTCGCGATCACTTCGACGGGCGACGTGTACGCGACCGACAGTCTCCAGCCCATCATCTACGTCGTCCGACACGGGCGTGACGAGATCGAGCCTTTTCTGGAGAGCCCGCTCTTCACCTCGCCGCAGGGACTCGACTTTGCGCCCGGCGAAAAGCAGTTGTTCATGGCTGACTACTCGAAGGGCGTCTTTGTGATCGACCTTGCGTCGAAACAAGCCGCCCCGATCCAGCCGCCGCCGGACGCGACGCTGCTCGGCATCGACGGGCTCTACTTTCACCGCGGCGCACTCGTCGCCGTGCAGAACGGCGTCAACCCGAACCGCATCGTCCGCCTCCAACTCAGTCCGAACTATCAGCGGGTCGTGACGTTTGAGACGCTCGAAGCCAACAACCCCGTCTTCGACGAGCCGACGCTCGGCGTCGTCGTCAAAGACGATCTCTTTTTCATCGCTAACAGCCAGTGGGGCGCGATTGACGAGAAGGGGAATCTGGCTCCGTTGGAGAAGTTGAAAGACCCCGTCGTGCTGAAACTGAAACTGTGAACGTCCAGACTCGTCGCACGACACGCGCCGAGCGACGCACGGCGTCAAGCCAGTTCTTGACGCCGTGTGTTACTGCGTGACCCGTGAGCGAGCCGACAAGCCACCTGCCAACCCCCGGCTTTCCCATCCAGGAATTAGATCTCCCCTGCCAGAATGGCGCCCGCGCCCTACCGTCGCGCACGCGTGATTGGGTAAAATAGCTGCCTCCCAATCTTGCACGAAAACGCAACGGTTCCGAAGAATGCTCGCGCTACTCAACATCACAAACTTCGCGCTCATTAGCGAGCTGCGCGTCGAATTCGAGCGCGGCCTGAATTTGTTGACGGGCGAGACCGGGTCGGGGAAGTCGATCATCGTGGACGCGCTCGGCGTGCTCATCGGCGGTCGATTCTCGACCGATCTGATCCGCTCGGGCGAGGAGCATGCCTCGGTCGAAGGACTCTTTCAGATCGGCGCACACGCGCAGGTCGAAGCCCTGCTCGCAGGCGCGGGGCTCGACGCGCGCGACGGCGGCGGCGAACTCGTCATCCGGCGCGAGCTGTCAACAGGCGGGCGCGGCAAGGTCTTCGTCAACAACCGCATCAGCACGCTCTCGCTGCTGCGTGAGCTGCGCCCGTTCCTCGTTGACATCCATGGGCAGGGCGAACAGCAGACGCTCTTCGACACGCAGACGCACCTCGAACTGCTCGACGCCTTCGCCGGCCTCTCTGCGTCGCGACAGGAAGTCGCCGCGCTTCATCGTGAGTGGTCGCGACTCAACCGCGAGCTGGCGGCGCTCAGCCGCGACGAGTCTGACAAGCTGAACCTGTCCGACGGTCTGCGGTTTCAGGTCGGCGAACTCGACGCGGCGGGACTGACGGCTGGCGAGGAAGAGCGACTCGAAGAGGAGCGGCGCCGTCTGAACAACCTCGAAAAAGTCGCCGCTCTCTGTGCGGACGCCTACGACCGCACTTATGAGTCGAACGATTCGACGGTCGCGCGCCTCAGTCTGCTCGCGCGGCAGGTCGCGGAACTGTCTGGCTACGAATCGAGCTATAAAAATTACACGGAAGGGCTCGCCTCGGCGCGGGCGCTACTCGAAGACCTCGCGCACACGCTGCGCGGCTTCGCCGAGAATCTGACCTTCTCGCCCGCGCGGCTCGCCGAAGTCGAAAACCGTCTCGCCGAACTCGCACGGCTCAGGCGCAAGTACGGCGGCTCCATCGAGTCCGCGCTCGAACACCTCACACGCTCGCGCGAGCGTTTGCAAACGCTTGAACACTCGGACGAGCGCGCCGAAGAGATCGCGAAGGAGCTGGCGCGCGCGCGCAACATTTACCTTGAGGCGGCGCTGCGGCTGCACGGCGAACGCGCGAAGGCGGCGAAAGAGTTCCGGCGCGGCGTGGAGAAGTCTCTGGGCGAGGTGGCGATGGAGCACGCGCGTTTCGAGGTGCGCGTCGCCGCGCCCGACGCCGAAGAGTTGCGCGGCGACGAGGCGGCGCGCCGTTTCGCGCCGACCGGCATCGACGAGGTCGAGTTCTTCTTCTCCGCCAACGCGGGCGAGCCGGTGCGACCACTGGCGAAGGTCGCCTCGGGCGGCGAGGCGTCGCGCCTGATGCTCGTCCTGAAGACCATCGCCAGCCCGACGCGCTTCCCGCGCACCATCGTCTTCGACGAAGTGGACGCAGGCATCGGCGGGCGTGTCTCCGAAGCCGTCGGCTTGAAGCTGAAGGCTCTCGCGCAGACCAATCAGGTGCTCTGCGTCACACATCAGGCGCAGATCGCGCGCTTCGCCGACACGCACCTGCTCGTCAACAAGGCCGCCGCGAAGGGTCGCACGGAGGTCGGCGTCGGCAAGTTGGAGCGCGCGCGCCGCGTCGAAGAGATCGCGCGGATGCTGACCGGCGCAGAGATCACCGATGCGGCGCGTCGCCATGCGCGCGAGATGCTCAAGACCGCTTGAGACCTAAGGGCGCGCGCCAAAATTCGGCTATAATTCTCAAGTCACATAGACAAACCCCCACTCGTCTCTCCGGTTTTCAATGCGTAACGACGGCGCGGAAAACTTCGTGCCGCATAGTCTCTCAAGCGCGGCGTGACAACTCTTTGACGAGACGGCTTCAGATTGAAGCCGAGCACTGAAATCCTGAATGTGGATGGAACTAATGACGAGCTTGAAACTGAACAGAGCCGCGATCTGCGCGATCGCGATTTTGATGTTCGGCGTGGCGGCGCACGGACAGTCGCCCACGCCCGAGCCTTCGCCACAGGCGTCGCCGCAGACGTCGGCTTCGCCTTCGGGCGCGGTCGCCACGATCAAAAAGATCGTCCGCGACGTGAAGACGCGCGAGCGTAATTTCCCAGAGCGCTCGACACGCACGGCGATCGGGCTGGGCTCGAAGTACACGAGCGCGGTCTTTCGCGGGATGAAGCAGGGCGCGGGCTTCGGCGGGGGCCTGGAGCTTTCGACCGCCGACGTGATACCAGCGGTCGAGTTTCGCGCCACTGCGGAGGTGTCGACCAAACTCTACCGCATGTTCGAGGGCGAGGCTTACATGCCGCGCCTCGGCGATGAACAGACCCACGCCGACGTGACGTTCAACTACACGCGGCGCACGCGCGACAACTTCTTCGGCATCGGCCCGCGCGTTAGCCGCGACAACGAAACCAACTACTCGCTCGAAGAACGCAGTCTCAACGCGGGCGTCTTCCGCGACTTCACACACCGGACGCAGGCCGGAGTGTACGTCCGCCTCTCGAACTCGCACGCCTTCCGCGGCGAGGACGACAGCGAGCCGCCCGTCGATCTCCTGTTCTCCGGCAACCCGGCGAGCGTCCCGGCCTCGCGCTTCCTGCCCGGTCTCGACACGCACGCGAAAATCTTCTCCGCCGGGGCCTACGGCGTTTACGACCGCCGCGACAACTCGCGCGGTCTAACACAGGGCGCGTACCTCTACGGTCGTTTCGCGTCGAACGACGGGCGCAAGATCAACAACACGTTCTCCGACTTCGACTGGTTCGAAGGGGAACTCGACGGTCGCGCCTACGTGCCGCTCGGAAGCGACAAGACTTCCGCCGCGGCGCGCGCCTACGTGTGGCTGAAAAACCCGAAGGGCGGTAGCCAGATTCCTTTCTACGACATGGCGTTCCTCGGCGGGCGCACCTACGTGCGCGGCTTCGACGAGTATCGCTACTTCGGCAACAACCTGTTGATGTTCACGACCGAACTCAGGCAGACCGTCTGGTCGAAGACAGACACGAGGGGCATTGACGTGTTCGCCTTCGGCGACGCCGGTCAGGTCTGGGGCGACAACCGCTCGCAGACGGACTTAACGGTTTTACATAACGACAAGTTCAGCGCGAGCAACTGGCGCGCTTCCTTCGGCGGCGGCGCACAGTACCGTGTCGGAAGCCTCCTCATCCTGCGCGCGGAAGTGGCGCACAGCAGCGAGTCGAATAAATTCTACTTCTCCATCGGTCGCGGCTTCTGAGGGCGCGGGCGAGAGGGGCGACCGCATAAAGTTGGCATGAAAAATATCTGAGCGAAAGGCGGTGACGATGGACGAGCAAACGATGACGGGGCTCGTAAAGGACGCGCTCGCCGAGTCGAAGCGTACCGACTGCGAGTTGATCAACGTGAAGCCGGACGCCGGGGGTGCCTGGCGCGTCGAGCTGATGGACGTGATGTTGAAGCGCGAGCCCTTCGCCGTGCGCGTCAGCGCTGGAGACTCCGCGTCTCAAGAGGAGATCAAAGAAGCCCTGCGCCGCGCCGTCGCCGAACACTACAGCATCGAGAGCTACTGACCTCGACATCTCGCACCTAGATCGTCGCGACGCGGCGCTCCAACTCTTTGGCGATCTCGGTCGCGTCTGCGTCGCCGAACTCGACGGGCTCGCCGAACGTGAGCGTCACCTCGCCGGGCAGAGTGTGACGTCGCCCCTCGCGCTTGAGTTGATAGAGACCGTCCAGGCGCACCGGCACGACCGGGACGCCGAGCTCCTTCACCAGCAGACCCGTCCCCGCCATGAACCTGTTCATGCGCCCGTCTCTGGCTCGCACGCCTTCGGGGAAGACGAGCAGGCTGAAGCCCTGATCTAAAGCCTCGCCCGCGAAGTCGAAGCTGCGCCGGAAGCCGCTCCGCTTCGGCAGCGGGAAGACGTTGAAGAAGGCGACGACGAGCGCGTACTGCACGAGCCCACGAAGCCTTTCGATCAACCCCGTGCCCGGCGGCGCGTGACGCCACTCGCGCAACAACTCGCCGTCCATCGCGATGGCGAGCCGCCGCGCGTAACTGCCAGGCAGAGCCGCGAGCACCAGAGCCTGATCGGCGCGCGTCACGTGGTTGGCGACGAACAGCGCGGGACTTTCCTGCAACCGCGCGAGCCTCTGGCGGCCCACGACGCGCAGCGGACACATCAGGCGCACGAGCGGGAAGACGATGGCGTAGAGCAGCGCAGACCTGATCCACGTCGCGGGAAAGCGGCGCGCCCAGCGCGGGTAAGGGTAGGGCGCGGGCTGTCCTTGCTCGTCGTCGTGCCCGCCGCCCGCGCCGCGCGCGATGATCTGTTGCACGTCGCCGAGCGTCATCGCGGCGGTGAATGCCGCCTCGTCGATCTCGACCTGAAAACGATCTTCGAGCGCGCCCAGCAGCTCGACCCTGCCAAGCGAATCCAGGTTAAGATCGGTCGAAAGGTTTGCTGAAGGCGTGAGTCCCTTGGCGACGCTTCCGCCCACGTGCGCGACGATCTCGGCGAGCGCGTCGGATGAAGCAAACTCTGCGCGTCCGTCCGCCGCGTCGCCGCCCTCAGCGGCGAGTCGTGCGCGCGCGAACTCGGCGACCTGGCGACGGATAATCTTCTGCGTCGTCGTGCGCGGCAGATCACACCCGTGCCAGACGAGCCAGCGGCGAAGCTGCTGGTGGCGTGCGAGCCCTTCGTTGGCGCGGCGCATGATCGCTTCAACGTCCGCGTCCTCGTCGCGCAGCACGACGACGGCGACGGGTTCCGTCCCACGCGCGCCCTCGACGCCGACGACCGCGCTCGCGCGCACCTCCGGCTGGCGGTCGAGCGCCGCCTCCAAATCTTCCGGGTGGAGGTTGAGCCCCGCGCCCGTGACGATCACGTCCTTGCTGCGCCCCTTGAAGAAGAGCGCGCCGCCCGCGTCGATCTCCGCCACGTCGCCGGTGCGAAGCCACCCTTCGGCGTCGTTCGACGCGCGCACCGCGCCGCTGTCCCAGTAGCCGGGCGAGACGTTCGCGCCGCGCACCATGATCTCACCATTCTCGCCGAGCCTGATCTCCTGACCGGGCAGCATCCGACCGATGGAGCCGCGCGCAGACTTGAACGGGTGGTTGACGCTGACGAGTGAAGCGGTCTCGGTCATGCCGTAACCCTGCACGACGGCATAGCCCAGACGACGCCAGAAAGTCTCCGTCGCTTCGTCGAGCGTCGCGCCGCCGACGACAAAAGCCCAGAACTTCCAGCCGAAGCGTCGGTGCACCCGGCGGAAAGA
>JBJMGS010000084.1:0-3293 GCA_045807785.1 Pyrinomonadaceae bacterium
TCGAGGGCCCGGTCGATCTCAGAAAGTACGGCGAGGCCATGTTGCCGACGGGCGTCCCGCGGTTGGTGTGGTTGAGGAGGTTGTTGGCGTAGAGCGACAGCGCGAGTTGGTAGGGGCGCTGGACGGGCTGCTTCGGCGGTGGCTTGGGACTCTCCGCGCTCGTCACCGCGTTCGCGTTCGAGACGGCAGCCGCCGCGTTCTTCGGCGGGATCGCACGACCGAACTTGAAGACCTTCTCCAACCCTAAGTTGACGGAGAAGAAGCTCGGCCCCTGCGCGAAGTTGCGCGGTATGACCGCTTGGCCCGGCGCGGGATTGGGATCAAACGCGCCGAGCGGCGTGACGACGACGCCCGGTTTTGAGAGGTCTGTCGCGAAGGCCGGGCGCTCGGAGAAGAACGTGTCGCCGTTCGTGTCGCGACCCGTCGTGATGTTAAAGGGCGGGCCGGAGTTGGCGATGATGAAGGTGTTGAGGCTGAAGCCGTGCGGCAAAGGCGAGCTGCCGCCCGCGTAGAAGAAGTGGCGGATGTCGTAATTCGAGCGCGACCACTCGCCGCCGAAGTCGTAGGGGTCGAAGGGCGAACCGCTCGTCCCGCCGTCGCGGCTCTTCGTATGGTTCAGCGAGTAGCTGCTCCAGAAGTTAAACTTGCTAATCCGCCCGTTGACGCTCACGCTCAGCGAATTGCTCACGTTCTTACCGTTCGACTGGTATTGGAGGACGTTGCCCGCACTATCTCCGAGAGGGCGCACGCCGCTCGTCGGCACGCGCGGATCGTACGTCCCTGCGAGCGGCGCGTTGATGTTGACCGTGCGCGTGGTGCGCAGCGTGTGGCCATGCGAGAAGCCGAGCGTGACCTTGACGCCGCCGGGGAGTTGTCGCTCAACGCTGAAAGAGGCGCGCACAGAGGCAGACGGATCGAGCGTCGGCGAGACGACGCGACGTGTCTGCGGCACGGCGAACAGTGTGAGCAGTTCGGGCGCGGGCACGCGCGGGAAGAGATCGAGCACGGACGGATCGGAGACGACGAACTGCTGCTGGGTCACCCCGTCGAACCGCAGCGCCTGGAGCGCCAAATCCTCAGAGACGCGGAAGTAGAAGATACCGACCCCGCCTCGCAAGACCGTCTTCGGCTGACTCGGCGGCGCGGGTGGCTTCGTCGCGACGGCGGCGACTGGCGTCGTCGTCGCGCCCGTCGTCTTCGCCGCCCCTTGCGCGCTCGCAGCCGTCGGCGCGGTCGCGGTGTTCTTCGCCTCCGTCGTGGGAGTTGTCACGGTGTCGGTTGGCGGCTGAACTTTCCGGTGACCGAACGAGGGAGCCCAAGCGAAGCCGACGCGCGGCGCGAAGTTGAAGCCGCTCGAAATGTTCGTCTGGTTCTCGTAACGCAAGCCGGGCGAGATCGTCAGGTTCGGTCTGAGTTTCCAATCGTCCTGCGCGTAGAGGCTGACGTCCCTCTGATTCACGTCCGCCTGCGGATTGCCGCCCGCGATGGAGAACTGCGTCGCGCCGCCGCCGAGACTTCTGATCTGCGCTGCGCTCAAGCCTTCGCGCGCGAAGAGGAGTGTGCGCCGGTAGCGTTCCAGACTGCCGAGTTCGGCGATCTGCGGCTGGCCGTCTGCGCCGAGAACCAGGTGGTTCGCGTCGTCGAGTTTCGGCCCGAAGCCGCCCGCGAAGGTGTACGTCCCACCGAAGTTCGACTGCGACATGGTGCGCAGCCGCACGCCCCGCACGCGCCCGCCGACTTTGAAGAAGTGTCTGCCCGCGGCGCGCGAGGTGAAGTTCTGAAGCTCATAGCGCTCCTGAAAGTAAGACGAAGCGCCGACCTGCGCGCCGCCGCCGAAGAACGAGTCGGAGACGTTGAGCGCGGTCTCGGCCACCTCGCTCGTCTGTCGCGACAGGCCGCGGCTGTACTGGAAACGCGTCTCGTTCACCGTCCGCTCGTTGACGAGCGCCGTCTCGGTGAGTTGCAGCGTGTGGTAGCGGCTGCTTCCCTGGTACGCGCGCGAAGGCAGCGAGAAGCCGCCGATGCCCTGCAAGTCCTGCGCGTTCGCGTTGTAGGTGTAGTTGCCGACGAGCGTGTGCTTCTGGTTGATCTTGAGATCGCCGCGGACGTTGCCGTAGGTCGAGACCTGCGGCGTGATGAACGACTGGTTGAAGATGACGGGCAGCAGTGTTAGCGGATCGAGAACCGTCGCGTTGACGACCGAGTTCGCGTCGCTCGCGTAGCGACCGAAGTTCACAGAGAACGAAGCGCGCTTCGGGACGACGGGGCCGCTCAAAGAGAAGTTGTAGGTGCGCTGCTGGTAAGGCGCGCGCGTGGGCGCGAAGGGGTTGCGCGAGTTGAGGCTCTCGTCGTTGAAGCCGAAGGCGGCGCTGCCGTGCCACTTGTCGGAGCCGGGCTGCGTGTAAATCTCGATGCCGCCCCAGCCGGGGTACTCGTTCTCCGCCGCGTAAGGGTTCTGGTTGATGCGGACTTCGCGGATCGCCTCCTTCGGCGGCATCTGCCCGTTTGAGAAGCCGTCCACCGTCACCGCCGCGCCCGTCTGCCCCTCGCCCGGCGGCCCCGCCATGGCTTGCAGCGCGGCGGCGAGCGCCTGCGGGTCTGTCGGGAGCGCCGCCAAATCCTGACTGCGCAAAACAATCGCGTCGGCGTTGCGGTCAGCGTCGGTGCTGACGCCTTTGTCTTCGACCGTCACGCTCTCATCTGCGAGCGCCACGCTGAGCTGTGCGTCGTGCGTCGTCACGCGACCCGCTTGCACCGTCACGCCCTTTTCTACGAAAGGGTTGAAGCCCGGCGCGACGACGCGCAACTCGTAGCTACCCGGCGCGAGCCCTCTCAGCTCGAACGCGCCCGCCGAGTTGGTCTGTGCACTCACTTCCCTGCCCGGCGCGTTTTTGGCATACACCTTCGCATTGACGATCAGGCTGCCGAGTTCGTCCGTGACGTTGCCCCTGATCACGCCCGCGCCAGACTGCGCGTGAACGACGACTAACGTCATCAGCATGACAATGCACGCCAAAATGCTGTGAAGCGATCTGGTCGAGAGGAAGGTAGGCATGTGGTACGTCTCCGCGTGAAGGACTGCCGACTCTACTTGCTCTACTCGCCCCAAGGTGAATTCGTTGATCTGAAAACGGAGGCTCGCAGCGGGTAAGACGCGCGACTATTGAAAAGGTTGCAAAAAGTCTCGCCGGTGGGAAGCAGCGAGTTCAGACTTTCATGAACGGCTCGACGCCCGTCTAGTGGGAAGGAGCGCGGCGGCGAAAGCTTCGACACGCGCGGCCGCGTCCGGCGAA
>JBJMGS010000085.1:0-1950 GCA_045807785.1 Pyrinomonadaceae bacterium
GAGCGACAGGCTATGGACGGTACTCTCCGGTCGCAAGCTGGCATCACTCGACCTGGCGACGAACACTTACAACGTCGTCGCGGACTTCGGTGCTTTGTCAGTCGCTGGCCTCAACCTAGTGACGAACGGCATACAGTCCATGCACATGGACGCGCACGACGAGGTGTTCGTCTTCCGCGTGACGAACCGGGTGAGCGGGGCCGAGCAGGGCTACTTCGCCTACCGCCGCAGCGCGAACCGGGTTCTCTTCTACAAGGCGAATACGGACGTGCACCACGTCCTGGTTGACCGCTCGGGCCGCTACGTCGTCGCCAAGTACAACACGCAGATCGCCGCTCAGCCCAACGCGACGGTCGTTGACTTGCAAGCCGCGCCGATCACTTTCACCGATCTCGTTGACGATGCGCCCGACCAGGCGCCGGGCGGACACGGCGACGTAGGGACGGGCGTCATCCTCGGCGGCGCGCACAACATCGACGCATACACTTGGCGCGCGCTCGGCGATCCGCACAGGTACGCCGTCACGCTCTCGTTCGGCTCGAACGTCTTAGCGCGAGACGCGCGGATGCCGGGCAAGAATTGGGGCTCGCCCGCGCACATCTCGCTGCTCGCGGACAACGAGACTTTCGCGCTCTATGAGTTCTACGCCTGTGATCCGACGACGCCCTTCTGCGACGAGTTGGCGTTAATTGAGAACAAGCCGCACCCGCGCGTGCGTCGTCTGCTGCACCACCATTCGGTGTACCGGCAGTACGAAGACAGCCCGCGCGCGACCGTCAGCCGCGACGGGCGGTTCGTCGCCTTCACGTCGAACTGGGGCGGCACGAGTCGCCGCGACCTCTTCATCGCCAGAATCTCCGGCGAGCCTGCGACTGTGATGCCAGCATCGAGGCCGAGAAGAGTGAACGTGAATCTTGAGAGATGAGAAGCGCGAGTCAGGGGCGCGCGTGAAACGGATGCGAGCGGCGGGCGCGAATGGAAGCGCGCGGCGATTCGAATTATAAACAACGAAGATGAGCGTGCAGGAAAGGATCACAGCGGTCGAGCGAGACTTGAAGGGCGAGCCGCAGCGCATCGCTTCGCTCGACGGGCTGCGCGCGATCTCGATCTGTCTGGTGCTGCTCAGTCATTTGGGAGGGACGAGAGGCTTCGTCATCCCGGAACGCTTCACGAACTTCTTCGAGTTGGGTCATCTCGGCGTGCGCGTCTTCTTCGTCATCTCCGGCTTTCTGATCACGAATCTACTGCTGAACGAGTTGGCGAAAAAAGATTCGATCAACTTGAAGAAGTTCTACTTTCGTCGCACCTTCAGAATCTTCCCGCCTTATTACGTGCTGCTCTTGACGGTGTTCCTGCTGCAAGTCGGCGGTCTCGTCGCGCTCGCGCCGCACGACCTGATCCACGCCGCCACTTACACGTCGAACTATTACCCGGAAAGGTCTTGGTACGTCGGACACACTTGGTCGCTCTCGGTCGAGGAGCAGTTTTATCTGCTGTGGCCGGCGATTCTGGTGTTCGCCGGGCGGCGTCGCGGGTTGTGGGGTGCGGCGGCGTTCGTGCTCGTCAGTCCGTTGCTGCGCCTCGTCATCTATCACTTCACGGGCAGCCGCTACGCCATCGGGCATACGTTCGAGACGGTCGCAGATTCCATCGCCGTCGGCTGCGTGCTGGCGGGCGTGCGCGCGTGGCTGCAACGGCAGCAGGCGTATCTGCGCCTGCTCGCGTCGCGCTGGTTCTTCCTCATCCCGCTCGCGGTGATCTCGGCCAGCGCGCTCTATGATCGCCCGCGCCTCTACATCTTCTTCGGCTTCACGATCATGAACGTCGGGATCGCGCTCTGCGTTGATCGGTGCGTCACGCGTGGTTCGTCCGACTCGGTCGGGCGCCTACTCAACTCGCGTCCGCTAGTCTTCGTAGGCGTGATGAGTTACTCGATTTATCTCTGGCAGC
>JBJMGS010000086.1:0-2022 GCA_045807785.1 Pyrinomonadaceae bacterium
GCGTCTCGCGCGCCTTCCGCCGGTAGGCATCGAGGACAGCGTTCTCGCGGTTCTGCTGGTTCAGGCCGGGCGCGTCCGGGGCAGGGATTCCCAAAACCTCCCAACAGCTCTTTGTCGTCTTTTCCTCGAGGGCCACGTAGCCCGCGAAGGCTTGCTCGACCGTCACGCTTCCCCATCGCTCGATTCCGCGCGTCGCCTCGATCGTGAGGCCAATCGCGTAGAGGTTGTCGCCGACCGTCACGTATTTGTCGCAGGCGAGCACCTTCCGCTGGTCGTTCCACAGTCGAAAATAAACGGCCGCGCCGGGATCCGTCGGCGCACGGCGATCGCTGCGCGGCAATCCGTCGAGGCGCAGTTCGATGTTGGTCGAGATTACTACGGCGTGATCGTCGACGCCCATCCGTTTCAGCTCCGCGAGCACCTTCTTCGCGCCCTGCGCCACGCTCGGCGGAGCATTCCACTTCCCGAACCGGCTCCGAATCCGGACGGCGTGCCGCGGCCAGCCGAGCGGCCACGACAGCGGGTAGGCGTTATACTCGGACACCTTGCCTCCGATACCAGGACGTGTCGCTCGTCCGGTTCTGTGGCTTGGTTTCCCACACCCGGAGCGCCGCGTCGAGGAGCTTACGGCCGCCGCGGCCTCCGAACTCCACGAAAGGGATGCGTTTCCGGCCGCACGTCGCTTTCACCTTGAGGCGCGCGCTCATGAGCCCACCTCGATTACCTGCAGCCCGTCCTCGTTTATTCCGTCGAGGCTTGTCCCGGCGACAATGAACTGGTCGATCGTGCCGTCCTTGACCATCTTCTTGAGAACCTCGACCACCTCGAACCGGTTTCCTTGGTCCAGGCGCCCGAATTCGTCCAGGATCGGAATCCGCAGCGGAGCGTCCACCGACAGGGCAATGGCGATGCCGATATAGGCGAGCGCCTTTTCTGTGCCACTGAAAACCCGGTGCGGGATGAACTTCTCCTCGTCCCATCGCCCGATCGTGCCGCCGTGAAGCGACAGCGGGCTGAGCAGGATCTCGCCGCAGAGCTGATTCGCCACCTTGAGCAGCTTGTCGAACACCACGGTAACAATCTCGCTCCGCTTCGCCTGCAGGTAGCTCTGGAGCGCCTTCACCATCGCCACGTAGGCGGCGGCGTCTGCGTGCTCGAGCTGGGCCTCGGCCGCGCGCTTCAGGTCGTGGGCCAGCTTCCGCGCCGTTTCTAGCCTGCCGCCGAGCCGGCTCACTTCGAGCGCCGCTTCCTGCCGTTCCTTCTCGGTCGCCTCGATTTCCGCAGTGACGTCTTCACCGGTCGGGATCTTCTCCAACTCGGAGAGCTCGGCGTCCAGCTTCTTGCGCCTGGCGTGCGAAGCCGCCTTGTCGGCGATCAGCCGCACTACTTCGCGCTCCAGTTCGGCAATCTTGGCCTTGATCCGCTCGTTCTCGCGGTCGTTCTCGTTCGCCTTGGTGAGTTGCGCCTGGAGCGACTTGCCTTCGGCTTCCAGCTTCTCGACTTGCTCGGTCAACTGCTTCACCTCTGTCTGGTCGGCAGCAACGGACTCCTCAAGTGTCTGCTCCAGGCGGGCCTTCCATCCCTTCCCGGCCGAGAGGCAATACGGGCAATGCGGCGCCTCATCCAGGGCGTCAAGTTGCTCTTTCCGCGACGCAATCTTGAGTTTCAGCGCGCCGAGCTTCGACCGGGCCGGGCTACACTCCCGAGTCAGCTCGCTCGCCCGCGCCACCATCTCGGTGATATTCTCCGGCAGCGGGACGAGCCGGTCCTTGAGGCCCTGGATTTCCTTTTTCCGGTCGTCGATGATCCACGGGTAGTTTGGTCCCTCGGTACTCAGCTCGCGCTGAACTTCCTTGACCCGGCGGGCCACTCGCTCGGCCTGGTCGCGCTTGGAAGCGAGGCGACCGCGCTTCTCGTCCAACTCGGACTTGCGCTCGGCCGCCGCGTTGATCTTCGCGCCCAACTCGCGCAACGTCTCGGCGCTCGCTTCGCTCTCCCGCAGCTTCAGCTCGGTCAGCAACC
>JBJMGS010000087.1:0-2705 GCA_045807785.1 Pyrinomonadaceae bacterium
AGCGTCAGACCCGGCCCGAGCTTGCGCTCCCGCCAGCGGTGCCCCGCCTCCCGGCACGCCGCCTCGACCGAACACCCCGGCAGGTACTTCCCCAGGTCCGACTTGATCCGCGCCACCGCGCGCGGGACACTGACCATCCGTGGCCTCCTGTGGGTTGGTGACTCAGCACCATCAGCCTAACAGGAGGCCGCGTCTTGCGCGAGTGTAGTAACTGCAGCAACGGCGCGGGCTTACGCGCTAAGTGAACGGCATTCGTACTTATCCCCTTTGATCCGCCCCCCTTTGATCCGCCCCGCCGCCGTCGGGGCACCGGACGGTACGCGGCCGTCGTGGTCGAAGTCGCTGTTCCGCCACCCGTGTCAAATAATGGCGATGGGCGCACCGGCCCCTTCGGCCCGGCCCGGGGTGAAGACGGGGAACAGCTCGACGAGGAGTTGGGCGAAGAGCAAGGGCTTGGTGAACATCCGCTCGTAACCCGCCCGCCGGCACGTATCTTCGTACTCGATGCCCGCGTGCCCGGTGACTGCGATGCCGCGTACGCGGGGGTGCAGGGCCGAGACGCGGCGGAGCAGTTCACGCCCGTCGCCGTCGGGCAGTGTGATGTCGGCGACCAGGACGTCCAGACGCCGGGACTGTGCAATCCGCATCGCCTGCGCGACGTTCGACGCCTGGAACGCCTCGCACCCCTCGTGCCGGAGCAGGCGCACCAGTGCCTCCACGCTCGCGAGGTGGTCGTCTACAACCAAGACGTGCAGCGGTCGCCGCTCTGCGGCAGACATGGAAGTCCGACTTCGTTGAACCGGCCCCCGGCCTACGCCGATGCTATCACGTCACGCTTCGGTCGCAAGGACGTGCGAAATACCTTAGAGCGCGTCGGTCCGCGTCGACATCCGAAGCGTGTTCAGAACAACTCCGCCTCCTTCCGTTTCGCCCCCTTCGCCGTGGGGGCCTTCTTAAACGTCCGGATGTGCCACGCCGGCAGGTCGAGCTTTTTGCCGTTGAGCAGGTCTTCGACCGTCAGAACCTGGAGGCGCGGGGGTCGGGGAACGGAACCGTACTGTGTACCTTTTCTCTGCCCTGGGGGTCGCGTGGCGCGCCGGAATATGTACTTCTCCCCTTTGATCGGCCCCTTTGATCGGCCCGCGGCGCGGACTTGCGGCTTAAGTGAACGGCGTTCTACGCATCCCCTTTGTTCCGCCTCCCCTTCGAACCGCCCTCTGTTCGGGCTCCACTTTGGAAAGTTAACGCAGCCGCTTCGTCACCGCCCTGAATCGCTCGACCGCCCGTTGCAGGTCCGCAGTAATTGAGTCGGCCAACTCGCGCGGGTCTCGTAGTGGCATTTCGCGGGTCATGCCGTCATCTCGCAACCAATTCAGGTCAAGGTTGAGCTTCTCTCGCTGCCGAAGATCGTCATGGGCGAAGGAGCGCCACCGGCCGTCGGGTTGCTCAGCACTCCACGTCGGCTTTCGCCGGTTGATCTTGCCGGCCATGAAACATGCAACAAACTCATTGAAATCGGTGCGCTGAATCTGTCGCTGACGAAGTGTGAAGTTTTTCTGTGTGCGCAGGTCATAAACCCATAGCGTCCCACGCCGCGGCGGTGGGTGACGATCGAAGAACAGGACGTTGGCTTTTACGCCCTGCGCATAGAAGATGCCAGGCGGTAGACGGAGCAAGGTGTGTACGTTGCATTTTTCGAGCAGGTTGCGCCTGACTGCCTCACCAGCTCCGCCTTCAAAAAGCACATTGTCAGGAACAACGATTGCACAACGACCGCCTTCGCCCAAAAGCGTGTAGACGTGCTGTACGAAATTGAGTTGCTTGTTGGCCGTGATTGCCCAAAATTCTGCTCGCGCTCGGGGGGCGTCGTCGTCACTATCTGCGTCCCCGTTTGCACTGGGCAGAGTGCCCTTCTTCCCGAACGGCGGGTTTGTCAGCACAACGGAAAACTTGTCTTCGGCGGGCGAGGCGAGGGCATCCGCGCCTACGTGTATCGGCGACGGATCGGCATTGACCCCGTGCAGATACAGGTTCATGACGCAGAGCCGAGCTGTATTTGGCACCAACTCCCAACCGTGAACCAAGCCGCTCAGCAAGTGCGCCCGGTGCTTCTTCGTCAATCCCCCGCCGGCACTTTGTGACGCGAACCGATGCGCAGCGAGGAGAAACCCACCTGTCCCAGCCGCCGGATCGCAAACGGTATCTGCTAGCGTGGGCCGAATGCATTCCACTATTGCCGTGATCAGCGGGCGCGGCGTGAAGTATTGCCCGGCCCCTCTCGGAGACTCGGACGCGGTACGCGCCAGCAGGCCTTCGTAGATGTCGCCCTTTACATCCGCATCCATCGCCGTCCAAGTCTCTGCATCGATTAGATCGACGATGAGACGGCGCAGCGTGCGCGGGTTCTCGATCTCGGGGCGCGGCTTCCTGAAGATATCCCCGAGCATGCCGCGTTGCCGACTCAGCCGCTCGAGTACGTCGTCGTAATGGTCCTTGAGCGCAGCGCCTGTCTTGGTTACAAGCGTGTCCCATCCGCAACCCTTTGGAACCAGAGGCGCGCGGCTTGGCTGGCGCGAGGAGACCTCATGCGCCATCTTCAGGAACAGGAGGAACGTGATCTGCTCGATGTAGGCGAGATACGACAGCCCTTCTTCGCGCAATATGTGTGCGTAACCCCAAGCCTTCTCGACGATCCGCTTCGTCTC
>JBJMGS010000088.1:0-11227 GCA_045807785.1 Pyrinomonadaceae bacterium
GCGGGCATCCTGCCCGCATTGAGCGCGACCGCGCGAAAAATGGAAGCGCCGCCACCCGACGCTTGAGTGGCGGCGCTAACCTTTCAAGCGTGTTCGCGCACGCTTTGGCGGGCAGGATGCCCGCGCTCCCAGGGTTGAGTACCGGCTACTGCTTGTCCGTCCCGGCCTTGTGCGTCAGGAGGTTGCAGGCGTTGTACGCGCCCGTGGGGTCAACCGC
Organism: Pyrinomonadaceae bacterium; assembly: GCA_045807785.1. Lineage (GTDB taxonomy): Bacteria > Acidobacteriota > Blastocatellia > Pyrinomonadales > Pyrinomonadaceae > JAIVGV01. The sequence continues at coordinate 218 of JBJMGS010000088.1, forward strand.
CGTGCGCCCCTGCTCGATGTGTTTGATGATCCCTTCCTTGTCGATGAGGAAGGTGGCGCGTGTGCCGTAGCCGCCCGCCTCGCTGAAGACGCCGTAGTCTTTGACGACCTGACGTTTGACGAAGTCGCTTAAGAGCGGGAAGGTCAAGCCGAGGTCTTGGGCGAAGCGCGCGTTGGCCGGAGAGCTGTCGACGCTGATGCCGAAGACTTGCGTGTCGTTAGCTTCAAATTTGGCGATATCAGCCTGATACGCCTTCATCTCAGCCGTTCAACCACCCGTGAAGGCGAGCACGTAGAACGCCAGAATCACGTTCTTCTTGCCGCGGAAGTCCGCCAGATGTACCGGCTGACCCTTCGTGTCGGGCAGGGTGAAGTCGGGAGCGAGGTCTCCGACTTTCAGGTTGGTCTTGGGCGCGGGCGGCGGCGCTTGCCTCGCGGTGGGCGGTGCCGCCGAGGGCGCGGGCGTCTGCGCGGGAGCCTGCGCTTGAGCTGCGGCGGCGAGCGCGAGCAGCACCGGCGCGGCTAAGAGTTTTCGGATCATCAAACGAACCTCCGTGAGAAGCTGGACGAAACGCGAGAGCCCTCCGTGACGGAACCACATTAAACTCGATCAGAGGCGACGGCGGCAACCTTTGCCGCGCGGTCGAAGCGACGACGTGCCGTCCTCAACGTTGCGCCGTCTGCCCGACGAAAGCGCGCGCCTCGCGAACTTCGGCGACCTGCGGGTCGGCGCGCTTCCAGACTTTGAGCAACTCCGTGTAGGCCGCGACCGCGCCGCGCGCGTCGCCGCTCTCCTTCGCCGCGCGCGCCGCGCCGAGCAGCGAGCGCGGGCGATTCTGCTGGCGCGCGAGCGAGATGGCGAACTGGGCGGCGGCCTCTTTCGGTCGCTGCGCCTGCAAGAGAATCTCGCCGAACAGCTCGTGCGTCGGCTTGAAGAAGTCGGGCGGACCCGAAGGCGGCGCCAACTCTTCTTCGAGCCGGGTCGCGCGCTTCATCATCTCGATGGCCTCGTCAAACTTTCCTTGCGACGCGCTTAAGACGGCACTGATCTCAAGCTCCTTTCCCTCCAGGCGCTTCGCCACCGGACGACCCGCAACCGGCTCGCGCAGGGCGCGCAGGGCGGCGACCGTCTGCCCGGCTGTCGCCGCGTCCTTCGTGTACGCGGCGGCAAGCCCGCGAAGGTAGAGCGCGTTCATAGAGGCGAAAATATCGTCGCGCGTCGCCGCCGACGGCTTCGGCGCTGGCGTGACTGGCATGGCGGTTGAACCCGCGTGGCAGGCATCTGTGGGCGCGGCGGCGTAAGCCGAGGCGGACTTGTTCGTCTTGTCGAGCGTCGCGAGCAGCGCGGCGGCTCTGTCCCACCGCCCCGTCTCGACGACGAACGCGGCAGCCGTCTCGGCGTAGGAGCGCGAGACCGCGGCGTCGTAGTTGCTCGCCGCCATGTCCCGCTCCTTGAGGGCGAGCAAGGCTTCGGCGTCGGCGAACCGGCCCTGTTGCAGATAGATGTAGGTCAGCCAGTGCAGGCTATGGTAGTCGCGCGAGCCCAGCGCGAGCTGCTTGCGCTCGACCCACTCGGTCGAGGTCTTCCATGAAGACTCGTTCGAGGCGGCGGCTTCGTCCCACATGCCGAGTTGCAGGAAAATGTGCGCGGGCATGTGTCGGGCGTGGAACGCGGCCGGCGCGATCTCTGCGTAGCGGCGGGCGGCGGGCAGCGCGAGGATCGCGTGTTCGGGATCGTCGAAGGCGTGGATGATGTAGTGCGCCGCGCCGGGGTGGTTCGGATTCTTCGCGTAAACGTCGAGCGCGATGGCTCCCGCCTTCATCTGGCGGGCGTAGCCCGTGTCGCCGGGGCGCACCGTGCCGAGCAGCGAGAGCGCGTAGAAGGTCGCGGCTTCCATGTCTGCGGGATTGTCCCGATAGACCTTCGACATCGCCGCGGCGTAAGCCTCGTCGCGCGCGAGCTTGTCGCCGTCGCCATAGAGCAGCCTGAGCGCGCCGATGAAGCCGCGCTCGCGCGGGGTGAGCTTCGCGTCGTCGCGCAACTTCTTGACGACGGCTCGCGCCGAGTCCGCGTCCTGCTCCGCCCAGAGCGGGTGGTTGAAAGTCATCGCCTCGCCCCAGTAAGCCATCATGAAGTCCGGGTCGAGTTGCGAGGCCGCACGGAATTCATCGCGCGCCTCCTGATACCAGAACGAGTGGAGGGCGGCGACGCCACGGACGAAGTGCTCCTGCGCCTCTTTCGAGGCGGTCGAGGTGGGGAAGTCCAACGCGCCGAGCTGCGACGACTGCGCGCGCGCGACGGGCGGGATGGTCAGCGACGCGGCGACGAACAGGGCGGCGGCGACAAGCATGCGGGCGTGTGGGCGGAGAAGCATTTGACGTTCGTCCTTTCAATGAGTCCGGCGAATGCTTATCCAAAATGGTCGCAAAGTCAACGACCGTCTGGCTCAAGGATGCGTCAAACCTTGTGTCGCGGCGGCGTGCGCGTCCGGCAGGAAGTAGAAGAGGATGGCGAGGATGGCGTAGACGGAGAGGAGCTGCACGCCTTCGAGCCAGTTGCTCTCGCCGTCGCTCGCGATCTGCTCGACGATGAAGATGGCGGCGACGTCGGCGTCGATCTCCGGGATGGTGAACTCCAAATCCATCGGCCGCCCGAACAGATACGATGCGAAGACGAGCAGCGGCGCGACGAACAGAGCGATCTGCAAGCTCGACCCCAAGGCGATGCCGAGGCTCAAGTCCATCTTGTTGCGCGTCGCCATCAGGATCGCGGCGGAGTTCTCGGCGGCGTTGCCGATGACGGCGACGACGATCACGCCGACGAAGACTTCCGTCAGCCCCAGACTCTCCCTCGCCCGCTCGACCGCGCCGACCAGAAACTCCGCCATCAGCGCGACGAACGCGGTCGCGATGAGCAGCATCACGATCCACTTGCGCGCCGAGCCACGCGCGCCGCCTTCGTCTGCGAGCGTCAACTCCTTGCCGACGTCCGAACAGTAGCCGTCGGAATCCGCGCCGGTGAAGAGCTTGCGGTGCGTGATGAGCGAGAAGACGAGCGACGCGCCGTAAGTCAAAAAGAGCACGACCGCGATGGCGAGCGAGAGCTGCTGCTCTCGCTCAGGCGTCCAGCCGCCCGCCGCGACCGCAGAGCGCGCCGCCACCTGATGAAAAACCGTCGGGATGACGAGCGCGATCCCGGCGAGCGTCAGCGCCGTGGCATTCACCCCGGAAGCCGTGCGGTTGAACTCCTGCCGCTTGAACTTCAGCCCGCCCGTCAGAAGCGACGCGCCGAGGACGAGCAGGACGTTGCCGATGATCGAGCCGGTGATCGAAGCCTTGACGACGCCGTCGAGCCCGCGCGCCAAAGCGAAGAGCGCGATGATCAGTTCGGCGGCGTTGCCGAACGTCGCGCTCAACAGCCCGCCCGCGCCCGCGCCGACGTGCTCCGCGAGATGCTCGGTGGCGCGCCCCATCAGGCCGGCGAGCGGGATGATGGCGAGGCACGAGACGACGAAGAGCGCCGTCGGGTTCCCCAGCGACGGAAGGAAGCGCAGCAGGATCGCGACGGGCACGAAGACGAGCAGCCAACTCAGCGATGGCTTGAGCCAGCGCGGGGCTTTGCGTGGACGGACAGGCATGGCAAGTATTTACCACACCTGCGCCGCGCGGCTGAAATCTAAGAGCGCATGGCAAAACTGTAGGGGCAGGGCTTGTCCCTGCCCGTATCGGCGAAGCCGATGATCAAGTTGCCGGTGCTTCAACTTCAACGAGCAGCTATATCATCGCTGTCGCGCGGCGGGCAGGGACAAGCCCTGCCCCTACGAATACTGCCGCGTTGAAGCCGCACTCCGCTGTTGCAAAAAAACTCGAACGCGACGTTAATAATCGCCCCGGAGGTGCGTTTTATGGGTGGAGACGACGTAAAGGAGAAAGACGTGCCCACAGCAGCAGCCATCACCACGGCAGCCTCGCACCTCAAGGCAGTTCCCATGAACGCACCCGCGCACGGCGAGCTGGAACGGCTCTTCCGAGATCACAATGAACAGGTTTTCCGCGCCGCCTACCGCATCACGGGCAGTCCGGCGGACGCCGAAGACGTGTTGCAGACGGTCTTTCTGCGCCTCGCTTCGAGCAAAGATCAGAAAGACCTCTCGCCGAGTCCCGGCAGCTATCTGCACCGCGCGGCGGTCAACGCCTCGCTCGATCTGCTGCGCAGCCGGACGCGCTCGAAATCAGTTTCAATGGACGATGAGGCGACGCCCAGAGAGTTCGAGAGTTCCGTCTTGAACCCGGCTGAGGAGCACGAAGACAGGGAGATGCGCAAGCTTATCCGCGAGGCGGTCGCACGCCTCGGCGAGCGCGCCGCCGCCGTCTTCGCGCTCAGGTATTTCGAGGGCTACGACAACCGCGAGATCGCCGAGATGCTCGGCACTTCGCAGATGGTCGTCGCCGTCACACTGCACCGCGCCCGGACGCGCCTGCGCCGCGAAATCGGCGAGTACATGGAGAGACATCATGAAGCGTAATAAACAGGAACTCGACGCCATCCTCGACCGTGCCATCGAAGGCATCCGCCGCGAGCGACTCGACGGCGCGACGCTAGACGGCGCCACGTCGCGCGTCTGGGCGCGCGTCGCCGAAGCCTCTGCGACAACGGATAGCGCGCAAGCGATTCCCGCGAGCGCCACAGTCGCGGATCATATCAGCGGCTGTGCCGATTACCAGTCGCTTATCCCCGCCTACCTGCGCGGCGAGTTGAAGCCTGCGCGCCGCCTGCTGCTGGAAGACCACACGCACGAGTGCGTGCCCTGCCGCAAGGCTCTCAAAGATGCGCGCCAGGGCGGACGCGCCGTCGCCACTCGCGCGACGCGCAAGCCCGTGCGCTCGACGTGGACGATGACGCCCGCATGGCGCATGGCGATGGCGGCCTCCATCGTCGCCGTCCTCGGCTTCGCCGGGTACTTCGTCGTGCAGCACTTCGACCTTGGCACGACGACGCTCGCGGCGACCCTTGAGAGCGCCAACGGCGCGATCTACAAGGTGACGGGCACGGGCGTGACGGTCGTCGCGCCGGGCGAGAAGATCAAGAAGGGCGAGCACGTCCGCGCGGCGAAAGAGTCGAACGCGGTCTTGAAGCTCGCCGACGGCTCGCAGGTCGAGATGCGCGAGCGCAGCGAGTTCTACGTCACGGAAAATGGTCAGGGCACGACTCTGCACCTTGAGCGCGGCGACGTGATCATCGAAGCCGCCAAGCAGATCAAGCGGCACTTGTTCGTCTCGACGCCCGACTCGCTCGTCTCCGTGACGGGCACGACCTTCGCCGTCGCCGCCGGCACGAAGGGCTCGCGCGTCTCGGTCGTCGAGGGCGAAGTCCACTTCAACCACGCTTCGAGCGAGCAGGTGCTCCGCCCCGGCGATCAGGGCGTGTCGAACGCGGCGATTGAGCGCGTGCCCGTGCGCGACGAGCTTGGTTGGAGCCGCAACGCGGCGAAGTACGCCAGCCTCGTCACGACGCTCTCGGCGGCGCGCAAAGACCTCGATCAGAACTTCGCGCGTGTCGGCGTGCGCTACTCCTCGCGCTTCCTCGACCTCGCGCCCGAAAACACGGTGCTCTACGCCGCGCTGCCAAACATCAGCGAGCAGTTGGCCGAGTCGCACAAGATCATGCAGGAGCGCATCAAGCAGAACCCGGCGCTCGCCGAGTGGTGGGGCAAGACGCACTCGGGTGCGAACGCCATCGCCGACGATAAGATCATCGAGCGCGTGCGCGAGTTCGGCTCCTACCTCGGCGACGAGATCGTGGTCGCCGCAGGGATGGACGCCAAAGGCGAGCCGAGCCAGATCGTCGTGCTCGGCGAGTTGAAAGACGCCGCCGGCTTCCGCCCCTTCGCCGAAAAACAGCTCGCGGAGATGACGAAGGACGGCAGCGGCGACGCGCACGTCACGTTTGTTGACGACCCGGCGACGTTCGTCGGCGACGACAACGCCAGCACGCCCGCCGCGGCGACCAAGTCCGCGCCCGCCGCTCCCGCCGTGAAGACGGCGCAGCCGAAGGGTGAGCGTCTGCGGGAAGAGCACTCTAACGACCGGCTCTACGTCTGGGTGAGCAACGATCTCTTCGTCGCCTCGCCGAAGCTCGACGCGCTGCGGACGATGGAGACGAACCTGAACACGCCGAACGCGAACGGCTTCGTCAGCAGCTCGTTCCACCAGCGGCTCGCGGAAGTTTACAAGGACGGCGCGGGGCTCATCGTCGCCGCAGACCTTGAGAAGATCGTCGGTCAGGCGCTGGCGCGCGAAGAGGTGGGCAAGCCCGACGCCGAACGGCACATGGAAGGCTTCCGCCAGCTCGGACTGCTGAGCCTCAAGCACGTCGTCGTCGAGCAGAAGCAGGTCAACTCCAAGACGCAGAGCCGCGCCGTGCTGACCTTCAACGAGCAGCGCCGCGGGATCGCTTCCTGGCTCGCCGCGCCGGGCCCAATGGGCGCGCTCGAGTTCGTCTCGCCGAACGCGAACGTGGCGACGGCCTTCGTCGTCAAAGAGCCCGCACTCCTGGTTGACGATCTCTTCGGCTTCATGGAGACGGTCGCGCCCGACGCGCGCAAGCAGTTGCGCGATCTGGAAACGCAGCAGGGCTTCGACATCAAGCGCGACTTCGCGGCTCCCTTGGGCGGCGAGTACGCCTTCGCCATCGACGGCCCCATCCTGCCAACGCCTTCGTGGAAGATGATCCTCGAAGTGTACGACCAGCCGAAGCTGCAGGGCACGTTCGAGCGCGTCGTCGATAAGCTGAATGGCTTCGCCGCGCAGCACGGGCAGAAAGGTCTGGCCTGGGAGAACACGACCGAGGGCGCGCAGACCTACTACAAACTGCGCTCCGTTGACTTCGGCTTCGAGGTGAACTACACCTACTCGAACGGCTACATGATCGTCGCGCCGACGAAGGCGATGCTCCAGCTCGCCTTGCAGTACCGCGAGTCGGGGACGACCCTGCTGAAGTCGCAGCGCTTCACCTCGGCCCTGCCCGCGGACAACAACGCGAACTTCTCGGCGATCTTCTACCACGACCTCGCGGGGCTGATGCAGCCGCTCGCGAGCGGCGTGGCGGGCACGGTGGCGAGCCAGTTACCGGAAGAGCAGCGCAAGGCAATCGCCGCGCTCGCGGCGGACGCGCCGCCCACGCTCGCCTACGCCTACGCGCAGGGCGACCGCATCACCATCGCCGCCAACACGGAGGGCGGCCCCTTCGGGCTCGGGCCGTCGAGCATCCTCGGTTTGCCGAACTCCTTCGCCATGCAGAACATTCTCATGCAGGCGATGGGCGGCAAGGGTGCGGGCAATCAGGTAAAGGCGGCTGACGATAAAGTCCGCACGATAGATGAGAAGGTGAAAGCGATGGACGAGCGCGTGAAAGCTGAAGACGCGAAGCATGCCCAGAAGTAGTAGCACGCGGGCATCTCCCCTTTGCGCCTTCGCGCCTTTGCGAGAAAATCATTCTCACGCAAAGGCGCGAAGCAAGTCCGGTTGGTTCTGATAGTGTCTTGGTTTTTTTGGAATCGCCGTGAGACGCCGTCTCATCATCTTCGCCGCCGCCCTCGTCGCCTTCGCGCTCGGCGTCGCGGTCGTGAGCTATTTGAAACGCGAGCATCCCGCCTCGACGCCGCTGGCGCGCGCGGCGCAGTCCGGCGACGCTTCGTCGGTGGAAACTCTCATCGCACGGGGCGCGGACGTGAACGCGCGCGACGCTGAAGGCCCCACGCCGCTCGCCTACGCCGCGCGCTCTGGCGACACCGCAGCCATCGGTGCGCTGCTCGACGCCAGAGCCGACGTGAACGCGCGCGACTGCTCACAGGGTTGGACGCCGCTCCTCCATGCGCTCCATAAGTACCAGCACGACGCGGCGCGGCTGCTCGTCGAGCGCGGCGCGGACGTAAACGCTCGCGCGGGCGATTGCGCCGCACAGAAGACCGAGGACGGGGTGGCACCGCTCATGTTCGCGGCGAAGTACGACGACGCGGAGATGGTCAAGTTCCTACTCGCGCACGGCGCGGACGCGCGCGCGACGAACGGCGACGAGAACGCGCTCTCCTACGCCGTCGCGGGCGGCTCGCTCGGCAGGCTCTCCGACCTCGACCGCGCCGCCACGCACCCGTGCCCCGTCGAGACGGTCACGCTGCTTCTCAAAGCCGCGCCCGATCTGAACGTCAAGCGCAGCGTCATCAACCACGCCGTCCTCTACGTCTCGAAGAAGAAGTGCCCGGAGATCGAGCGGCTGCTCAATAACCGCCAGCCCGCGCCCGCGCGGGGCGACAACCCTAACCAACCCGGCGCGGCGCAGCCCGTCGCGCGCAACTGATCCGAGTCGCCGACGCGTCCGCGCCAGGCGTTAAGATTGAACTTGCAGCGCTAACATTGAACTTGACGAACGCACGCGTCGTTCTACATCGCAATGGCATCAACAGACATGACACCTGTGATCGAACTCGACGGCTTGGGCGTCACCTTCGGCAAGCGCGCGATCCTGAAAGACCTGCGCGGCGCGCTGTCGGGGCGCGCGATTGGTCTCTTGGGTCCGAACGGCGCGGGCAAGACGACGCTCATCCACACGCTGCTCGGCTTTTACCGACCGACGACGGGCACGGCGCGCATCTTCGGGCAGGACATCGCGCGCGACGCCAAGCTCGTGCGCTCGCAGGTCGGCTACATGCCTGAGCGCGACTCGTTCATCGCCAAGATGTCGTGCGTCCACTTCGTCCGCCTGATGGCCGAGCTGTCCGGCATCCCTTCGGAGACGGCGCTCGAACGCGCGCACGAGGCGCTGTTTTACGTCGGGCTCGGGGAGGCGCGCTACCGCAACGTGGACACCTACTCGCTCGGCATGAAGCAGCTCGCCAAGCTGGCGCAGGCGATTGTCCACGGGCCGAAGCTGATCGTCCTGGACGAGCCGACCAACGGGCTCGACCCGCCGACGCGCGCGCGCATGATCCGGCTCATCCGCGAAATCCGCGACTCGGGGCGCGCGCGCATCCTGCTCTCCTCGCACCTGCTGCGCGACGTCGAGGAGTGCTGCGACGAGATACTGATCCTGAAAGACGGCTGGCTCGCCGCCAACTGCAACCTCGAAGAGGAGCGCCGGGCGAACCGCAAGTTCATCGAGCTGGAGATGCGCGGCGGCGACCGCGCCGCCTTCGCCGACGCGGTCGGGCGCTTGGGGTGCGAGTACGCGCAGACGAGCGAGCGCCGGCTGAAACTCGTCATGCAGGAGGGCGTCGAGATCGGCGACCTCTACCGGCTGGCGAACCAGAGTCAGGTGCAGATTCGCCGCCTGAATTTCAAGCGTGACTCGCTCGAAGACATTTTCCTGAAGGCGATGGAAGGCGAAGAAGCCGGGTCACAGAACGGCGGGCGTGTCGGCGCGGCGAAAGGGGGTAACGGCCATGGCGGTGTATGAACATTCTTACCGGCAGTACGCCGGCAGGCTGACGCCCGCGTGGTCGCGCTTCCTCGTCATCCCGCGCCACGCCTACCGCGACGTGTTCCGCTCGAAGCTCTTCGTCGCGTTCTACGCACTGTGCTTCCTCTTCCCCGTGATCGCGTCGTGCATCATCTACCTGCACCACAACGTCAACGCGCTCGCGCTGCTGAAGATCGGCGACGTGCGCGCTCTGGCGCCGATCAACGCCTCGTTCTTCCACTACTTCACGACGTTCCAGTGCTCGCTCGCCTTCCTCCTCGTCGTGCTGGTCGGCCCGCCGCTCGTCTCGCGCGACATGGCGAACAACGCGCTGCCGCTCTATCTCTGCCGACCGTTCTCGCGCGCCGAGTATGTCGCGGGGAAGATGAGCGTCGTGGCGATCCTGCTCTCGCTCGTGACGTGGGTGCCGGGGCTGCTCCTCTTCCTCTTTCAGGCGTACCTCGAAGGCTTCGGCTGGGGCTGGACGAACCTGTGGATCGCCGGGTCGATCTTTTTGGCGAGCGCGATCTGGATCGTGCTCCTGTCGCTGCTCTCGCTCTCGGTCTCGGCGCTGGTCAAGTGGCGCGTGGTGGCGAGCGGGGCGCTGCTCGGCATCTTCTTCATCCCTTCGGCCTTCGGCGAGATCATCAACGGGCTGTTTCTGACGCGCATCGGCCACCTCTTCAGCTTCGGCGCGCTGATGAATAACATCTGGCTCGGCCTCTTCGGCCTCTTCGAGCCGGTGACCGGGCACATCCGCGGGCGCATCAGCCGCGAGGGGCCGTTCATCAATGAACCCGAGCACTTCGTGGACCTCGTGCTGCGCGAGCCGCCCTTGTGGGCTTCCTGGTTCGTCATCGCGCTCGTCTGCGCGTTCTGCCTGTGGCTGCTGATGCGCAAGGTGCGCGCCTACGAGGTGGTGAAATAATGACGACGGGCGTCACGGATACGACGGCGGCGGGGGCGGGCGCGGCGGCGGTCGCGCACGCGAAACAATTCGCGCCGGAAAAGATGATCGTCTTCGACGACGTGTCGAAGTTCTACGGCGAGATACTCGGCGTCAACCGCGTCAACCTCGCCATCGCGCCGGGCATCACGAGCCTCGTCGGCCCGAACGGTTCGGGCAAGACGACGCTGATGAACCTGATGACGGGGTTGTTGCGCCCGACGCGCGGGAAGATCAGCGTCCTCGGCGCGACCCCGCACGAGCCCGAAAGGCTGTTCCGCACGGTCGGCTACTGCTCGCAGTTCGACTCTTTTCCCCGCGGCGCGACCGGTAGGGAGTTCATCTCTTCGTACCTCTCCGTCCACGGCTACACGCGGGGCGAAGTCAACGATCTGACCGACGCCGCGCTCGACCGTGTGTCGATGAACGAGGCGGCGGATCGGAAAGTGGCGGGCTACAGCAAGGGGATGCGCCAGCGCATTCGCCTCGCGCAGTCCATCGCGCACAACCCGCGCGTGCTCATTCTCGACGAGCCCCTGAACGGTCTCGATCCGATGGCGCGCGCCGAGATCATCCGCCTCTTCCGCCAGCTCGCTGACGAAGGGCTCTAC
>JBJMGS010000089.1:0-1812 GCA_045807785.1 Pyrinomonadaceae bacterium
CGGCGGGCACCCTCGTCTCCTCGCTGAAGGACGCGAACCCGAAGCCGGGCGGGACGCCGGACTGGACGACGCTCTCCTGGACGGCGAGCACGCCTGCCGGAACGAGCGTGAAGTTCCAGGTCGCCGGCAGCAACAGCCAGTACGGACCCTTCACCTTCGTCGGCCCCGACGGCACCGCAAACACGTTCTTCACGACGAGCGGCGCGAGCCTCGGCCAGTTCGACGGGATGCGCTACGTCGAGTACAAGGCGTTCCTGTCGACGAACAGCGGCTCGGTCACGCCGTCGCTGTCGAGCGTGAGCGTCTGCTTCACCGACGCCTCGCCGACGGCAACACAGCTCGCGGTCGACTCCGCGAGCGGCACGTTCGGCGGCACGACGAACCTCTCCGCGACGCTCGTGAACAACGGGACGCCCGTCGCGAGCGAGTCGGTCGACTTCACCGTGAACGGGGCGAGCGTCGGCAGCGCACAGACGAACTCGAGCGGCGTGGCGTCCGTATCGGGCGTCAGCCTGACCGGCATTTCCGCCGGCTCCTACCCGGCGGGCGTCGGCGCTTCCTTCGCGGCTCACAGCGGGCTCGACTCCTCGACCGGATCCGGGGCACTGGCCGTCAGCAAGGCCGACCAGACGATCTCGGTCACGGCCCACGGTCCGCCTTCGGCGGTGTTCGGCTCTCACTTCACGGTCGCCGCGACCGGCGGTGCCTCGGGCAACCCGGTGACGTTCTCGAGCGGCGGGGGCTGCTCGAACTCGGGCGCGACGTTCACGATGACGAGCGGAACGACCGCTTGCCAGGTCAGGTACGACCAGGCCGCGAGCGCCAACTACAACGCCGCGGCGGAGGTGACCGAGTCGGTGACCGCGACGAAGGCGAGCCAGGCGATCACGGTCACCACGCACGCTCCGTCCTCGTCTGTGTTCGGCTCCCACTTCACCGTGGCTGCGACCGGCGGTGCCTCGGGCAACGCCGTGACGTTCTCGAGCGGAGGGGGCTGCTCGAACTCCGGCGCGACGTTCACGATGACGAGCGGCACGACCGCCTGCCAGGTGACGTACGGCCAGGCCGGCAACGCGAACTCGAACTACAGCCCCGCACCCGCAGTCACCGAGTCGGTGGCCGCGACGAAGGCCGGCCAGTCGATCACGGTCACGAAGCACGCTCCCTCCTCGGCAACGCTCGGCTCTCACTTCACGGTCGCCGCGGTCGGCGGTGGCTCGGGCGACGCGGTGACCTTCTCCAGCGGCGGCGCCTGCTCGAACTCGGGCGCGACGTTCACGATGACCAGCGCCACGGGCGCCTGCACGGTCAGGTACGACCAGGCCGGCAACAGCAACTACAACGCCGCTGCCGAGGTGACCGAGACGGCGAACGCGCTGCCCGCGCCGCCATGCGTCGTTCCGAAGCTTAAGGGCAAGACCTTCAAGGCGGCGAAGCGCGCGCTGAGAACCCACTCGTGCTCGCTCGGCAGGGTCAAGCGCGCTTTCTCCAGCAGGGTCAAGAAGGGTCGCGTGATCTCCCAACGGCCCAAGGCGGGACGGCATCTGAAGCACGGCGCGAAGGTCCGCCTCGTCATCAGCAAGGGCCGACGCTCCTAGCTCGCGACGCATGGTCTCGACGTTCGCGAGTGTGCGCACGGCCGACGGGACGATCGTCTGCGAGCGGTGCGAGATTCCCGAGAGCTCGTTTGGTCGCGCCCGCGGGCTGCTCGGCCGGGACGGGCTCGAGCCGGGGGAGGGGATGCTCATCGACCGGTCCGGCTCGGTGCACATGTTCTTCATGCGCTTCCCGATCGACGTCGTCTTCATCGAC
>JBJMGS010000090.1:0-4372 GCA_045807785.1 Pyrinomonadaceae bacterium
GCCACGTCAACGACGACGCCGGCAACTTCAAGGCAGCGGAGAAGTGGTACACCGCCGCGCTCGTCAAGCAGCCGGCGGATGCTAACGTCCGCGCGAGCCTCGGTCGCGTCCTGCTGCTCAGCCAGCCGCCCGACTACGACGGCGCGATCAAAGAACTCCGACGCGCGCTCGAAAACGATCCCAACCACGAGCCCTCGCTCCAATTCCTCGCCTTCGCGCTCGCCCGCAAAGGCGATGCGGCGGGCGCGCGCGACGCGCTCGGCAAGTTGGAGAAGGTGAACCCGAACAACGAGGCTCTGCCGCGCCTGCGCGAGGAACTCGACGCGCCCGCCGCGAAGCCTTCGCCGAACGGAGGCGCGAGCCGCCCCGCCGCGGCGGTCGGGGGCGCGCGCTGAGGGCGAAGACGTTGTCACCGCTCCGGCGTCTGTGCTACAACCGACGCCGTCAGACTCTGCACCTGTGATCGTCGCGCCGCGCCGTTTGTGTCATCGATTTCGAGCGGAAAAATTGTCTGACGGATCGGGCGTGTTCGTCTCGCGCAAAGTAAGAACACACGAAAGCTCCCCTCAGCGACGGCTGGCGCGGGAGCTTTTTTCGGACGCGCGCGCCGCCGTGCTCGCGCTCTTCGTCGCCGTTAGCGCCGCGCTCCTCCTCTCACCCGTTGTCGCTTCTGTCTCGTCAACGGTGATTCAGCGCCGCCCGACGACGAGATCGCAGCCGCGCCGCGCCGCGCCCGCACACGACTATTCCAGGTTTTCGCATTCCAGCCTGACACACGCCAGGCGCGACTGCGCCACTTGCCACGTCGTCGCCTCGTTCGAGCAGCCCGACATCAAGGACTTTCCCGATCACCCTTCGTGCGTCGCGTGTCATCGCCAGCAGTTCTTCCGCGGCACGCGTCCCGCCATCTGTTCAGACTGTCACACTTCAGTCTCGCCGCGCGCGGGCGCGCGCTTCAAATTTCCGAAGCCTGCCGCGCCGTCCGAGTTCACAGACGTCTTTCCCCACGCCAACCACATCAAGTCAACGTCGCTCATCCAGTTCAAAAAAGTGATCGGCGAGAAGTCGAGCATTCAGGCGACCTGTCTCTACTGTCACAAGGTCAGCGCGGCGAAGCTCACGCCGCCGCCGGGCGCGGGCACAGGCGCGGGCGCGTTCTCCCCGCCGCCCGGCACGTTCATGACGACGCCGACGAGCCACACGACCTGCTTCCAGTGCCACTGGCAAAAGGGCGTCGCGGATCACGAGCAGGAGCCTTACGCCAACCAGTGCGCGAAGTGTCATCGGAATCTCGCCTCGCCCGTTGCGGTCGCGTCGAAGCTAGATGCGATCCCGAACACGGGCGGCGCCAACGCGGCGCGGATCGTCCCGGCGGCACTGACGACGACCCCCCGCCTGAGCTTCCCGCCTACGCGCGTCACGCCGAAATTCGTCCACGAGCTCGAAGCGCACAAGAAGAAGTTGAACGACGAAGGCCGTGAGGTATTGATCACTTGCCTGCAATGCCACGCGGCAGCGCGTAAGGCTGAGACGTTGGAGGTGCTCAGAGCGAAAGAGAATCGCGCAGGGCTGCTGACGTGCTCGTCCTCGGCGTGCCACACGGCAGTCGCAGGCGCGGCGCAGATGCACCTCTCCGTCTATCAGGAGCTGAAGGCGCGGAGCAAGGAGGCGAAGTTCGACTGCGCGCTCTGCCATACGCCGCCGCTCAGCCTCCGTGAAGAAATCCCTTGCAGCCACTACGTCGCCGTCTTCGCCAGCGCGACGAAAGAGAAGAAGGGCACGAAGGGGATCGAGCAGTTGACGCCGCCGCGCTGCGCGGAGGAGTTGAAGAAGGTGATGCCGTGAAGAGCGAGAAGGGAAGACCGGGATCGGTCAGGCGGCGCGGCGCAACCTGGCGCGAGCGTCTGTCGCTCGCCGTGTTTGTGTGTCTCGTTGCCGCGTTCGTCACGATCTCGTTCGCGGGCTCGTTCGCGGGCGCACGTGGTGTCACCTCGTCGGCCTCTACCGCTTCGTCCAGCATTTCCTCATCACCCGAAACTTTCGTGCAGGGCGAGCCAGACTTCTCGAAGTTCTCGCACGCGAGCCAGCGGCACGCCTCGCTCGCGTGCGCCTCGTGCCACCGTCGCGCGGCGGACAACTCCGCGGAGCCGCGCCTGCCCGGTCACAAAGCCTGCACGGACTGTCACCTCGCGCAGTTCGTCACGCCGAACATGCCGATGTGCGCCATCTGTCATGCGAGCGTCGAAGGCGAGAACCCGCCCGTCAAAGCCTTCCCCGGCATACGCAGCTTCAACGCGAGGTTCGACCACGCGCAGCACAACACGGGCGACGCGCGACCCAGAGAGGGTTGCGTCGCCTGCCACCAACCCGCCTCGCGCCGCTCGTCTGCGGTGACCATCCCTGCGGGGCTCGCCGCGCACCGCGAGTGCTACACCTGCCACACGCCGCAGGCGCAGGCTGCGGGACGCGACATCGCGACGTGCGGCGTCTGCCACGCGCCTACTCAGAGGTTCTTCCGCACACAGACGAACGCGCCCTCTTTTCGCGTCGGCTTCAGCCACGTGGCGCACGGCGCGCGCCAGCGTCTGGGTTGCACTGACTGCCACCAGATGCGCGCCGGTCTCGCGCAGTCTGTGCAAGTCACCTCGACGCGACCGGTTCAGCACTTCCCGACAGGCGGCGCGCAGAGCTGCGCCAGTTGCCACAACGACCGGCGCTCCTTCGGCGAGGCTCATTTTAACGACTGCCGGCGCTGTCACGCGGGGCAGACGTTCCGCGCGGGCGGTTGAGCATGAAGCCGCGACGCCAGGTCATATCGTCTCGCAATCTTCATCGGCGGGAAAATTGACAAGGCTTCGCGGCGGGTCTTAGAATCCGTTGCGGTCGGACGCTTTTCTTCGACCGGCAGACGCACTCGTCAGTTTTCTTCTCCCCTTTGTGCCGCCGAAAATTAATCGCAGACTAAACGTCAGGGAAGGGTGAACATGAAAACTCTGCTCGTGTGCGCCGCGGCGCTCGGCTTCGTCGCCGTCTCGTTCTTCGTGAGCCCGCGCGCGTCGCTCGCCTCCGGCTCTTTCGCCTTCGATGGCACGAAGCAGCCGAAAGATGTGGTGCTCAACAAAGACCCCAAGACCAACGATCCGAAGGGCAAGCCGACCGTCTCCTTCAGCCACGAGAATCACGCGACGAAGAATTACAGCCCCGACCTGAAGTCGGTGATGGGCTGCGTCGAGTGCCACCACACGGATCAGCCGAAGTCGGCGTTGAAGGGCGTGCTCAAGACTTCCGAGCGCGACGAAGTTTTAACCGCGGCGTCGCTGGAAAAGCCAGACGCCAAGCCGGTCAAGACGTGCCGCTCGTGCCACGCGCAGGAGGGCACGAAGCCCGCGAGCCTCGCCGCCATCCCGGAGGTGACCGAGCCGGACGACACCGATCCGATCACGCTGACGAACACGGAGGCGTACCACATCAACTGCATCAAGTGCCACGAAGCCGTGAAGAAGACGAAAGCCGACACGAAAGCGCCGACGACCTGCGCGCAGTGTCACAACGGCTCGTGAGACCTGTTGTCGCCAGCGCGCGAAACCGTTATCGAGCCCGAACGCGAGACGAATTGAAGATGCGTACTTATAACCTGCTCCCCATCGCCATCCTCGCCCTCGCGGCGTGCGCCTCTTGCGGCGCGTCGCAACAGTCAACGTCGAACGCGGCGAACTCGTCCGCCGCGGCCACGCAGAACAGCACACAGACGGTCGCCGTGCCGCCCATCTCTGCGGCACACGGCGGCGGAGCGCCCGCGGCGCCGCAACCCGCCGGCGCACCTTCGTCCGACAAGCCATCGCTCGCCACGCCGGAACTCGACGCGAAGATCGAGCAGGCCGAGGCGAAGGCGAAGGCTGCGAACGCGAGCGACGCCGACAAGAAGGCGGCTGCTGCCGCCTACGTCGAGCGCGCGAATGTTTATTACACGGCGCAACAGCCGTCGCTTTACAAGTACGCGCTCGGCGACTTCCGGCGCGCTCTCCGCTACGATCCTAGTAACTCGGACGCGCGCGCCAAGATGGATCAGATCGTCTCGATCTATAACTCGATGGGTCGCCCCGTCCCGACCAACGGGCTCGATCAACAGTAGCCAGACAACCGTAGGGGCAGGGCTTGTCCCTGCCCGCCGCGTGACAGCGCGAACCAAGAAGCGCGATCATTCAACGTTGAATCTCAGCGGGTACATTCCCCGCAGCTTGCTGCGTTAAAGTGTGTGGGTGAGCAAGTTCATCCACAAGAGCCACAACGTCTCAGTTCTGATGTATCACATCGTGTGCCCGGCCAAGTACCGGCGGGTAGTGTTCAGTGCCGAGGTTGATCGGAAGCTCAA